>NZ_RJVR01000310.1 GCF_003999195.1 Streptomyces soli
CACCGGCGTGGTCGGCCCGCTGGTGGTGCCGGGTCGCACGGCCTGCGCGGGCTGCCTGGCCCTGGGGCGCGCCGACGCCGATCCGGCGTGGCCGCGGGTCCTCGCCCAGCTGCGGTCGCGGCGCGGCGCCGGGGTCCCGGCCTGCGACATCGCGCTGGCGACCATGGTGGCGGGGCTGGCGGCCGCCCATGCCCTGGCTTTTCTGGACGGCGGGGAGCCGGCCAGTGCGGGGGCCCGGGTGGAGGTGGGGCTGGCTCGAATGACGATGGACACGCGGCCGGTGCCGGGGGACAAAAGATGTGCGTGCGGCTCCGCTCGCCAGCTCACTGCCGCCTTCTCCCGGGGAACGGCCGCACCCCGATCGGAATCACGAGGGCCATCTGCGTGACTCGGTTCAGGAGAGGCGGGGGACAATGACGACGTGACCGACCGGAAAGAGGGGGCGCATGTCTGATCTTCCGCGCAAAGCGATGACCCGTACGGCCAAGTTGGCGGCGCTGCCTCTGGGATTCGCCGGGCGGGCGACCCTGGGGCTCGGCAAGCGGCTCGGCGGGCGTCCGGCCGAGGAGGTCGCGACCGAGTTGCAGCAGCGCACCGCCGAGCAGCTCTTCAAGGTCCTCGGCGAGCTCAAGGGCGGCGCCATGAAGTTCGGCCAGGCCCTGTCGGTCTTCGAGGCGGCGCTGCCCGAGGAGGTCGCGGGACCGTACCGGGCCGCGCTCACCAAGCTCCAGGACGCCGCGCCACCGATGCCGGCCCGCACGGTCCACGCGGTGCTCGAGGAGCGGCTGGGCGCGGACTGGCGATCCCTCTTCTCCGAATTCGAGGACAAGCCCGCCGCGGCGGCCTCCATCGGGCAGGTGCACCGCGCGGTGTGGCACGACGGGCGGGAGGTCGCGGTCAAGGTCCAGTACCCGGGGGCCGGAGACGCCCTGTTGTCGGATCTGAACCAACTGGGCCGGGTGGCCCGGCTGTTCGGGCCGCTGATCCCCGGCATGGACATCAAGCCGCTGATCGCCGAGCTGCGCGACCGGATCTCCGAGGAGCTGGACTACGAGTTGGAGGCGCAGGCCCAGCATGTCCACGCGGTCGAGTTCGCCGACGACCCGGATGTGATGGTGCCCGAGGTGGTGCACCGCACCGACCAGGTGCTGATCACCGAGTGGATGGACGGGGTCCCGCTGTCCGAGGTGATCTCCGGCGGCAGCCAGGAGCTGCGCGACCGCGCCGGCCAGCTCCTCGCACACTTCCTCTTCGCGGGCCCGGCCCGCACCGGGCTCTTGCACGCCGACCCGCACCCGGGCAACTTCCGGCTGCTGGTCGACGACGGCCCGCCGGAGGGCTGGCGGCTGGGCGTCCTGGACTTCGGCACCGTCGACCGGCTGCCGGACGGGCTTCCGCTACCGATCGGCACCGCGCTGCGGCTGGCGCTGGAGGGCGACGCCGAGGCCGTGCACGCCATGCTGCGTCAGGAGGGGTTCGTCAAGCCGACCATCGAGCTCGACCGGGATGCCGTACTGGACTATCTGCGGCCGATCATCGAGCCGGCGGGGCTCGACGCGTTCCCCTTCGGGCGTGGCTGGATGCGGGCGCAGGCGGCCCGGGTCGCGGATCCGCGATCGCCGGCCCACCAGCTGGGCAAGCAGCTGAACCTGCCGCCGTCGTATCTGCTGATCCACCGCGTGACGCTGAGCACCGTCGGCGTGCTGTGCCAGTTGTCGGCGACGGTGCGGCTGCGGGACGAGCTGCTGGAGTGGCTGCCCGGCTTCGCGGAGCGGAGCGAGCTGCGGTCTCCCGTGCCGAAGGCCAGGGGGGAGTCGGCCTGAGCGGCGCCGGCTACGTCCGGTTACCACCAGGCGGAGTCGATGCGGCCCTCGATGCTGCGGAGATGGGAGCGCGCGCAGTCGTCGCAGAAGTAGACGCGGCTGCCGTTCTCCACGGAGCAGGTCCAGGTGAGCGGTGGTGAGCCGTCCTGAACCAGCCCGCAACGGGCGCAGGTGGTGGTCGTGCGTCGGTCCGTACCGACCCGGTCTTTCTGAGTCTTCTGGTCCACTTCGTGACAATAACGCGGGACCGGCCGATTTCGGCCGGTCCCGCGATTCTGTGTCGTTAACGCTTTGTTACTGCTTGTTACTACTTCTTACCGTTTCTTACCGCTCTTTACTGCATGACGGCCAGGGCCAGCGCCCGACGGGCGCGGAGCGAGGCACGCTCGGCGCGGCGCTGGAGGCGCCGGGCGCTGAGCAGTCGGTGAGCCCTGCGTTCATGCTCGGCCTCGTAGAGGCGCTGTTGCATATGGGCACGGGCCAGAGCTTCTGGCATGAGTTGCATTTCGAGGTTCCTGTTCTGACGCGAGGTCATCGCGTCGGACGCCGGGGCGGGGATGTCGGTGAGGGAGGGATTCATCGGGTCCTGCTTCTTCGGGTCGTGCGTGAGGGGATGGTCGATCGTTCCGAGAGCCGGGCGGGTCATGCCATGACCGCGTTCTTGCGCGGACGGCCACGCGGCCGCTTGCGCGGCACCACGACGCCCTGGACGAACAGCTCGCCGCCCCAGACGCCCCAGGGCTCACGGCGGTCCTTGGCGCCTGCCAGGCAGGCCTCGCGGAGCGGACAGGTCTGGCACAGCGACTTGGCGTACTCGACGTCGGCCGGGGACTCCGCGAAGAAGACCTCCGGGTCGTACGTCCGGCACGGGACGGGTACGCCGAGGCGCTCGATCTCGTCGTCGAGCTCGGAAAGGGGCAGCAAGGGGGCCTCCGGGGTATCGGGCGGGAGCTGCGGGTCGGGGACGGACGGTGCAGGCGGGGTGGAGTGCACGGTCGGTTCGTTCCTCATCGTTGTTCGGCTGTGGAGGAAAAACAGAAGGGCCGCGGATCCCGGTCTGGGATTCCGCGGCCCTGGAAGGTGCCGGTCTGATCGTGGATCAGACTGGATCACTCCAGGGTTCGAGCCCGCGGGAGGCCCACTTCGGGTGGTGCTGCGTCTTCTGGTTTCCGTTGTTTCCGGCACCATTGGTCTTCGCCGCAAAGGCATAGGCCTGGGCCTGTGCCGCCACTGCTGCTACCGCAGGTGCCTGAGTCGGTCGCTCGCTGCGCTCCCGGGTGGAAACAACGCCGACGGCAGCCGACAGGGCGAGAGCGGACAGACGACCGGACACACCGCTGCCACGGAGCGAGCCACCGAGCGGGCAGGCGGCGACGACCGGGCGATCGGTCATTTTGATGGTGTTCTCGATGATGGTGATCACTTGGCTCGCCTCCTTCGGCGTCTCGTAGGGCTGGTGGTGCGTACTCAGTACATCATGGTTTGCGCTGCTCTTGGAAGAGCCGCGGCGACCACGATCGAAAGGCTATGGGGCTCTCAGCGCCGGGCGCAAACTATTTTTCCGCCTCGTCCGCAACAAGTTCTTCACCGGCGCACAGGGCGAGGACATCGGCGCCGTACTTGTCCAGTTTGCGAGCCCCGACCCCGGCGATAACAGCCAGTTCGGACGGCTGTGTCGGCCTCACCTCGGCGATCGCGAGCAGGGTCTTGTCGGTGAAGACGCAGTAGGCCGGCTGGCCGATCGTCTTCGCCTGTCCCATGCGCCAGTCGCGCAGCCGCTCGTACAGGCCCTCGTCCAGATCTGACGGGCAGTCCTCACACCGCATCAGCTTGATCTCGCCCGCGTCGGACAGGGTGCGCCCGCAGACCCGGCAGTGGACCGGACCGCGCTTCTTGCGGGCGCCCGGACCGCGCTCCACGCCGCCTCCGGCGGCCAGGGGCTTGCCGGCGGCTCCCCGGGTCGCCGAGCCCGGCCGCAGGCCGTCCAGGAAGCGTGAGGGCCGCCGTCCGCCGCGCCCGCCGGGAGAGCGGGACAGCGCCCACGACAGTGAGAGGTGGAACCGGGCCCGGGTGACGCCGACATAGAGCAGCCGGCGCTCCTCCTCGACCTGCTCGTCGGTCTTGGCGTAGGTGATCGGCATGGTGCCCTCGGTGAGGCCGACCAGGAACACCGCGTCCCATTCCAGTCCTTTGGCGGAGTGCAGCGAGGCCAGCGTGACGCCGTCGACGCTCGGGGCGTGCTGGGCGGCCGCCCGCTCGTCCAGCTCGGCCACGAAGTCGCCGAGCGTGGCGTCCGGCCGCACCCGGGTGAAGTCCTCCGAGAGCCGTACGAGCGCCGCCAGCGACTCCCAGCGGTCCCGCACCGCGCCCGATCCGGCCGGCGGCTCCGCGGACCAGCCGCGCGAGCCGAGCACCGCCCGGAGCTGCTCCGGCACCCCGGCGTCGTCGAGCCCCGGGTCCGACGAGCCACCGGCCCGCGCCGCGCCGCGCAGCAGCAGCCCGGCCTCGCGCACCTCGGGCCGCTCGAAGAACCGCTCCGCGCCCCGCAGTTGGTAGGGCACCCCGGCGTCGGCCAGCGCCTGCTCGTAGACCTCGGACTGGGCGTTGATGCGGTAGAGCACCGCGATCTCGCCGGCCCGCACCCCGCTGTCGATCAGCTGCCTGATCCGGCGCGCGGTGCCCTCCGCCTCGGCGGGCTCGTCGGCGTACTCGGTGTAGGACGGCTCCGGGCCGGTCTCGCGCTGCGAGATGAGCTCCAGCCGGTGCTGGGCGGCCTGGCCGCGCGCCTGCCCGAGGAGCCCGTTGGCCAGGTGCACGACCTGGGGCGTCGAGCGGTAGTCGCGGACCAGCTTCACGAAGGTCGCGTCCGGGTGCTTGGTACGGAAGCCGAGCAGGTAGTCCGGGGTGGCGCCGGTGAAGGAGTAGATGGTCTGGGAGGCGTCGCCGACCACGCAGATGCTGTCCCGGTTGCCGAGCCACAGGTCGAGCAGCCGCTGCTGGAGCGGGCTGACGTCCTGATACTCGTCGACGACGAAGTGCTGGTACTGCGAGCGGACGGTGTCGGCGACATCCGGGCGGTCCTGGAGCACGCCGACCGTGAGCAGCAGGACGTCCTCGAAGTCGATGACCCCCCGGTCGCGCTTGAGTTGCTCGTACGTGGTGTAGATCTTCGCGATCTCGGCCGGGTCGCGCGGCACTTCACGCCCCGCCTTCGCGGCGGCCGCCGCGTAGTCCTCGGGGACGGTCTGGGTGACCTTGCACCACTCGATCTCGCCGGTGACATCGCGCAGCTCATTACGGTCCAGCCGGATCCGGCAGCGGGCGCCGGCCTCGGCCACGAGCTGGACCTTGCGCTCGGCCAGGCGTGGCATGTCGCCGCCGATCGCGCGCGGCCAGAAGTACTGGAGCTGGCGAAGGGCGGCGGAGTGGAAGGTGCGGGCCTGCACCCCGCCCGCGCCGAGCTGGCGCAGCCGTCCGCGCATCTCGCCGGCCGCCCGGGCCGTGAAGGTGACCGCGAGCACGCTGCTGGGCTGGAGTATCCCCGCCCGCACCCCGTACGCGATCCGGTGCGTGATCGCCCGGGTCTTGCCGGTGCCGGCGCCGGCCAGCACGCAGACCGGTCCGCGCAGGGCCGTCGCGACGGCGCGCTGCTCCGGGTCGAGCCCTTCGAGCACGGCGTCCGCGGAGTCGGGGACGTCCGGGAACTCCGGGAAGAGTGGGGTGTGGGTTGGTGCGGTCACCCTGTCATGCTCCCAGGTCCGGCGAGGCAGCCGGGAAAGTTATCCACAGCAGAGGTGCGATTGTCGCACCGCCGGGGATTGCGAGGAATGCGGCGGCCCCGGGTTAGCGTTCTCCGCATCGATTGGCCGAGTGGCCTTCTGACCGACTCCGAGGAGCGAACGCCGATGCCGGGCACTGTGACGATGTACAGCACGACGTGGTGCGGATACTGCCGCCGGCTGAAGAGCCAGATGGAGCGCGAGGGCATCGCGTACAAGGAGATCAACATCGAGCAGGACCCGGAGTCCGCGAAGTTCGTGGAGCAGGTGAACAACGGCAACCAGCTGGTCCCGACCGTGCTCTTCCCGGACGGGTCCGCACTGCCGAACCCGTCACTCGCCCAGGTCAAGCAGAAGCTCGGCGTCTGATTTTTCGCGCGCCTCTCGCGGGCGCCTCGCTTGCTTCGAGTCGCTGCGCCGGACTCTCCCCCAGACTCCGTCTGGGTGGGGGAGTGCCCCCCTCCGGCGGGCCGGGGTTGAGCCCCCGTGCCCTGGCCCGGGCGCCGTCAGGCGCTCGGCAGCGGCTCGCCGTACCAGAGCTCGATGAGCCGCGCCGCGATGGAGATGCCGTACGGGGCGAGCACCTCGCCGGCCTCTATGGCCTTGCGATAGTCGTCGCGGGAGAACCAGCGGGCCTCGTGGATCTCGTCGCCGTCGACCTCGATCTCCGAAGACGTCGCGCGGGCCATGAAGCCGAGCATCAGGCTGGACGGGAAGGGCCAGGGCTGGCTGGCGACGTACGAGACCGAGCCGACCGTCACACCCGCCTCCTCCGCGACCTCGCGGACGACGGCCTGCTCGATGGACTCGCCCGGCTCGACAAAGCCCGCGAGGGTCGAGAAGCGGCCCTCGGGCCAGTGCACCTGGCGGCCCAGCAGGGCGCGGTCCTCGGCGTCCGTGACGAGCATGATGACCGCCGGGTCGGTACGCGGGTAGTGCTCGGCGCCGCAGGCGGGGCAGCGGCGGATGTGACCCGCGGCGGCGATGACGGTGCGCTCGCCGCAGCGGGAGCAGAAGCGGTGCATGCGCTGCCAGTTCTCCAGGGCCACGGCGTGCACCATGAGCGAGGCCTCGAGGGGTGGCAGGAGTCCGCCGACCTCGCGGAGGCCGGCGGGACGCTCGTCCGCGTCGATTCGGCCGGGGAGGGCGTCCTTCTGGAGTGCGAAATAGCGCACGCCGTCCTCGTCGATGCCCAGGAAGTAGCGGTGGGCCTCGGTCGGCGGCGCGTCGAAGGACGGTGTCATGACCAGCCGCGTGCCGCCGTCGTCGGTGTCCTCGACCAGCACCTGGCCACCGGAGACCACGAAGACACGGGTGGTGGGGTGGCTCCAGGCGGCCGCCAGCCACGCCTCGTCGAGGCGGTGGTGGGCGGCCCGGTCCAGGCCGGCCTGGGCGAGCGCCAGTGGCCGGCCGGTCGGGTCCAGTCCGAGTCCGGTCCCGTTCGTCCCGTTCGTCCCCTTGGTCCCGCTCACGTCTGCTTCCAACTCCCCGTCGTACGAGTCTCGGCGAGGTCGCTCCACAGGTAAGCGGAGGTTTCCACGCCCTTGAGGAGGAGGTCGAGTTCGACCTTCTCGTTCACCGAGTGCCAACCGTCTGAGGGCACCGAAATTCCCAGAAACAGCACCGGTACGTCCAGTACGTCCTGGAGGTCGGCCGCCGGACCCGAACCACCCTCACGGGTGAATCTGATCCCGGTCCCGAAGGCCCGGCCCATCGCCCGCACCACGGACTGCAGCGCCGGGTGGTCCAGCGGCGTCAGGCACGGGCGGGTCGCGCCCCAGAAGGTGATCTCGTGCCGGATGCCCGCCGGGAGGCGGTCGGCCACCCACTCCGTGACCAGCCGCTGGATCCGGTCCGTGTCCTGCCCGGCCACCAGCCGGAAGCTCAGCTTCAGCTGCGCCGACGCCGGCACGATCGTCTTGCCGCCCGGACCCTGGTAACCGCCGCCGATGCCGTTCACCTCGGCCGTCGGGCGCGCCCAGATCCGCTCCAGGGTGGTGTGTCCGACCTCGCCGCTCGTCGCGTACGACTTGGCGGTACGCAGCCAGCGCGCCTCGTCGAACGGCAGCTCCGCGAAGAGCTCGCGCTCCTGGTCCGTCAGCTCGACGACGCCGTCGTAGAACCCGGGGATCGCGACGCGGTGGTCGGCGTCGTGCAGCGCCGCGACCAGCCGGGCCGCCTCGGCGGCGGGGTTGGGGACCGCGCCGCCGAAGGACCCGGAGTGAATGTCCTGGTCAGGGCCGTACAGGTCGATCTGGCAGTCGGCCAGGCCGCGCATGCCGGTGCAGACGGTGGGGGTGTCCTCCGACCACATGCCGGTGTCCGAGACGATCACGGCATCGCAGGCGAGGCGGTCGGCGCGGGCCTTGATGAGGGCCGGGAAGTTCGGCGAGCCGGACTCCTCCTCGCCCTCGATCAGCAGCTTGAGGTTGACCGCGGGGGCCGTACGGCCGGTCGCGGCCAGGTGGGCGCGGACGCCGAGCGCGTGAAAGAAGACCTGTCCCTTGTCGTCGGCGGCCCCGCGTGCGTAGAGCCGGCCGTCCCGGACCACCGGCTCGAACGGGTCCGTGTCCCAGCCGTCCGCCCGGGCGGCGGGCTGCACGTCGTGGTGCCCGTAGACGAGGACGGTGGGTGCGTCCGGGTCGCCGGAGGGCCACTCCGCGTAGACGGCCGGCGCGCCTGGGGGTCCCCCCGGCAAAGCCAGCGGGCGTGTGTCCCAGATCTCGGTGACCGGAAAGCCGGTGCGCGTGAGCGCGGCCGCCAGCCACTCGGCGCTGCGGCGTACGTCTGCGGAGCGGTCCGGGTCGGCCGAGACGGAGGGGATGCGCAGCCAGTCGGCCAAGTCGTCGAGAAACGCGGTCTTGTGGGCCTCGATGTACGTACGGACGGCGCTGTCCGGGGTCGTGCTCATACGGCCGAGCCTATCCGGCCCGGGGGCCTGCGCGGCCGGGCGGCCGCCGCAGGGGGTGGGTGATCTCCCCCACCCCGCCCCTTCCCGAAACCGGGCTCTCCCCCAAACCTTCGTTTGGGTGGGGGTCCCCCCAGACGGAGTCTGGGGGAGAGTGCCCCCACCGGCCGAAGGCTGGGGGGACCCAGGTCCTCAACCGCCGGACGGACTGACTCAACCCGGTGGAATCAGCCCTCGCCCAGCAGCAAGGCTTCCAGGGCCGCACGGTCGGGAAGCTCCGGTGGGCGGACGAGGGCGCCGGTGCGGATGTAGAGGAAGGCGGCGGAGACGCGGTCGAGGGGGAGGTGGTGTTGTTCGGCCCAGGCGAGGCGGTAGATGGCTAGTTGCAGGGGGTCGGCGGAGGGGGCGTGGTTGGTTTTCCAGTCAATGATTTCGTAGGTGTAGGAGTCGGGGTCGCCGGCGCGGTAGATGGCGTCGATGCGGCCTCGGATGATGCGGCCGGCGAGGGAGAGCTGGAAGGGGACTTCGACGCGGTGGGGGGTGCGGTCGGCGTAGGGGGTGCGGAGGAAGGCGTCCTTGAGGGCGGTGAGGTCGCGCTCGTCGGCGATTTCGTCGTCGCCCTCGATGCCGGGCAGCTCTTCGGGGGTGAGGAGGGGCAGCTCTTCGAAGCGGGATTCGACCCAGGCGTGGAAGCGGGTGCCTCGGCGGGCGGCGGGCTGCGGGGGGCGGGGCATGGGGCGGGCCAGTTCGCGGGCGAAGCCGTCGGGGTCGGCGGCGAGGCGCATGAGCTGGGAGGCGGTGAGGGCGGGCGGTACGGGGACGTCGCGTACGGTCGCGCGGGCGCGGCGCAGCTCGCCGGCGAGGGCGTCGAGGTCACGGTCCCAGGAGGCGACGAGCCGCGCTTCCTCCGGCACAAGGGCAGGCGCCAGTTCGGGCTCGGGCTCGGGCTCGGGTGCTCGCGGCGCCGGGACGTCCGCGTACCAGTCGTCCCAGTCGGCGGCGTCGTCCGGCGGCAACCCTTCCTCGTCGTCCTCAGGCGGCGGGGGCCAGTCCGGGTCGTCCGCGTAAGCGTGCACGGGCTCGGCAGCCGGAGCGTCCAGGAGGCTGAGGACCGTCTTGGCGGCCGTACGCCGCCGCTCCAGGGCGACCGGGTCCAGCGGTAGCGGCCACGCCTGCTCGACCCCGCTGACCAGTGACGGATTCTGGTCGTCCTCTGCCGGGGGCTCGGCCCAGTGCTCGATCTCGCCGTTACCCGCTTCGCAGTGCTCGCGCAGGGCGTCGAGGAAGGCGGACGGCCCGAAGGGCTTCTTCTGGGTGGGCCCCCACCAGTGTCCGGACCCGAGGAGCAGCGAACGGGGGCGAGTGAAGGTGACGTAGCCGAGCCGTAGCTCCTCGACGCGGTTGTGCTCGGCCATGGCCTCGCGGAAGCCGTCCAGGCCGGCCCTGGACCACTCCTCGACGTCCGGCAGGGTTGCTGCGTCGCCCCGCAGCTCGTGCGGCAGCACCTTCGCGTTGGTCGTCCACAGCTCGCGCCCGCGCTCGCTCGGGAAGCCCTTGCGTACGAGGCCGGGGACGGCGACGACGTCCCACTCCAGGCCCTTGGACTTGTGGGCGGTGAGCACCTTCACCGTGTTCTCGCCGCCGGGCAGGGAGCTGTCGAGGCCCTTCTCGTACTGCGCGGCCGTGCGCAGGAAGCCCAGGAAGGCCAGCAGTGTGGCGTCGCCGTCCAGGGAGGCGAAGTTGGCGGCGATGTCGAGGAAGGCGTTGAGCGTCTCGCGGCGCCGGGCGGCCAGCGCGTGCGGGGACGCCGACAGCTCGACCTCGAGCCCGGTGACGGCCAGCACCCGGTGCAGTACGTCCATGAGCGGATCGGCCAGCGCCCGCCGCAGGTCCCGTATCTCCGTGGCGAGGCGGGCGAAGCGGACCCAGGCCTCGGGAGAGAAGGGCAGCTTGTCCCCCGGGTCGGCCTCGACGAAGGTCTCCAGCGCGTCCGCGAGCGAGATCACCTCTGCCGGGTCGGTGCCCTCCACCGCCGCCGCCAGCCGGTCCTCGGCATCGCCCCGGCCCGGCACCAGCAGCCGCGCCCGCCGCCCCAGCAGCGCAAGGTCCCGCGCGCCGATGCGCCAGCGCGGCCCGGTGAGCAGCCGTACGAGGGCGGCGTTGGCCGTCGGGTCGTGCAGCACCTCGCAGACAGCGACCAGGTCGGCGACCTCGGGCAGGTGCAGCAGCCCCGACAGGCCGACAACCTCGACCGGTACGTCCCGCTCGACCAGCGCCGCGTGGATGTCGGCGAAGTGGGAGGTCGTACGGCACAGCACTGCGATCTCGCCGGGCTCGGTCCCGGTCCGTACGAGATGGGCGATCGAGTCGGTGAGCCACGCCACCTCGTCCGCTTGTGTGGGCAGCAGCGCGCACCGCACCAGGCCGTCCTGCTCGGCCCCGGGCGCGGCGCGCAGTGCCTCGACGCCCTCGTGGCGCTCGCGCAGCTCGGCCGCCAGCCCGTTGGCCAGGTCGAGCAGCCGGCCGCCGCTGCGCCGGTTCTCGGACAGCGAGAAGCGGGCGGCCGGGCCGCCGTCCGCCGCCGGAAAGTGCGCCGGAAAGTCGTCGAGGTTGGCCACGGAGGCGCCACGCCAGCCGTAGATCGCCTGGCACGGGTCGCCGACGGCGGTCACCGGGTGGCCGGTGCCGCCGCCGAAGAGCCCGGCCAGCAGCAGCCGCTGGGCGACGGAGGTGTCCTGGTACTCGTCCAGCAGTACGACCCCGTACTGTTCGCGCAGATTCCCGCCGACCTCGGGCCTGGTCCCGGCGAGCGTCGCCGACAAGGCGATCTGGTCGCCGAAGTCCAGCAGGTCACGGCGGCGCTTCTGCTCCCGGTACGCGGCCGCCAGCCCCGCGAGGTCCAGCCGGGCGCGTATCGCGGTCTGCACGTCCTTGGCCCACGCGAAGCCGCGCTTGGCCGGGTCGATGCTCCCCAGGCGGCCGGCCAGCTCCTCGTCGTACGTACGCAGCTTCTCCAGCGGCACCAGGTGCTCTGCCAGCTCGCCCTCCAGCGCGAGCAGGTCGCTGACCAGCGTCGAGATGCCCTTGGTGAGGGCGGGGAAGGGTCCGGGGGCGGCCTTGAGCACCCGGGCGGCGAGTTGGTAGCGGGTGGCGTCGGCCAGCAGGCGGGAGGTGGGCTCCAGCCCGATCCGCAGGCCGTGCTCCTTCAGCAGCTGGCCCGCGAAGGCGTGATAGGTGGAGATCTGCGGCTCCCCCGGCGGGTGCTCGGCCGGGTCGAACGGGTCGGGGTCGGTGACGCCCGCCTTGAGCAGCGCTTTGCGTACGCGCTCCGCCAGCTCGCCGGCGGCCTTGTTGGTGAACGTCAGCCCGAGCACGCGGTCCGGCGCGACCTGCCCGGTACCGACCAGCCAGACGACCCGGGCCGCCATCACCGTCGTCTTCCCGGAGCCGGCTCCGGCCACGATCACCTGCGGGGCGAGCGGTGCCGTGACGCAGGCCAGCTGCTCCGGGGTGAAGGGAATGCCGAGCAGCTCCTTGAGCTGCTCGGGGTCGGTGATGCGCGGTGCCACGCGTGTGAGGCTATCGGGCGGGTCGGACAGCGGTGGCGCGAAAGGTACGGAAGCTACAGTTCGCCCTTACGCGTGAGGTGGGTGAAGGACAGCCATCCCGGCAGCACCGGCAGCCAGAAGGTCAGCAGCCGGAAGAGCAGCACGGCCGGCGTCGCCACGTCGTTGCCCAGACCGGCCAGCACGAGGGCGGCGGTGGTCGCGGCCTCGATCGCGCCGACGCCGCCGGGCGTGGGCACGGCGGAGCCGACCGCGTTGGCGGTGAGGTAGACCACGGCCACGCTGGCGTAGCTGAGGTGACCGCCGAAGGCGCGTACGCACGCATCGAGGCAGATCACGTTGACGAAGGTGAGGGCCAGCGTGCCGCCGACGCCGGTGACGATCTTGGCCGGGCGCTGGAGGACGTCCAGCATGCGCGGGATGACGCCCGCGAAGAGCGACCGCACCCGCGTCGACACGAAGTGGCGCAGCGCCGGGATCGCGGTGACGACCAGCACCAGGACGCCGGCCGTCAGCAGTCCGGCCATGACGGTCCTGGACGGCGACAGCGACGGGGTCTTCTCGGTGCCGGTGATGTAGCCGAAGACCAGCAGCAGGCTGATGTGCGAGCCGAGCGAGACCAGCTGCGAGGCACCGACACTGGCGACCGCGAGCCCGGGCCGGACCCCGGCCTTCTGCAGATAGCGGGTGTTGAGCGCGACGCCGCCGACCGCCGCCGGGGCAACGAGCTTCACGAACGAGCCGGCGACCTGCGCCATCACCGTCTTGAACAGCGAGAGCCGCTCGGGCACGAAGCCCGCGAGCGAGCAGGCGGCGGCCACGTAGCTGAGCGCGGAGGCGAGCAGCGCGATGGCCGCCCAGCCCCAGTTGGCCTCGGCGATGGCGTCGGTGAGGGGGACGCGGCTGATCTGGGACAACAGGTAGTAGACGGCGATGGCGCCCGCGATGAAGGTGATGAGCGTGCGCGGTTTGATGCGCTCCAGGCGGACCGGCTCGACCGGGGCCTGCGGGCGGATCAGCAGCATCTCCTGGCGGATCCGGGAGAGCAGGTCCTCCTCGCGGACCTCCTCCAGCGCCGCTTCGATCGCCTTGCGCTCGGCCCGTTTCTCGGCCTTCTCGTCCTTGACGGTGTCCGGTGTCTCCGCGGCCGCCTTGCCGGCCTTGGTCGCGGCGAACACCGCCTCGCGCTCGCGCTGCGCGCGCTCGCGGGCGAGCTGTTTGAGCATGGCCCGGGTCGTACGGCTCAGGGCGATCGGCTGGAGCAGCGGCAGCGAGTCCGCCACGGTGTCCGGGCCGAGTACGGCCACGCCCGAGGCTACCGCGCGCTCGGGGCCGACGCGCAGGGCCAGCGTGGTCAGCAGCTGGGCGATGTCCATCCGCAGGACGATGTCTCCTGCGGCGATCTCACCGCCGCGCAGGTCGGTCAGGAAGACCTTGCCGGAACGATCCACCAGGAGCGATTCGCCGATCAGCCTGCGGTGTGCGATCCGCCGCGACTGCAGGGCCTTCACCTGTTCCCAGGCGCCGAGCAGCAGGTCGTCACTGACCGCGTCGTCCGGCAGCGCGTCGAGCGGGTAGCCGCCGATGTGCTCGTAGACCAGCATCACCGCGTCCGGGCCGAGCTCGGAGGTGGCGATCAGCTTCGGGGCGTTGGCGCCGGCGGCGATGGCCGCGTACGCGAGCAGCGCCTCCTGCTCCAGGGCCTGGCGCAGCGACTGCAGGCTGCGCCGCTGGGTGATGCCGCGCAGGGCCAGGCGGCGCCATACGCGGTAGAAGAAGCCGTGCGCCTGCTGCTCGCGGTCGACCACCGTCACGTCCAGCGGCGGACCGCTCTCGAGGGTGACCAGATAGCGGCGGCCGCGCTCGGAGTCCGGCGACTCGGGGAACCCGTCCTCGGTCCTGACGGCGGTCAGCGGCGCGAAGCCCACGCGACGCAGGCCGGCGAGGAGGTTCTGGCCGGTGGGACGGACATTCGGCGAGCCGACCGCGTAGAGCGTTCCATACGCGACCGTCCAGCCGATCAGTACGGTCGTGATGATCGAGAAGGGTGTGGTGTAGCCGCCGACCAGGACGGCGAACGCGTCCAGGACCAGGACGCACCACAGCCCCACCCGCCAGCGCGGGCGGCGGGCCATGCCGACTGCCGTCATGTACGCGATGACCGGCGCGAGATAGCCGTGCACGGGGTCGGTGATGCCGCCGCTGGGGGCGTTCCTGGTGAGGGCGTCGCGGATGGCGGCCGGGGCGGCCTCGGAAACCCAGAGGTCGGTGGCGAGCGAGACGCCGTGGGCGAGGACGGCCGCGAGGACGCCGTCCGCGATCCGCAGGCCGTCCCGCTTGATCAGCCGCTCGATCGCGAAGGCCACCGGCACGATCAGCACCGCGATACTCGCCGTGAAACCAGCGAACGCGATCAGCGCCTGCGGGGCGTGTGTCGCGCCGTCCGCGATGTCCTGCTCCACGCCGGACGTCGTGGCGTGCGCGAAGTACGCGATGCCGAGCACGACGGCGATGCCCAGCACCCCGAACAGGAAGCGCATCAGGTCAACAGGCCGGTGCACGCGGGCGGCCAGCAGCGGCTCGTCGCGGGCGACGGGGTCCGGGTGCGAGGCACCCTTGGGCTTCTCGGGGCATCTCGGGACATTCCCGGCCCGGTCGTCGGTGCTGTCGTCCGAGCGGTCCTCGGCGCGCTCGCCGGACGGTGCCGCTTCGGGCTCGTGGTCGGTGCTGTCGGTGCTGTCGGTGCTGTCGGTGCCGTCAGTGGCGTCAGTGCCGCTGTCCGGCGCGGAGTCGTGGTCGGCGCTCACGGGGCCGTCCGACGCCTGGGCAGGCGGGACCACGCGGGGGGCTTCGTTCGCCGCCGCGTCGTGTTCACCGGATGTCGCTTTTTGATCTCGTATCACAGTCACCGCCCGGAAGATGGTGGCACGAGCCGTACGCGCGTGGGCGCACGAGGGGGCAATTGGTGGGTTCGTGCCCCATCGCGCACATCGGTTCGGGCGCCCGTTGTCGGTGGGCTGCGGCAGGATATGAGAGGTGAGCGAGGACGAACTGCCGGAAGTGCCGGAGTATGCCGAGCGGGTGCTCGCCGTCACCGAGCGGATCCCGCCCGGCAAGGTGATGACGTACGGGGATGTGGCCGAGTGGCTCGGGGCGGGCGGCCCCCGGCAGGTCGGCCGGGTCATGGCGCTGTACGGCGGGGCGGTGCCGTGGTGGCGTGTGGTGCGGGCCGACGGCGGCTTCCTGCCGGGCCACGAACTGGAGGCGCTGGGCCACTACCGGGAGGAGGGTACGCCGATGCGTGAGGCCTCGCGCGCCGCCGAGGGGCACATACCGCGCCTCGACATGCGGCGGGCCCGCTGGGACGGGGACTGACGACCGGTCGACCCTCACAGCATCCAGCTTCCGCCATCCTGACCCGGTCCATGCGGTGTGCCGTCCGTACGGAGTACCGTCGGCAACCGGCCGCACAGCCGTAACGTACGAGTACCCACAGAACCGGCGAAACACGTGACCACCTCCTCCACTCGGCAGACGCCCCGGGGGACGCGTGCGCCGGCCGGCAGCTACCGGCTGCTACGGACCGCGCCCGCACCGGTGACGCCCCCTGTGCTGGACGCATCCCAGCGCGCGGTGGTTGAGCACTCCGGCGGTCCGTTGCTCGTCCTGGCCGGCCCGGGCACCGGCAAGACCACGACGCTCGTCGAGGCGGTCGCCGAGCGGGTCCGGCGCGGCACCGATCCGGAGCGGATCCTCGTCCTCACCTTCAGCCGCAAGGCCGCCGTCGAACTGCGGGACCGGATGGCGGCCCGGATGGGCGGCGCCGGTACCGCTGCCGCCGAGGTGCCGACGGCCACCACCTTCCACTCCTTCTGCTATGCCCTGGTCCGGTCCCACCAGCACCCCGAGCTGTTCGCCGACCCGCTGCGGCTGATGTCGGGACCCGAGCAGGACCTCTTCGTACGGGAGCTGCTGGCCGGGCAGGCCGAGCTGGAGCGCGAGGGGCGCGCCGAGGTCCGCTGGCCCGACGACCTGCGGGCAGCGCTCACCACGCGCGGCTTCGCCGACGAGGTGCGGTCGGTGCTGGCCCGCAGCCGTGAGCTGGGGCTGGGTCCTGAGGCGCTGGCCGCCTTCGCGGCGCGGGCGGGCCGGCCCGACTGGGCGGCGGCGGCGGACTTCCTCGCCGAGTATCTGGACGTCCTGGATCTGCAGGGCCAGCTGGACTACGCCGAACTGGTGCACCGCGCGGTGCTGCTCGCCGAAGGGGACGAGGTCGCCGGCCTGCTGGCCGGGCGGTACGAGGCGGTCTTCGTCGACGAGTACCAGGACACCGACCCGGCCCAGGTCCGGCTGCTCCAAGCGCTCGCGGGCTGCGGCCGCACGCTCGTCGCCTTCGGCGATCCCGACCAGTCCATCTACGCCTTCCGTGGCTCCGACGTGAACGGCATCCTCGACTTCCCGGATGCCTTCCCCCGCCGCGACGGCCGCCCCGCCCCCGTCCGCGTCCTCACCGTCTCCCGCCGCTCCGGCGCCCGGCTGCTGGCCGCCACCCGTCTCCTGACCGCCCGGATGCCGCTCACCCGGCTTCCCAGCGGCGCCGTCCGCGCCCACCGTGAGCTTTCCCCGGTGCGGGACGGCGGCGCCCTTTCGGTACGTACGTATCCCTCCCCCGGCGCCGAACTCGACGGGATCGCCGACCTGTTGCGCCGCGCGCATCTGGAGGACGGCGTCCCCTGGCGGGACATGGCCGTCCTGCTGCGGGCCGGGGCACGTTCGATCCCCGGGCTGCGGCGGGCGCTCACCTCGGCGGGAGTACCGGTCGAGGTGGACGGCGACGACCTGCCGCTGCGGGAGGAGCCGGCGGTGGCGCCGCTGCTGCTCGCGCTGCGGGTGTGCGCGCGGGAGGAGGGCGCGGCGGTGACCGTCGAGGAAGCGCTGACGCTGCTCGGCTCACCGCTGGGCGGGATGGACGCCGCCGACCTGCGCCGCCTGGGGCGTGCTCTGCGCGACGAGGAGCGGGCGGCGGGACAGGCCGTGCCCCGGCCGTCCGACGTGCTGATCGCCGAGGCGCTGGCCGAGCCGGAGCTGCTGGTGGCCCACGACCCGGCCTACGCGCGCGGCGCCCAGCGGCTCGGGATGCTGCTGCGCACGGCCCGCGACCTGCTGGCGGCCGGCGGCACCGCCGAGGCAGCCCTGTGGGCGCTGTGGGACGGCACCCCCTGGCCGTCCCGGCTGGAGCGCTCGGCCACGCGGGGCGGGGCGGCCGGGCGCAATGCGGACCGGGACCTCGACGCCGTATGCGCGCTGTTCGAGACGGCCTCGCGGGCGGAGGAACGTACGGGCGGACGCGGCGCCCTCAACTTCCTCGAGGAGCTGGACGCGCAGGACATCGCCGCCGACGTGCTGACCCGGCGGGCTGTGCGGCCGGACGCTGTTCGGCTGATGACCGCGCACCGGTCGAAGGGCCTGGAGTGGCGGCTCGTGGTGGTCGCGGGCGTACAGGACGGACTGTGGCCCGACCTGCGGCGCCGAGGTTCCCTGCTGGAGGCCGACCGGATCGGCCGGGACGGGCTCGCCGAGCCGCTGTCGGCGGGGGCGTTGCTCGCGGAGGAGCGCCGGCTGTTCTACGTGGCCGCAACGCGGGCGCGCGAACGGCTGGTCGTCACAGCGGTCAAAGCCTCCGCCGACGACGGCGACCAGCCCTCGCGCTTCCTGACCGAGCTGGGCGTCGAGCCGGTCGACGTCACCCAGCGGCCCCGGCGGCCGCTGTCCGTCGCCGCCCTCGTCGCCGAACTGCGCGCGACCACCGTCGACCCGGCCGCGTCCCCCACTCTGCGGGACGCAGCCGCCCAACGGCTTGCCCGGCTCGCCGCCCTTGAGGACGGCGGCCATCCGCTCGTCCCCGCCGCCCACCCCGACCGCTGGTGGGGCCTGTACGAGCCGACGCGCTCGGCGGTGCCGCTGCGCGACCGCGACCGGCCGGTGGCCCTGTCGGGCAGCGCCCTCGACCAGCTCGCCAACACCTGCGCCCTGCAGTGGTTCCTGGGGCGGGAGGTCAAGGCCGAGCCGCCGTCCACGGCGGCCCAGGGGTTCGGGAATGTGGTCCATGTGCTGGCGGACGAGGTCGCGTCAGGGCGGACGGCCGCCGATCTCGACGTACTGATGGAGCGCCTGGACTCGGTCTGGGACGGCCTGGTCTTCGACGCCCCCTGGAAGTCCCAGCAGGAGAAGGAGAACGCGCGCGCCGCCCTTGAGCGGTTCCTGCGCTGGCACGTGATGGAGCACGGCGGCCGGACACCGCTCGCGTCGGAGCACCCCTTCGACGTCACCCTGGAGACCGGCGACGTCGCCGTCCACATCCGCGGCAGCATGGACCGCGTCGAAACGGACGCAGAAGGCCGTGCCTACGTCGTCGACTTCAAGACCGGCCGGGCCAAGCCCACCGCCGCCGAGGTCGCCCGGCACCCCCAACTCGCCGTCTACCAACTCGCCGTCCGCGAAGGCGCCGTCGACTCCCTCTTCGCCGGCACCCGCCCCACCCCCGGCGGCGCCGAACTCGTCCAACTCCGCATCGGCGCCCCCCAACGCGACGGCGGCCCCACCCTTCCCACCGTCCAGGCCCAGGACCCCCTCACCGGCGAATGGGTCGGCGACCTCCTCGCCGACGCAGCCGGCCGCGTACTCGACGAACGCTTCACCCCCTCCACCGGCCAGCACTGCACACACTGCGCCTTCCAGGCCTCCTGCAGCGCCCGCCCGGAGGGCCGGCACGTGGTGGAGTGACCGCGCCCTCCCTGAGTGGTTGTATTTCTGTCATGACGTCATCGGTTTTCTCTGTCCCGCCCGATCGCCTCGATCGGGCGGAAGTCACCGTCATGCAGCAGACCACCGTCGACGAGCTGACCCGTATTCAGCAGGCTGGTCGGACTGCGCGGACGCAAGATGTACGCGCAGATCAACGAGGACCAGAACACATACACGGTCTGCACTCCGGTCAGGCAGGACGACCGTCCCGACCGTCTGGGCCTGCAACTGGGCACCCTGGCCGGGGGTTGGTACCTGCGCGGCAAAATCTTCGGTGAGCCTCCCCTGATCTACGGGCACATCGCCGACGGGATGGCCGAGCTGCGGGCGATGGCGCAGGTCGATGAGGTTCGGCCGCCGGTCGAGTTCTACCGGCGGCGCGATCAGATCGAGCTGTGGGTGCCGATTCGGGGGTGAGTCAAATCACCCTGTCGAGTGACAGCGCGGGCGACTCCAGCACGGTTGGCGCCTTCAGCCACGTCAGGTGAGGACGTCCGCGAGGTCGAAGTTGACCGGCTCTTCCAGCTGGGCATAGGTGCAGCTGGAGGGGTCGCGGTCGTCGCGCCAGCGGCGGAATTGGACAGTGTGGCGGAAGCGGTCGCCCTGCATGTGGTCGTAGGCGACCTCGACCACGCGCTCGGGCCGGAGCGGCACCCAGGAGAGGTCCTTGCCGGCGCTCCAGCGGCTCTGGGCGCCGGGCATGCGGCCGGTGGCGGCGGCGTCGGCTTCCGCCCATTCGGCCCAGGGATGGCCTTCGGCCGAGGGCATACGACGTGGCTCCAGCTCCTCCACCAGGGCCGCGCGCCGGGCCATCGGGAAGGACGCGCAGACGCCGACGTGCTGGAGGCGGCCCCCGGCGTCGTACAGGCCGAGCAGCAGGGAGCCGACGACGGGGCCGCTCTTGTGGAGGCGGTAGCCGGCGAGGACGCAGTCGGCGGTGCGCTCGTGCTTGACCTTGATCATGACGCGCTCGTCGGGCCGGTAGCCGAGGTCCAGCCGTTTGGCGACGACGCCGTCCAGGCCGGCGCCCTCGAACTGGTCGAACCACTGCCGGGCCAGCTCGATGTCGGTGGTCGCCGGCGCGACGTGCACCGGTGGCCGGGCCGTGCCCAGCGCGTCGACCAGCGCCTGGCGGCGCCAGGTCAGCGGGTCGCCCATCAGGGACGAGTCGCCCAGCGCCAGCAGATCGAAAGCGACGAAGGACGCCGGCGTACGTTCCGCCAGCGTCCGCACCCGGGAGGCGGCCGGGTGGATCCGCTCCAGCAGCGCGTCGAAGTCCAGCCGCCCGCCGGTGGCGATCACGATCTCGCCGTCCACCACCGCTCTCGGCGGAAGCTCCGCCCGTACGGCCTCCACCACCTCGGGGAAATACCGGGTCAGCGGCTTGCCCGTACGGCTGCCGATCTCCACCTCGTCCCCGTCGCGGAACACGATCGCCCGGAAGCCGTCCCACTTGCCCTCGTACAGCATCCCCGGCGGGATCTTCGCTGCCGACTTGGCCAGCATCGGCTTGACGGGGGGCATCACCGGCAGGTCCATGAGCCCGATTGTGCGCCCAGGAGGCGCATCGCGCCCGTCGGACCTACCGTGGCCGCATGGGTGAAGCCGTGGAACTGACCGTCGGCGACCGCACGGTGAGGCTGTCGAATCCGGGCAAGGTGTACTTCCCCGAGCGCGGCTTCACCAAGCTGGACATCGCCCAGTACTACATCGCCGTCGGGGACGGCATCCTGCGGGCGCTTCGCGACCGGCCGACGACGCTGGAGCGGTACCCGGACGGGGTGACCGGCGAATCGTTCTTCCAGAAGCGGGCCCCGAAGAACCTCCCCGACTGGATCCCGACCGGGCGGATCCGCTTTCCGAGCGGTCGGTACGCGGACGAGATCTGCCCGACCGAGCCGGCGGCCGTAGTCTGGGGCGCGAATCTGGGGTGCCTGACCTTCCACCCGTGGCCGGTGCGCCGTGAGGACCTGGAGCACCCGGACGAGCTGCGCATCGACCTCGACCCACAGCCGGGCACCGACTACGCCGACGCCGTACGGGCCGCGCACGAGCTGCACGACCTGCTGGAGGAGCTGGGGCTGCGCGGCTGGCCGAAGACGTCCGGCGGGCGGGGCCTGCACGTCTTCGTACCGATCTCCCCCGAGTGGAACTTCACCCAGGTGCGGCGCGCGGCCATCGCGATCGCGCGCGAGCTGGAGCGGCGGATGCCGGAGCAGGTGACCAGCAAGTGGTGGAAGGAGGAGCGGGGCGAGAAGATCTTCGTCGACTACAACCAGACGGCCCGCGACCGCACCATCGCCTGCGCCTAC
Organism: Streptomyces soli; assembly: GCF_003999195.1. Classification (GTDB taxonomy): domain Bacteria; phylum Actinomycetota; class Actinomycetes; order Streptomycetales; family Streptomycetaceae; genus Actinacidiphila; species Actinacidiphila soli. Next base: position 21,193 of record NZ_RJVR01000310.1, read on the forward strand.
TCGATCCGCCCCACGCCGCAGGCCCCCGTCTCCGCCCCGCTGCGCTGGGACGAGGTGCCGGACGCCCGCCCCGAGGACTTCGACCTCGGCACGATGCCGGCGCGCTTCGCCGAGGTCGGCGACGTCCACGCCGGCATGGACGACCCGGGCAGCGTGTGCCGCCTGGACGCCGTGCTGGAGCTCGCCGCTCGCGACGAGCTCCAGCACGGCCTCGGCGACATGCCGTACCCGCCGGACCACCCGAAGATGCCGGGCGAGCCGCTGCGGGTGCAGCCGAGCCGGGCCAAGCGCACGGAGTAGGGCGCCCGGGCGCGGCTCACGCCGAACACGGGCGCCCTGTCTGGCACGAAAGCGGCTCAACGACAGCCGTCAGAAGCGCCAGTGGTTGCCGAACCCGCGGCCGTGGTCACAGTCGCGGTCGTTCCAACGGCCGCCGCCCTTCCAGCCATCGTGGCGGCCGTCCCAGCGGCCGCCATTCCAGCCGTCGTTGCCGAACCGGCCGTGGTCACAGTCGCGGCCGAAGCCCTTGTGGCCGAAGCCCTTGTTGCCGAAGCCACCGCGGCCCCAGCCATCGTTGCGGCCGCCCCAGCCATCGTTGCGGCCGCCCCAGCCATCGTTGCGGCCGCCCCAGCCATCGTTGCGGCCCCAGCCATCGTGGCCCCAGCCATCGTGGCCGGACCCGAACCCCGAGCCGTGGTGGCACGGACGGCCCCAGTCGCCGTCGTGGGCCATCGCGGGCGCCGCGGAACCGACGATCGCCGTGAGAGCCGCGGCGCTAATAGCACCGCTGGCGAGCAGACGACGGATACGCATAGGTGTCTCCCTTTGGTGAGCGCTACTTTCGCTCTGTGAGCCAGAGCCTTTCGTTTCATAGCGTTACCTCTCATCACACAATGTGCACGCTAGGTAGGCCGAACGGACGCAACACCGTGTCGGCCTAAATCGGTGCGCTCCGGACACTCCGCTCTGCCAGGCTGAGATGACGTAGGGAAGTCGGCAGACGCGAGGAGTCCCCCGCATGCATCGCATCCGCACCATCGGGACCGCGACGGGAGCCCTGCTGGCAGTGGCGGGCCTCATCTTCCCGACGGGCCCCGCCTACGCCGCCTTCAGAAGCCCGACGGTGTACGCCCACCGGGCGGGAGCCGCGTACGCACCCGAGAACACGCTCGCCGCGATCCGCAACGCGCACCGGCTGGGCATCAGTTGGGTCGAGAACGACGTGCAGCGCACGAAGGACGGGCGGCTGGTCGTCATCCACGACGCGACGCTCTCCAGGACGACCAACGTCGAGAAGCTGTACCCGAAGCGCTCGCCATGGCGGGTCAAGGACTTCACGCTCAAGGAGATCAAGCGCCTTGACGCAGGAGGGTGGTTCAGCCGGAAGTACGCCGGCGAGCGCATCCCCACCCTCAAGCAGTACCTGGAGCAACTCGACCGCACCGGACAGGGCGTTCTGCTGGAGTTGAAGCAGCCGCAGCTCTACCCGGGCGTCGAGTCGCAGACCCTCACCCTGCTCCGCAAGGAGGGCTGGCTCGACAAGGCCCATGTGACGCACCGGCTGGTCATCCAGAGCTTCAGCGTCGCCGCCCTGCGGACCACGCACCGCCTGCGCCCCAGCGTCCACACCGGTTTCCTCGGCAATCCGGACACCGCCGACCTCCGCTCGTACGCGGCCTTCGCCGACCAGATCAACCCGGACGAGAAGACCGTGACGTTGTCGTACGTAGACGCCGTGCACCGGCACCGCGGCCCGCACGGAGTGCCGATGCAGGTCAACGCCTGGACGGTGGACCACGCCAGGGAGGCCGCGACGCTTACCGCGATGGGGGTCGACGGCATCATCACCAACAAGCCGGACGTGATCGAGAACGCCGTCGGCCAGGCCGCCAACTGGCCTGGACCGCCGAGAAGTTCCGGAATGCACGAAGGGCCCTGGTCGGTAGTCGACCCGGGCCCTTCGGAGGAACGAACGCTCTAGTAGACCGGCTTGTGCGGCTCCACCGTGTTGACCCAGCCGATCACGCCGCCGCCCACGTGGACGGCGTCGGCGAAGCCCGCGGACTTCAGGACGGCCAGCACCTCCGCGCTGCGTACGCCCGTCTTGCAGTGCAGGACGATCCGGCGGTCCTGCGGGAGGTCCTGGAGGGCGTTGCCCATCAGGAACTCGTTCTTCGGGATCAGCTTGGCGCCCGGGATGGAGACGATCTCGTACTCGTTCGGCTCGCGGACGTCGATGATCTCGATCTTCTCGTCGTTGTCGATCCACTCCTTGAGCTGCGCGGGAGTGATCGTCGACCCGGCGGCGGCCTGCTGGGCCTCCTCGCTGACGACGCCGCAGAAGGCCTCGTAGTCGATCAGCTCGGTGACGGTCGCGTTCGGACCGCAGACCGCGCAGTCGGGGTCTTTGCGGACCTTGACCTGGCGGTAGGTCATCTCCAGGGCGTCGTAGATCATCAGGCGGCCGACCAGCGGATCGCCGATGCCCGCGAGCAGCTTGATGGCCTCGGTGACCTGGATGGAGCCGATGGACGCGCAGAGCACGCCGAGGACGCCGCCCTCGGCGCAGCTCGGGACCATGCCGGGCGGCGGGGGCTCGGGGTAGAGGCAGCGGTAGCAGGGACCGTGCTCGGACCAGAAGACCGAGGCCTGGCCGTCGAAGCGGTAGATGGAGCCCCAGACGTACGGCTTGCCCAGCAGCACGGCGGCGTCGTTGACCAGGTAGCGGGTCGCGAAGTTGTCCGTGCCGTCGACGATCAGGTCGTACTGGGCGAAGATCTCCATCACGTTGTCGGCTTCGAGCCGCTCCTGGTGAAGGACGACGTTCACGTACGGGTTGATGCCGAGGACGGAGTCACGGGCGGACTCGGCCTTGGAGCGGCCGATGTCGGCCTGGCTGTGGATGATCTGCCGCTGCAGGTTCGACTCGTCGACCTCGTCGAACTCCACGATGCCGAGGGTGCCGACACCGGCTGCGGCCAGGTACATCAGGGCCGGCGAGCCGAGGCCGCCGGCGCCGACACACAGCACCTTGGCGTTCTTCAGCCGCTTCTGCCCGTCCATGCCCACGTCGGGAATGATCAGGTGGCGGGAGTACCTGCGGACCTCGTCGACGGTGAGCTCGGCGGCCGGCTCGACCAGGGGTGGCAGCGACACAGAGACCTCAACAATGCAGCTGGTCGGTAAGTCATTACGGTTGTCCTTCTCCGTAACACTGCCACGCCCGTCTTCATTCCAAGACCGCCGTCCCGAGGTGCGAGACAGATCCAGGTCACATGCTGGGCCTCAGTCGTCGGAGGGCCGGCGGCGCAGGAGCCCGGAGACCTCGCCCCAGTAGCCCGGCAGTCCCTCCCAAGCCGCGTGGTCCGTACGGTCGGTGAAGAAGACCGTGGCCGCGCCCTGCCAGCGGGCGATACGCATCGCGTTGTCAAGGTGCGGGCCGGGCACTCCGTGGACGAGGTGGCAGAAGCGCTCCTTCGGATAGCCGGCGGTCCACTGCGGGGCCTCGGACCAGCGGTAGTCCGTCCAGGGGCCGCAGAAGGTGACCAGCTGGTCGGCCACCTCGGCGTAACCGGGGTAGGGGTGGGAGCCGTGGCCCAGGACGATGTGCCCGTCGCCCCCTTCCTCGGCACCGAGCAGGGCGCGCAGCGTCGTGGTGACCCGGCGGCAGTCGGAGAGTTCCTCGCGCTCGGTCGGGGCCCGCTCGAGGTAGAAGCCGTCGACGCCGTACCAGTCCAGGTAGTGGTGGGCGTCGGAGACCAGCTGGGCGAAGGGCCGGGCGCCGTGCCGGGTGTCCAGGACGCCGATCACCGGGACGGCGGCCTCGCGGAGCCGGCCGACGGCCTCCGTGTAGAGCGGGTCGGGCCGGGTGCCCGGGCCCCGGGAGACATTGAGGGCCACCCAGTGCAGCGGCGTGCCCGGGCGGGCCAGCTCGGCCCACTCGTTCGGGGCCATCAGCGGGTGGGCGTACGCGGGGACTCCGAAGCCGAGCCGATCGCTGCTGCCGGTCCGGCTGCGTAGTCCTGTCGGGGTCAGACGCGGCATGCCGCCTCCATCCAGACGTCGGCGAGCGACTCCTCCAGGGCGATCCTGGGCCGCCAGCCGAGGCGGTCGCGCGCGGTGCGTACGTCGGCCTGCTGCCAGACCCCGCAGCCGTCCGGGTAGGCGATGGGCGGATCGTCCAGCTCGTGCACTACGCCCTGGTAGCCCGCGACGTGCGCCAGTGCCGCCGCCATCTCTCTCAAACGTACAGCCCGGCCGGCGCCGATGTTCACCACGCCCTGCGCGGCGGACAGCGAGGCGGCATGGACGGCCCGCGCCACATCCCGTACGTCGATGAAGTCGCGCTGCATGCTCAGGCCGGCGAGCTTCAGCTCACCGTCCGCGCTCTGCATCGCCCGGCGCAGCGCCTCCGCGAGCCGGCCCAGCGGGGAGCCGGTCGGCGTGCCGGGGCCCACCGGGCTGAAGATCCGCAGCACGACCGCGTCCAGGCCGGAGCCCAGGACGAGTTCGGTGGCGGCGAGCTTGCTCACCCCGTACGGGCCGCCCGGACGCGGGACCGCGTCCTCGGCGGTGGAGGACCCGGCGGGGGACGGTCCGTACTCCGCGCCGCAGCCCAGCTGGACCAGGCGCGCGCCGGTACCGCTGCGGCGCAGGGCCTCGCAGACGGTGGCCACGGCGATGATGTTGTGCCGTGTCAGCTCGCGGGCACCGCCCCGGATCGCGCCGGCGCAGTTGACGACGACCCCCGGGTGGACGGCGTCCATGAAGCGGGCCAGGGCGCCGGGACTGCCGGAGGACAGGTCGAACCGTACGTCGGCGTCATCGCTGCGCCCGAGGGTGGTCAACTGCACGGCGGGGTCGGCGAGCAGCCGTTCTGCCACATGGCGCCCGAGGAACCCGTCGGCGCCCAGCAGGAGGACTCTCATCGTTCATTGCTCCAGGTCATGTGTCGGGTTGTGGGCCGAGGCCCGGGAGAGCACGCCGAGCGCGTACGCGGCCAGGGCGAGCGCGGCACAGCCGCAGGCGACGGCCGGTATGGCGGCCGGGCCGACGGGCGTCCGGTGGAGAAAGGCCGCGACCAGCGCGAGCGCCTCGATGGCGCAGGCCGTCCCGGTGGCGGCGACCGCCACGTCCGGGAAGCCGTGGACGGTCAGCAGCCGTGCGGTGAAGAGCAGCAGGCTCAGCGCGGCGGGCCCGGCGAGCCCGACGGGGGTGACCGGGACTCCGGCGGCGGTGAAGGCGGCGCCCAGCAGGGCCAGCTGCGCCAGCAGAAACAGCCCGAGCGTGCCCGCCAGCAGCGGCCTTACGGCCCCGGCGAACTCCTCCAGGCTCCGGCTCGGCCCGAGATGGGCCCGGGCCTTCGCCGCGAAGCGGTGCGCGCACCATGCGGCGGGCGCCGGGGCGAGGGTTATGGCGGTCAGCGCCGCCGTGTTCGCCGGCGTGAACAGCCCCCCGGCGAAGCCCCCGCCGGCCGACAGCGCGTCGAGCGTCCGCTCCCCGTACACGGCGAAGCCCAGCAGCCAGCACGTCCACAGCGCCCCGCCCGCCGCCAGCCGCCCCGGCGCCCGCAGCGGGCCGGCCCGTAGGATCGCCAGCATCGCGGCCAGCGTCAACGGCACCGCGATCACCACCACCGCCGGCCCCCATGCCCGCCCCAGCACCGCCCCGGCCGCACAGATCGCACCGGGCACCAGATGCAGGGCGATCCGCGGCCCCGGCAGCGGCCCTGCGGGCGGCTGCCCTGCGGGCGGCTGCCCTGCGGGCGGCTCGGCCTCAGCCCGCACCGCCCCCCGGGGCACCCGCGCATACAGCTCCTCCGCCAGCCCGAACACGTCCCGGTGCCGGAACCCCCCGGCCACCCGGTCCGTCACCCCCTGCGCCTCCAGCCCCGCCGCGATCTCCAGCGGATCCACGGCGTTCGCGCACAGCGCGGCATGCCGGTGCATCAGCCCGCGCACGGGGTCCGCGGGACCACGCCGGCGGTTGCCCTTGGTGGGCTCCGGCGCGCTTGGCGCTTCCGCGGGCCACGGCTCGCCGCCGACCGGCGACACGGTTGCCGGTGCCGGGCCAGCAGCGGACGACTCGGGTTGTGGGCAGGCGTTCCGCGTGGCGGAACGTTCTCCCACAACCCGGCCACCGGCCTCAGGCCGCTCGTCCAACCCCGGCCACCCACCGACGTGGTGCGGGCCCGTTGCCGGGAGCGGGCCGGTTGGGCCAGCCCCAGTTCCTCCCCCAGCCTCCGGCCGGTGGGGGGACTCCCCCTCGCTTCGCTGGGGGCACCCCCACCCAGCCGCCAGGCTGGGGGAGGACCCCCAAGGCGGACGGTCTACCCCCAACCCACCCGATTCGGTTGTGGTCATGCGGGGTCCTCCTGAGCGATGGGGCCGGCCAGGACCGGTTCGCGGAGTGCCCAGGCGGGGGCGGTCCAGCGGCCGGGGACGTGGGCTTCGGCGGGGTGGGCGAAGGGGACCCGTTCGGGGGGTGGGGCGGCGGCGTGGTGGGCGACGAGGTCGAGATAGGTCTCGCGGAAGGCCCGGAGGTTCTGCTCGACGGTGAAGAGCTCGAGGGCCCGCTCGCGGGCGGCCGCCCCCAGCCGGTGGCGGCGCTCCGGGTCCCGCAGGAGCGCGACGCACGCCTCGGCGAGGGCCCGGGGATTGCGCGGCGGTACGACAAGGCCCGTACCGCCGATGACTTCGCGTACGGCACCGACATCCGTCGAAACGGTCGCCCGGCCGCAGGCCATCGCCTCCACCAGCGTGACGGGGAAGCCCTCCACGATGCTGGAGAGCACGACCACGTCACCCGCGGCGTACGCCTCGCCGAGCCCCGCCGCGCCCGGGGCGCCGAGTGGCTCGAAGGTGACGGGGTTCTCACCGACGCTGACGGCGTTCGCGGCCTCGTCCGGGAAGAGCTGGGCGGCGAGGCCGCGGCAGCTGGCGAGGTAGCCGGTCGAGGCGGGGCCGCCGACCGCGCCGTGGATGACGCGCAGCCGGGCGCCGGGGAGTTGCCGCCGTACGGCCGCGAAGGCGTGCAGCAGGGCGATCAGGTCCTTGGCCGGGTCGATGCGGCCGACCCAGACCAGTGTCGGGTCGGCCGCATCGGCCTCGGGTGGCGCGGGAAGCGCCTCAAGCCCCGGGTAGCCGGGGTGGACGGTACGGATCCGGGCCCGGTCGGCGCCGCAGCGCTCCTGCCAGCGGCGTGCGTGCGTGTTGCCCGGCGTGATGAGGGCGGCCTCTCGGTAGGCCTCGCCGGCCAGCAGCCGGTGGAAGGCGGCGAGCAGGGCGCGTACGGGGGCGGAGAGCCCGGCGGCGCGGTGGGCGAGCAGCGTCTCACGCAGGCCCACACCGTACTCGGTGACCAGCAGCGGCGTGCCGAAGAACCGTTTGGCCAGCAGCCCGGGAAGGACCGCCGAGCCGCCGGAGACGGCATGGCACAGGTCGGCAGTCGCGAGCGCGTCCCCGTTCGGCTCGTACCAGGGCGCGGACAGCGGCCGCAGCGCCCGCTCCAGCAGATCGGCGGCCGTGAGCAGGTCATGGACCCCGGCCCCGCCGATCAGCGGCCGTACGCCGGGCGCGCGGCAGGCGTCCTCCAGCGCGCGCAGTGCGTGCTCGGAGCGCAACAGGGCCGGCAGCCCGCCGTCCTCCCGGGCGAGCTCGGCGAGACCGTACAGCGCGGTGGCGAAACGGTCCGCCAAGGCCCCGGCCTCCATCCCGCACTCCGCCAACACCTGCACCAGATCACGGAATTGCGCGAGCGCGAGCGACCTGCGGCGCCGGACGCGCACCGGCGTGGCCGCGTCCTCGGGCAACAGCCCGTACAGCGGCAGGTTCCGGACGCGCTTGGCATTGCGCGGCGTGGTGTAGCGCCCCGCCGCCTCGGTGCGTTCGCCGCGCGCCAGCGCGTAGACCTCGAACTCGTGGCCCGTGAGCCCGCGTACGAGCCGGTCGCACCACGCGCCGCCCTCACCTCGCGCGTACGGATAACCACCCTCTGTGAGTAATGCGATGCGCACGTGCGCCCCTTTTCTCCGTCCTCGACTCGGCGCGTTGACGGTATGCCGGGGGGCGGTGGCGCGATGGACGGTTGTCCGCCGCGCCACCGGAACGGATGAACGCCCGTAACTTTCGGAGGCGTTACGCGTTGGCGGCGACCCTCGCGCCCACGAATCGGAGCGCGTCAGGCGCGACCCGGCGCCAGTAAGCCATGTCGTGTGCGCCGTGCCCGAAGGACTCAGTGGCAGGGAGGACCCTGGCCGCGAGCGCGCGGGCCGAGTCCTGGAACGGGTCCTCGCGACCGCACCACAGGCCTATGTCCCGCCCCGGGACCTGCAGCTGGGCGATATGGCGCAGCGGCTCGTTCGCCGCCCACTCCCCCTCGTTCGCGAACGGCCCCACGGCCCGGGCGTCCGCCCAGCTCCGGAACAGCGCGGGGCTCAGCAGCGCCACCGCGTCCAGCCCAGCCCGCTCCCGCGCGTACAACAGCGCCCCGAAGCCGCCCATGGATATCCCGAGCACGGCTCTCGGCTCCGCCTGCACCCAGCCCGGCAGCTCCTCCTGCAGCATCCGCTGCGGCGCCCCGTACCAGTACGAGGCCTGCCCCCCGTCGACCGCCGCGAGCACGAACGGCGCGACCCCGTCCCGGACGGCCTTCGTCAGGAACTGCGGCATACCCAGCGCCACGAACCCGTTCGCGGACGACCCCCTGCCGTGCAGCATCACGCACACCGGCAACTTGCGCGCCGCCGCCTCCGACACGCCGTACGGCGCGATCGTCACGACGTTCGTCGTCGTCCCGCGGGCCTTCGACGTCACCCTCCGCCGCGTGATCAGCCCCGCCAGCACATCCGGCACCACCCCGTCCGGCCCCGTCCACCCGATCCTGCGGCGCACCGCGACGCTCCCCGGCAACATCTCCGTCGCCAACCCGATGCCACCGGCCGCCACAGCGGCTGTCGCCGCGACCCCGCCGATGATGAATGCGCGTCGCCGCACTTGGACTCCTGCCATCTCGATGCCCGGGCAATTCTGGCCCGGGGCCCACCGAGAGTAGAGGCCACCGCCGCAAGCCGCCGCACACTTGTCCGATGTCAAAACCAGATCAACGTACGATCAATGAGGTGACCTGGGTCACCCCTTGGGATACGGCCACGGATTGGGCCTGCAGGTCACCCCGTCCAGGGTCAGGAACTTCGTCTGCTGCATCATCACCGGCGCCAGCGCGCCGTTCTTCGGGCACAGCTCGTGGCGGTGCCCGAGCCGGTGGCCGACCTCGTGGTTGATCACCATCTGGCGGTACATGTAGATCTTGTCCGGGCCGTAGGTCTCCGATCCTTGCGCCCATCGGTAGGCGTTGATCATCGTGCGGGAAGTCGACGCCGAGTCACATGACACGTTCTCAATCAAGGTGTCCAGGCCGGATTTCGCGCACCACTTCGCCGTGGTGCCCGGGCTCGCCAGCGTAACGACGATGTCGGCGTGGCCTGTTGAGACCCGCTCGAAGGTCTTCGTATCGCCGTGGCCCCAACTGCGGTCGTCATTGAGCGTCTTGTAGACCGCTTCGGCGAAGACCTCGCCGTCCAGCGACAGCCCCTGCTCCACGTCGACCCGCACCTTGTACACCTGGCCCTTGCCCGGCGCCTTCTGGTGTCCCCCGACCGTGCGGAACTTCCCGGAGAGGGCGAGGCCAGGATTGAGGGGATATGTCTGCACCATGGCCTGGTGGTACGTCAGCGTGACGGCGGAGGCAGAGGCCGACGGCGAGGTGGACGGCGTGGACCGGACGTCGGACCGCGAGGCCGAGCCGTCGGCGCCGCGGCTCGTCTTGGAGGACGACCCCGTCGCACTGCTGTCCTTGGCACCACCGGCCAACTGCCCGGCGACGACCACGGCCAGCACCGTCACCACGGCGGCCGCCGCCGCGCCGCCGAAGGTACGGCCCTTGCCGCCGCCCTTCGGGGGTTCCTCGCTGTCCGGAGCGGTGTGCTGCGGCGCGGTGTGCTGGGTCTCGAAGGCATCGACGAACTCCTTGCGCGGCCCCGGGACCCGTACGGCCGCCCTCCGCTGCTGCGGCAGCCTCGGCGCAGGCGGGGCACCGAAGGCCAGGCCGGCGGCTTCGGGGCTGCCCAGCAGCTCGGCGACCTCCGGGTCCGGCAGTTCGGGCGCCCGCAGGCCGCGGACCGCCGGCCCGGAGCCGGTGTCCCAGGACTCCGCGTCACCCCAGGCCGCGTGCTCCCGGTGCTCGGGGTGCGCGTAGGCCCACTCGGGGCGGGGACCCCGCGCCTGCTCGCGAGCCGGAGCCGGGCCGGGGGCCTGCGGCGGGGCCTGCCGCCACCCGGCGATACGGCGCCGTCGGCCCGAGCCGGGATCGGCGGGGGCCGGCGGGGGAACGCCGGGTATGCCAGGTATGTCATCGCTGCGGCCCTCGCGGCCGCCCGGTGCGCTGTGCCTGCCCATCGGCTACTTACGGCTCCCGTCGGTCTCGTCCAGAAGCTCGCGCACGGCCCGCGCCACCAGATCGGGGTGCTCCATCATCGCCACGTGCCCGCTGTTCGGCAGGGCCAGCAGCCGCGAGTCCCGGAACGTCCGCCCGGCCCGCGCCGCCATCCGGAAGGACACCAGCTTGTCCCGGCCGCCGTAGACCAGCAGCGTCGGGGCCAGCACCCGCTCCGCCTGCCGCCACAGCGAGTGCTGGCCGCCCAGCGTGTAAGCATCCAGCACCCCGCGCGCCGAGCGGGACAGCGCGTCCCAGAAGTACGGCAGCGCCACCCGGCGCTCGTACTCCGACGCGTGCTCGGTGAAGGCTTCCTCGCTGACCCGGTCCGGCTCCCCGTAGCAGAGCGCCAGCAGCTCCCGGGTGCGCCGCTCCGGCGCCCAGTCCTTCGTCGCCCGGATCAGCAGGGCGGGGATGCCCGGCACCCCGAGCAGCCCGGTCGGCAGGGCGCTGCGCTGCGGGGGCAGCTCCGGCAGCGCCGGCGAGATCAGCGTCAGCGTACGTACGAGATCGGGGCGGGCCGCCGCCACCTTGGTGGCCACCGCCCCGCCCAGCGAGTTGCCGAACAGGTGCACAGGCCCGCGCCCGTCCGCCTCCAGGAGCCGTACGACCGCCCGCGCGTGCCCGGCGAACGAGTAGTTCCCATCGTCCGGCGGCGGCGAGTAGCCGAAGCCCGGCAGGTCCAGCGCCTCGCAGGCCAACCGGTCGTCGAGGCGGCTCATCAGCGCCGACCAGTTCGTCGACGAACCGCCCAGGCCGTGCACGAACAGCGCGGGCGCCAGCCTGTCCGGACCGGCCGCCGGCCGCGAACGTACGTTCAGTGTCAGACCGGGCAGCTTCACCTCGCGCACCGCTTCGCCCTGCCCAGCTCTGGGTCCGGAGGGCGGCACGGGCACGGCGGCGAGTACGGCTTCGGGGGACTCCGTCGACGACATGCGCGCAATATTACGAGACGATCACGCGTGCGATCGCGTGTTCGCTCTCACAGCCTTTGGTTGCCACTCTGCACCGCCGGGCACTCTCTCCTACGCTCGCAGGTAGGGAAAGGCAAGGAGGGACGAGCCGTGTCCGATGACATCGAGACATTCGAAGACGCCTTTGACAGCGAGGCCCATGAGGCCGACGACGAAGCCGAAACCGAGCTTGACCTGGAGGCCCCCGAAGCCGACGCGGTCGAACAGCACATCGATCTCCTCCAGCACCGGGACGTCCCCATCACCGAGCGCCCCCTCGACGCCGACCCGGCGGACGCCGCTGAGCAGGCCCGCGTCGTGGAGCTGGACGAGGACGACTACCGCTGAAGTCCCAGCCAGTGAGAATGTGCGTTCGCACTGCGCACGCTACGGCTACTGAAAAGTACGATGGCCACCGCATGCACTGAACGAAACACTTGGGAGGCGGCGTGACAGCCATCGAGCAGACAGAGGCAGCGCGCCCGCGTGGCACGCGGCTTCCGCGCCGAGCCCGCAGGAACCAGCTGCTGGGCGCGGCCCAGGAGGTCTTCGTCGCCCAGGGTTACCACGCCGCTGCGATGGATGACATCGCGGAGCGCGCCGGCGTCAGCAAACCCGTGCTCTACCAGCACTTCCCCGGCAAGCTCGACCTGTACCTGGCCCTGCTTGACCAGCACTGCGAATCGCTGCTGGAGTCCGTGCGGACCGCGCTGGCCTCCACCACCGACAACAAGCTGCGCGTCTACGCGACGATGGACGCCTACTTCGCGTACGTCGAGGACGAGGGCGGCGCCTTCCGGCTGGTCTTCGAGTCCGACCTCACCAACGAGCCCGCTGTACGCGACCGGGTCGAGAAGGTCTCCCTCCAGTGCGCCGAGGCCATCAGCGACGTCATCGCCGAGGACACCGGACTCTCCCGGGACCAGTCCATGCTGCTGGCCGTCGGCCTCGGCGGCGTGTCGCAGGTCGTCGCCCGCTACTGGCTCGCCAGCAGCAGCCCGGTCCCCCGCGACCAGGCCGTGCAGCTGCTCACCTCGCTGGCCTGGCGCGGCATCGCCGGCTTCCCGCTGCACGGCGCGGAGCACTGAGACTTCCGCCCTGTTCGCTGTAGGCGTTCCCGCCTGCGATTCCTCGCGGCCCGCACACGGCTAGTGTTTGCTCCGTACACCGCACCGCCAGACCATCGGAGGGACAAAAGCCGTGGAGGTCAAGATCGGCGTGCAGCACGCGCCGCGCGAGATCAACATCGAGAGCTCGCAGTCGGCCGAGGAGGTCGAGAAGGCCGTCGCCGACGCGCTCTCCGGCGCCAGCAAGCTGCTGAGCCTGACCGACGAGCACGGCCGCAAGGTGCTCGTGCCCGCCGACCGGCTGGCGTACGTCGAGATCGGCGAGCCGGCCACACGCAAGGTCGGCTTCGGCGCCGCGCTCTGAGCACAGACGCTCTCGCCAAGAACGGCGGGCGGCTCCGGTGATCGCTAGGTCATTGGAGCGGCCCGCCGTTTCGTATCCCCCGGGGGCGGGGTAGGACCGTCAACGTCCGAAACAATCCTCCGGGAGGGCCACGATGATGTGGGAAGCGCTCGCCTTCGCCGCCCTTGGGCTGGCCGCCGCATACGCCGCCGTACGACTTCTGCCCGCCCGTCTGCCTGCCCGCGCCCTCGTCCTGCCCACCGGTTCCGGCGCCGCCCTCCTCGGCGGCTTCCTCGCCCACACGATCCTGGGCTCCGGCCACGTCCTGCTCAGCCTCGCGGCAGCCGCCGCGGTCGCTGTGGCCCTGCTCTCGCTTCTGGTCCGCCCGGCCGACCAGCGACGCCCCGGCGCGTCATCGCCCCGCCCGGCATAAGCGGGCGGGGCAACCACCCTCTGCCTAGACCCTGTCTGACAAATCCCGCCTGCCCCGCGACGCCTGGCACCCGCGCTCGCTGCCTTGTCGGAGTCGCTCGAGTAGCCCACTACGAGGGCGATCTCCCCCGGACTTCGTCCGGTGGGGGTCCCCCGGACGAAGTCCGGGGGAGAGTGCCCCCACCGCCTTGCGATCACACGCACCAGACGCCGCGGGGCCCGCCCTCCGGGCGGCCGGCGCTATTTTTGTCAGACAGCGCCTAGGCCGCCAGGCCGAGCGCGGCCATGCGCTTGGTGTGGGCCTCGGTGATGCGGGTGAACATCCGGCCGACCTCGGCGAGGTCGAAGCCGTCGGCGACGCCGCCGACGAGCATCGTGGAGAGGGCGTCGCGGTCGGCGACGACACGCTGGGCCTGGGACAGGGCCTCGCCCATGAGACGCCGGGCCCACAGCGCGAGCCGGCCGCCCACCCGGGGCTCCGCCTCGATGGCGGCGCGGACCTTCTCCACGGCGAAGGAGGCGTGACCGGTGTCGTCGAGCACGGCCAGCACCAGCTCGCGCGTGTCGGAGTCGAGCCGGGCCGCGACCTCCCGGTAGAAGTCGGAGGCGATCGAGTCGCCGACGTAGGCCTTGACCAGGCCCTCCAGCCAGTCCGACGGCGCCGTCTGCCGGTGGAACTCGTCCAGCGCGGCGGCGAAGGGCTCCATCGCGGCGGTCGGCTCGGCGTCGATGGCGGCGAGACGGTCCCGCAACTGCTCGAAGTGGTGGAACTCGGCGGAGGCCATCGCCGCCAGCTCCGCCTTGTCCGACAGGGTCGGCGCGAGCTTCGCGTCCTCAGCGAGCCGTTCGAACGCGGCCAGCTCGCCGTAGGCCAGGGCGCCCAGCAGATCCGTCACGGCCGCGCGGTACTGCGGCTCGGCGGAGGCCGTGGCCCAGTCGAGGGCGGCGATCCCGGTGGCGGCGGGAGCAGGTTCGGTGGTCTCGTCAGGCGTCTCCATGCTGGGCACAATAGCCCGCCTGGGCTGCGCGGCAACCACCCCGGGGCGCGCTTCCCAGCCCTCGTGTCACCCCTGCGTCACCCGCGTGTCTCGAACGTCATCTCGCATCGCGGGAGAATCCATCCGCCTCAGCTGCGTGATTCCGAGGTACAGTGATATGAGCCCGCCGGTTGTTCAAAGGCGGGTGACGCATGATGCACATGAATGCAATGGATGCCCGGTCGGTGGCCCGATCGGCTCCACGACCGCCCTCCTCACATGGGGAGGGGGCCACTCGCGGCACGAGCTTCGATGCGAGGGCAGTGGTCCCGCGCTTCTCAGCCACCCACGGCTGTGTACTCACCCCCCGCGCGGTCAGCGCCCCGTGCGCTCGACCCCCCTCACCGCTCAGTGCCGCGCACCGAGACAGAAGAGGCAGCATCCTGACTACCACCACGACTTTCCGCAGTCTTGGGATCCTTCCCGAGACCGCCGAGGCCCTTGAGGCCGTCGGCATCATCACTCCCTTCCCGATCCAGGAGATGACGCTCCCGGTCGCCCTCGCGGGCAACGACGTCATCGGCCAGGCCAAGACCGGCACCGGCAAGACGCTGGGCTTCGGCCTCCCCCTCCTGGAGCGCGTCACCGTCCTCGCCGACGTCGAGGCCGGCCGCGCCAAGCCCGAGGACCTCGTCGACGGGCCGCAGGCCCTGGTCGTCGTCCCCACCCGTGAGCTGTGCCAGCAGGTCACCAACGACCTGCAGACCGCCGGCAAGGTCCGTAACGTACGCGTTCTCGCGATCTACGGCGGCCGGGCGTACGAGCCCCAGGTCGAGGCCCTCAAGAAGGGCGTCGACGTCGTCGTCGGCACCCCGGGCCGGCTGCTCGACCTCGCCGGTCAGAAGAAGCTCAGCCTGCGCAACGTCCGGGCGCTCGTCCTCGACGAGGCCGACGAGATGCTCGACCTCGGCTTCCTGCCGGACGTCGAGAAGATCATGGACATGCTGCCGGCGAAGCGCCAGACGATGCTGTTCTCGGCCACCATGCCGGGCGCCGTCATCGGCCTCGCCCGCCGCTACATGTCGCAGCCCACGCACATCAGCGCCACCTCGCCCGACGACGCGGGCGCCACCGTCGCGAACATCACCCAGCACGTCTTCCGCGCCCACAACATGGACAAGCCCGAGCTCGTCTCGCGCATCCTCCAGGCCGACGGCCGCGGTCTCGTGATGGTCTTCTGCCGTACGAAGCGCACGGCGGCCGACGTCGCCGAGCAGCTCGAGAAGCGCGGCTTCGCCTCCGGCGCGGTCCACGGCGACCTGGGCCAGGGTGCCCGCGAGCAGGCGCTGCGCGCCTTCCGCAACGGCAAGGTCGACGTACTGGTCTGCACGGATGTCGCGGCTCGCGGTATCGATGTGGAAGGCGTCACGCACGTCATCAACTACCAGACGCCGGAGGACGAGAAGACCTATCTCCACCGCGTGGGCCGCACCGGCCGTGCGGGCGCGTCCGGTATCGCCATCACCCTGGTCGACTGGGACGACATCCCGCGCTGGAAGCTCATCAACAAGGCGCTGGACCTGCCCTTCGACGAGCCGGAGGAGACCTACTCCACCTCCGAGCACCTCTACGAGCTGCTCGGCATCCCGGCCGGTACGAAGGGTGTCCTCCCCCGAGCCGAGCGCACCCGCGCCGGGCTCGGCGCGGAGGCCGTCGAGGACCTCGGCGAGACCGGTGGCCGTGGCCGCAGCCCCCGCAAGGCCGCTGCCGGGGCCTCCGTCGTGACCGAGGAGGCCCCGGCCCGCACCCGCACCCCGCGCCAGCGCCGCCGCACCCGCGCCGGTGAGGCGACCGAGGTCGTCGCCGCGAT
>NZ_RJVR01000167.1 GCF_003999195.1 Streptomyces soli
ACCGAGGCATCACCGGCGCACACCCACAGATTTACCCGCCCCCCGGCGTGCGGCGAAGCCGCACTGGGTTGCTGTTCTGCGACCTGTGGCTGCGCAGCAACGCCACCAACGCCGACAGCACGACCGCGCAAGCCATCCACGCGCTCGCGCCCACCGTCGATCTGCCGACCCGGTCCGCAAGCGCGGCTGCGCAGTCGCTGCAGCGCACCGTGGCGGTGCGCAGCGCGCGGCTGAGTGACGGCAGCTGGTCGGTCGTCGTCGCTGCGCAGTTCACCGTCCGTAACGACACCAACGGTGCGTCGTCGACTCCGGACGCGGATGCGCGGACGGTCGTGCGGTACTTCGCCGTCCCGGTGGTCGCGTCGGACACCGCGGGCGGGACGGGCGCGTTCACGGTGACCGCGGCCCCCGCCGAGATCGCCGGCCCGGGCACGGCGAAGGCGGCCGCTTCGCCGCTGACGAATCCGCTGCCCGCCGACGGCGCGCTGGTGTCGTCGCTGGGCGAGTTCTTCGACGCCTACCTCACCGGCGTCGGCGAGGTCGACCGCTACCTCTCCCCCGGCACCGACCTGACCGCGGTCAGCGGGTCCGGCTACACGTCGGTGACCGTCGACCAGGCCGCCGCCGACTCCGACGTCGCCGGCGGTTCGGTACCGGGCGACGGCACGACGGTGCACGTCCAGGCCCATGTCACCGCCACGGACACCGCAGGCGGCCAGTGGCCGCTGGTCTACACCCTGACGATGACCGCCCGCTCGGGCCGGTGGGAAGTCACCGCACTCCAGGCCGGCGCACCGGCGAAGACCGCCACCGCGACGGCAACGCCTCAGCCGAGCAGCAGCACGGCCACGGTGGTTGGGGGTGCGGCCAAGTGACCCCCAACGTGCAGCTGGCCGGGAAGCTCGCCGACCTCGGCAACTCCTGGCTGTCGACGCTCGGGGCCTGGGGTGACAAGGGCCTGCAGGTCGGCCTGACCGCGATCGTGGTCATCACCTTCGTCCGCAAGGTCTCCCTCAAAGCCGGGATCGGCGCCCTGATCGGCATGGTCCTGGCCCTGGGCCTCTACAACTCCCGCGACTCCCTGGCGAACCTCTTCCAGGACGAAGTCAACAACCCGGCCAAGTCCGCCGGGGCCATCACCGTCGTGGTCTCGCCTCAGCCGGACCGGCTGCCGGGTGTGGCGGGCGGCGCGCTGCTCGGCTCTTTCTCCGATGACGGACGCTGACAGGACAACGCGGTGCACGACATCGACCTATCGCTGATGGATATATAGCCGGTCAGTGTGAAGGCAGGTGCTGGGCGAAGAACGAGAGCACGTGATTGCGCACCATGGGCACCGCTTGTGCCGGGTCGATCGCGCCGACCAGCGCGGTCCGGTCGTCGGCGGTCATCAGCCCGGCGGCCTGCAGTTGGGGCGCCATGGCGGCGTAGTCGGTGAACACCCAGTGCGTGGCGTTGTCGATCTGCCGCCTGCGGGTGCAGCCCTGCGGGTGGGCCAGCATGGCCGACCAGGAACGATCGAACCGCTCGTTGCGGAAGCCATCGGTTCCCAGCAGGAGAAGCGGCCGGTCCACTCCGTCCCGGGCGACCGGGAACAGCTCCCCTTCCTGGCCGGGCGTCTTCGGCGGGTGGTCCAGATAGCCCTCCAGGTTGACTGCCGCGCCGATGCGGCGGTCCTCGTACATCGCCTCGGCCGTGGCGGTACCGCCGGCCGAGTGGCCGTACATGCCCACCCGTCGCAGATCCAGCGCACGACTGAGGTGCTCCGGCAACACGCGTCCCGCCGCGTCCGGGTTCCGCCCGGCTGCCAGCACTCCCAACTGGTCCAGCACAAACCGAATGTCCGCGATCCGGGTGTCGATCATGGTGCGGAACTGCTCCGGACCGGGCTCTCCGCGAAGAATGGTCGGGCGGACCTTCTCCCGCCCGGCCCTCTCGATCGGAAAGTCCACCTCACTGGCATCCCCGGGGTGATCGATGGTCACCACCACGTAGCCGCGGCTTGCCAGCTCTTCGGCAACTCCGGTGCCCAGGGTGCGCGGGTCGCCGCCGCCCGGGCTGTACAGCACCACCGGTCGCCGCACGGCCTGCGCCGGCGCGTCGGTGTGTGAGTGGGTGGTGGTGGCCGCCCAGTTCACCCCAGCCTTCTGCAAGTGGTGGACGGAGGCGTCGATCACCGTGAACAGACCCGCGGCGCCCTCGGTCATCTGTGGTGCGACCGGGTAGCCGCGGACGGTACGGGCCGGATAGAACACCGTGACCATCACTTCCCGAACAGGGACGGGATCCCACGGGTCGCGCCTGGCGCGATCGACCAGGTACAGCGTGGTGACCCCGATCCGGTGCGGGCCGGTCGGCGCCGGCAACCGCACGGTGATATCGTCCGCGGCCCGTGCCTGTGCGACGCCCCCGCCGCCCGCGAGCAGCAGCGCGGCGGCCAGCACGCCTGACTTGGTGACGGTCCGCCGGTCTACTCCGTCGCCGAACTCTGTGCGGACCATGGCTCGCTCCCCTTCTGTCTGTAAGACGTCAGTCCTTGCGCCTTCCGGCGGCCCCTGGGTGAATGCAGAGGGCATGACCTGAATGCTGGCGCCCAGCGGGGAGCACAGGCGATGGTTTAGGGCCTGCCCGAAACGATGGCGCACAGCCACCAGGGGGAGTAGTGATCCGGATCCATTTCACCGCCGCCGACCTCGCCCGGGTCCGGTTCGCATCCCGGCCAGCCCCGCTGCAAGAGCTGAACGCGGCCCTCGGCATGATGTGCGGCCGCCACGACACGCTGCTCTTCGGCCGCTGGAGACGGCGGCTGCTCCACTCTTTGCCGGTTACCGTCCTGCCGCTGAGGGACCTGGTCCCCGCGGAGGAGGCTCCCAGCTTCATCGACGTGATCAGCGACAGTCTGAAGGAGGGATTGGACACCGTCCGGGCTTCGCGCCCGGACTGGGTCCGCTCCGAAATCGAGCGAGTGTACGCCAAACACACCTCTCCGGCTCCGCTGTGGCTCCGCGACCTGCACCGGGGCGACGCCCATGCCTGGCAAGTCCTCCTTCGCGCACAGCATGCGGCCTTCGAGACGGTCCTGCGCCCCGTGTGGCCTCTGGTGCAGGACCTGCACCAGAGGGAGTTCACCCGCCATGCCCTGGCCGTGGCCGAGCATGGCATTGGCGCCGCACTCGCCGCACTCGTCCCCGGCACCCGACTGCACGAGGACGTCTGGGAGTTGGAGATGCCCCGTGAGGGGGACATCAAGCTGCGTGGGCGCGGCGTGGTGCTCCTGCCCACCTTCCACTGGACCGGCCATCCCCTCATCTCCGACCTGCCCGATCGCCCCGTGATCCTGACCTACCCGGCCGGTCCGGGCCTGCCGCTCCCGCCGGCCGGGGCGGGCGGCACGGACGACGCGCTGGCCGCCGTGCTTGGGCTCACCCGCCTCGCCATCCTGCTCCTGCTCGCGGAGGAGCACACCACCAGCGACCTCGCTCGTCGTCTGGGCGTCAGCAATGCCACCGCTTCCGCCCACGCCACCGCGCTGCGCGGAGCAGGCCTGATCACCACGGTCCGCGCCGGACGGGCGGTCCTGCACCAGCGCACAGCTCTGGGGAGCTTGCTAGTTCAACGACGAAGCGGAACGCGGGACGCGAACGACTGACTGTTCCTCTCCAAGGGTCCCCTGCGCTGATCCATCACAGCCTGTCACCGCGTCAGGCACCCAGGTCTGGGCGCCTGACGTCGATTACTCAAGGCGGACCGGCGGAACCGGTGCTCAGCTCACGGAGGCCGGATTCTCACGTCTCGGCAGGAGCCAGCTCCCACGATTCGCGGACCCTACAGATGGCGCGATCGAGGTGTGACCGCGCCCGGGCCGAAGGCGCAGCCGGCTCCCCCGTTGATCGCGGGCAGGCGGGCTACGGCTTCGCCGCGACCTCGGCATGCCCGGACTCAGCCAGACTCCTCGGCCGCACCACGGGCAACATGAAGTCCGCCCCCTGATCGCACCGCTCAACTTTGAAGGCCCCGATAAGAGCCACTGCCTCATGTCGGCCCATCACTGCGCGCCACGGTCGGTGAATGGTCTCCCGGTAGGTGTGGTGCGTCGGGTTGCTTCCGGCGTGCGTCCCGACCCACGAGCGGACGCCGCCACCGAAGCGGGCGATGCCGGTTGAGTCGGCCTGAAGCGCGGTTCCGGTGTTGCCACCGGTCCGTTTCTTCAGGCCGCTCTCCGAACCCGGCGTACCCGTCTCCGAGTACCGGGCT
>NZ_RJVR01000060.1 GCF_003999195.1 Streptomyces soli
CCGCCCCCGCCGCCCGGTTACGGCTACCCCCAGCCCGGCGCGCCCGTACCGCCGCAGGCCCAGCCGCAGCCGTACCCGCAACAGCAGTACGCCGCCCAACCGCAGCCCCCGCAGCAGCAGTATCCTTCGCAGCCCCAGCCCGGTTACGGCTACCCCCAGCCCGGCGCGCCCATCCCGCCCCAGGCCGAGCAGCCCCAGCCGCAGCCCCAGCAGGCTCAGGCCCAGCCCGCCCCCCAGGCACCGCCCCAGCCGCAACAGCCGCAGCCGCAGGCCCCGCAGCCCGTCGTCGGCCCCCCGCAGCCGGTCGACCCGCGCAGCGGCGGCTGGCCCACGGTGCCCGAGCAGGGCCAGCACCGTGGCGTCGCCGGCGCACCGCTGGGCTACACGGCAGCCGTTGAGCTGTCCTCGGACCGTCTGCTGCGCAACCAGCCCAAGGCCCGTAAGCCCGGGGCGAATGCGCAGCCCAGCCGGTTCAAGCTCGGGGCGAAGAAGGAGCAGGAGGAGCGGGAGCGCAAGCTGGCGCTGATCCGTACTCCGGTCCTGTCCTGCTACCGGATCGCAGTGATCAGCCTCAAGGGCGGTGTCGGCAAGACCACCACGACCACCGCCCTCGGCTCGACCCTCGCCTCCGAGCGCCAGGACAAGATCCTCGCGATCGACGCCAACCCCGACGCCGGCACCCTCGGCCGCCGCGTCCGCCGCGAGACCGGCGCGACCATCCGCGACCTCGTGCAGAATCTCCCCAACCTGCACAGCTACATGGACATCCGCCGCTTCACCTCCCAGGCGTCCTCCGGTCTGGAGATCATCGCCAACGACGTCGACCCGGCGGTCTCCACCACCTTCAACGACGAGGACTACCGCCGCGCCATCGACCTGCTCGGCCGTCAGTACCCGATCATCCTCACCGACTCGGGCACCGGTCTGCTCTACAGCGCCATGCGCGGCGTCCTGGACCTCGCCGACCAGCTCATCATCATCTCCACCCCGTCCGTCGACGGCGCGAGCAGCGCCAGCACCACGCTCGACTGGCTCAGCGCGCACGGCTACGCCGACCTGGTCCAGCGCAGCCTCACCGTCATCTCCGGCGTCCGCGAGACCGGCAAGATGATCAAGGTCGACGACATCGTCGCCCACTTCGAGACCCGCTGCCGCGGCGTCATCGTCGTTCCCTTCGACGAACACCTTGCCGCCGGAGCCGAAGTCGACCTCGACATGATGCGCCCCAAGACCCGCGAGGCCTACTTCAACCTCTCCGCCCTCGTCGCCGAGGACATGGTCCGCGCGCAGCAGGCCCAGGGTCTCTACGGCCAGCAGCAGTACGACCCTTACGCTCAGCAGCCTCCCCAGCAGGGCTATCCGCCCCAGCCCCCGCAGTACGAGCAGCAGCAGAACTGGGCCCAGCAACCCCCGCCGCCCCCGGAAGCCCAGCCCCAACACCAGCCCCCACCCCAGCCCGGCTACGGCCAGCAGCCCCCACCCGGCTGGCAGCAACAACCCCCCGCCGACCCCCAACCCGGCTACGGCTACCCGCCGTCCCCGCCGCCGGTCTAGCCCGTACGCAAGCCAAGGGCCCGGCACCGCGCGTCGCGGTGCCGGGCCCTTGGTTTTCCCTACCGCCGGCCGGGTGGAGTGCGCCGGGCCGTCCCGGCACCCCGCTCCACCCGCAGCGTTCGACGGTCAGAGTGCCGTGGGTGCCGGTCAGGCCTGCCGCTTGGGCCGCGTTGGAGAAGGCAAAGCCGAAACAGGCAAGGGCGATGACGAAGAAGAGGCCGCCCAGCGGGCGGCCGGCCACGCCGGGGCGGGGCGGGGCGGGGCAGCGTCGCGTCAGGGCCGAAGGCCGACGGGTACAGCTGCGATGACGCCATGATCAGGTCCCCCCTGGGTCCGGGTGCTAGGCGGCGTCGTGCGCGTCGACCAGCTCGCGCGCCCGCTTCACGTCATCCGCCATGCGCTCCAGCAGGGCGTCGATGGTGTCGAACTTCTCCATCCCCCGCAGGTAGGCGAGGAAGTCGACGGCGACGTGGAGCCCGTACAGGTCGAGGCCGACACGGTCGATGGCGTAGGCCTCGACCGTACGGGACGTGCCGTCGAACGTCGGGTTCGTGCCGACGGAGATGGCGGCGGGCATGGCCTCGCCGTCGACGTGGAGCCAGCCGGCGTAGACGCCGTCGGCGGGGATGGCGGTGTGAGGGAGGGTCTCGACGTTGGCGGTGGGGTAGCCGAGGTCGCGGCCGCGTTGGGCGCCGCGGACGACGACGCCTTCCACACGATGGGGGCGGCCGAGGATTTCCATGGCGCCCTCGACGTCGCCCTCGGCGACGAGGCGGCGGGCGAGGGTGGAGGAGAAGGGGAGTCCGGCGCCGGCGGCGCCGGTGACGTAGAGGTCGACGACGTCGACGTCGTAGTCGTACTTGAGGCCCATGGCGGTGAGGAACTCGACGTCGCCGGCCGCCTTGTGGCCGAAGCGGAAGTTGGGGCCCTCGACGACGACCTTGGCGTGCAGGGCGTCGACCAGGACGGTACGGATGAAGTCACCCGGGGAGAGCTTGGAGAACTCGGAGGTGAAGGGGAGGATCAGCAGGGCGTCGACGCCGAGGCCCTCCATCAGTTCCGCGCGGCGGTGGTGCGCGGCGAGCAGCGGGGGGTGGGAGCCGGGGCGTACGACCTCGCTGGGGTGGGGGTCGAAGGTGACGACGACCGACTTGAGGCCCAGCTCACGGGCCCGCTCGACCGCGCGGCCGATGATGAGCTGGTGGCCGCGGTGGACCCCGTCGTACGAGCCGATGGTGACGACGCTACGCCCCCAGTCCCTGGGAACGTCCTCCAAGCCCCGCCAGCGCTGCACTGTGACCGCTCCTCGCCATTCCATTCGGCAATCTGCAGGTCCAAGACTGCCATGCCGCCGGGTCCCCCCGGGAACCGGCCGTGTTTCATCGGGCTAACACGGCAGGCGGTCCGGGGTCGGGCTCAAGGCGCTCGAACATCCGGCGGGCGCTCGGGCCGATCACCGCGTCCCATCCGCCGCCGCCCGTGGCCAGCCAGCCGCGCACCTGGAGGGCGAAGCCCGGCGACCCGCCGGCCAGCTGCACCAGGCGCCGGTCGAAGGATGCCGCGCCCTCTGGCGTACGGCAGAGCAGCAGCCCGACGCGGTGGACGAGGTCGCGGGTCACGGGGGCGGGGCGGCGGGCGCAGCCGTCGGCGGCGGCGCGCAGCAGGGCGTCGAGGACGGCCGGGTCGCGTTCGTGGTCCAGGAGGGCGTCGAGGAGTTCCTGGCGCAGCGGGCGCGAGGTGTGGGTGCCGGGCCCGGCCAGTACGGGCGCGAGCGCGCGCCGCACTTCCGGGGGCTGGTTCCGGAGCAGGCCGACGGCCAGCGGGAAGATCACGGAACGCGCGCTGGGCCCGTGCTCCAGGCGCCGGTCGAGGTAGGCGGCCACATGGGCGGCGCCTTCGGGGCGGTGGTCGAGGTGGTCGCGTACGAGGACGGCGACCCGGCGCGCGAGGGCGGGCGTGGTCACCTCGGCCAGCGCGCACAGCACCTCGGCGGCGCCGTCGCCGGGCTCGCGGAGCCGGGCCTGGAAGCCGGCCAGCACCGGTTCCGGGTGCGTGGTGAGGGCGGCGGCGAGCGCACTGACCGGCAGCTGGACATCGCCGGCGGCGAAATGGGCGAGGGCGGCCGGCAGGTGCCGGGAGCGGGTGGCGGGGTCGCGTACGAGGAGGGCCAGGGCGCCGCCGTGCAGGGTGCAGTCGGCGGGGCGGCCCAGGATGGCGAGGGCGGCGTAGCGGAGCAGTTCGCGGTCGGCGCCCGTGGTGACGTGCGGGGCGGCACGCAGGCCGTACGAGATCGCGGCGACGTGGCGCTCGGGCCGCTCCTCGTGCGCCCACCGGTCCACGGCGCGGCACACCGCCGACGGCTCGTCCTCCGCCAGGGCCACCAGCAGTTCGTCGGCGCGCGGATGGGCCGCGGCGACCAGCGCCTCCGTGAGGTCGTCCACGGCCCGCTGCCGGTGGGTGTGCAGCAGCGCCTGGGCTGCCGCAGCCACAGTGGGGCGCGGCCCCCCGCCGCCCGGTGCCGTCTGCAGGGGCCGCTCGTCGTCGAACCACCCGCACAGCACGGGCATCGCCGCACGTGGCTCGGCGGCCAGCAGCTCCCCGGCGGCGGTCAGGAACCGCTCCCCCGCCGGGCCGGGGGACGGCGGGGCGTCGGCCGGCAGCAGCAGCCGGAGCAGCTCCAGCCGGTCGGCGAGCGGAAGCCGGATCCGCCGCCAGAACCAGGGCCCGAACTCGGCGAGGCCACCCCCACCCGCCTCCCCCGGGAAGCCGCCCCGCTCGACCGAGCGGGCGCTGACGCGCTCCGCCAGCAGCCGCAGCACGCCCCGGTAAGCGGTGGCGTCCGGCAGCCGGAGCAACACCTCGCCCAGCAGGTGAGCCGCCCACCACACGGCGTCGGCCCGGCGGGGATCGGCGGGCGTTGCCGGCGCGGTGGGCTCGGCGGCGGCCCGGTCGAGGACCCGGACCAGCTCGCGCAGGCGGCGGCCGAGTGCGGCGGGACCGGACTCCCGGGCGGCCAGCAGCAGCGACTGGATGACCGGCCCGATCCGGTGCCGGGGCACCGGAAGGGCCCGTGGCGCGGAGGGCGGCGCCAGCGGCGGGGCAGGCGGCACCG
>NZ_RJVR01000151.1 GCF_003999195.1 Streptomyces soli
AAGCGGATCACGCTGAGCCCCTGCCGGATCGGCAACATCGCACGAGCGGCACTCGTCCTCAACGGAATTTGGAAGTGATCACCGCCGAGAAAACCTCAGTGGACTCGACAGAGCAGTTCCCAACATTAAGAAGGCGGAAGTTGTGCGCATCACTATTGACTCGCAGGATCCCCTGGAGCACGTCTTGCGAGTTGTCAGCGCCGTGTACGGGCGCACGCTAACCGTCGAGGAGGAGCCCGCGCAGCCTGCCTCGAGCCCCGTCCCGGAGCAGCAAGAGGAGGTCCAGGCGCCGCAGGAGGTGCCCGCGGAACCGCAGGCTGGGCCGCAGGAGATCCGTGAGACTCAGCCGGAGCAGGAGGAGAACCAGGAACCGCAGGCGGACCTTCCCCAGCCTGACCAACCGCGTGCCCGCGGACGCAAGACGGCAGGGACGGGGCGCGCCCGCAAGTCGGCCTCTGCTCCGAAGGCGGCTCCTGCCGCCGAAGCCGGCGAAGCTGGCGTAAAGGGCCGGGCGAGCAAGAAGGCCGCTACGGGGAAGGCGGCGTCCACTGCGACGGCGGCCCCCAGCGCAGAGGCAGTCCCCGCTGCGGAAGCCGCGGGAACCGGCGTAAAGGGCCGGGCGAGCAAGAAGGCCGCTGCGGGGAAGGCGGCGTTCACTGCGACGGCGGCTCCCAGTGACGAGGCGGCTCCCGCTGCGGAAGCCGCGGGAACCGGCGTCAAGCGCCGGACGAGCAAGAAGGCCGCTTCTGCGAAGGCAGCTCCCAGTAGTGAGGAGGCGGCCTCCGTTGAGGGAGCCGGCAGGGCCCGTAGGACGCGCCGGACGAGCAAGGCGACTGCCTCCGCTGGCGGTAACGGAGGCGTCCCTGCGCAGCGCAGCTTGGCGCAGGTAAGGGCTTGGGCGCGGGAGAACAACAAGGAGGTCAGCACGCGAGGCCCAATTCCCGCCGGATTGATGGCCGCCTACGACGAGGCCCACGCCTAAAGTCTCGCGCCCCGAGCCCTCGTCAGCCACCACATGTCGACCATCTTTGAACCTGCCGGCGGATCCGGTGTCACGGACGATGTATCAGCCCGGCGAGCTGGCCCAGGGTCATTCTTCGTGCTCGGCCGCGTCGGTGCTGCTGCGCTGGTTGCGGGCTTCCTTGACGGGGCGCTCCCATTTCCAGGCCGGCTCGTTGTGTCGGTCCGCGAGCTCGGCGGCGACGCCGCGGCGGTAGCCGCCGATCTCGCGCAGGTAGTCCAGGGCGGTGTTGATGCGTTGCTCGGTCTGGGGCTTGCGGTCGCGGTGCTGTGGGCCGGCGGGTCGCCCGGCGGTGCCGGTGTTGTCGCCGGTGCGTTTGCGGTCGAAGTCCTGCAGATCGGCGCGGTGGAAGGTGGGGATCTGCCGTCCGGTGGGGCCAGCGACGGTGCCGGCCGGTTCCGGGAAGTAGCCGGGGTTGGCCTTGAGGTACTTGCGGATGACGCCGGGGCCGGCGAAGTGGAACCACTGCGCTGCCTGGTTGATGGAGATCCGCTCGTCGGCGTCGCCGTCGTACAGCGCCGGGTCGGTGGGGAGCACCTTGCTCTTCTTGCGTTCCTGCAGGCCGGCGTAGAAGGCCTCGAACTGCTCCTGGTCGTAGAAGTCGACCCGCTCGATCGTCACCGCCTTGTCCGGATGGCGCGCGACAGGCGTGGGCGTGCCCTCGGCGCCGGTCTCGAGGTTGGCGGGCACCTCGTCGCGCTTGGCGTACCAGAGGCCGACAGTGACGCGACTGGCCCCGGTGTGCTCGACCATCCAGTCGCGGTTGACCACGGGACGGCCGTTGAAAATGCGGACCTGGGGGTTGGGCTGCTTGGCCATGGTGGGGGACCTCCGGAGAGCCTGTAGGTGCGACTGCAAGTACGGGCAGGCGAGCTGCCCGTAGAATGGAGGCACTCCTTCCTTGGTGGGTTGGAGTACCGATGGCCGGTGAGACGTTCGGTCGGGGTTGCCGCCCCGGGCCGAAACCTTCTTGGAGGTGCCTCTCGCCGGCCATCAATGCGTGCGCCCGTCGGCCAAAAGCGACAGTTATAATAATGCTCTATTCGGGCTCCGGGTGTCAATCGCGGTGCCGCCGGCCCCGCCCGGCAATCGGTGGGAAGTGCCACCCTCATGCCGGCCCTGACGTGTAGTGGGTGGGCTGGGGCGGATCGTTCGGGCCCACCTTGAGCGGTACGTCTACGGGGCCATCCGGACGGGCTGGGGCAGGTGCCGGTATCCGTCACCGATGATCGCGTGGCCGTCGGCGAACAGGACGGCCTTGACGAACTGGACCTCGTCGCCGGCTTGCAGGTGCAGGGTGACCGTGTCACCGGTGAACGCGTCGCGGGCGTCCGGCAGAAGGCGGGTGGTCAGTGCGAGGGTGTGCCCCGCATGTCCTCGGTGGTGCCGTGGATGACGGGGTAGTTCACCTGATTGACCGTCAAGCGGACCAAACAAGATCATCTAGTGCCCGGTGTGGCGTGCTGGCTAGTGCGGCCCCGGGTAAGGATCAAGCGTCGTTGTCCTCGGCTACGAACGTACCGCGCTGCGGGACCACGAACAGCGTGCCGTCCTCGACCAGTACAGCGATTGCCCGCCGGACGGTAGAGCGCGCAAGTCCGTACTGCTGCACCAACTGAGTCTCCGACTGGATCGCGCGGCCGGGCGCCCAGTCGCCACGCTGGATGCGCGCACGCAGGATCTCGGCAAGCTGCCGATACGGCGTAAGCGGCGCCCCGGGATCAATCTCGGCGTCCGGATCAATGACCATGCTTCGAAGCTAGGCGCGGGCATACGTAGCGGCATCTTGAGATACGTCTAGAGACGTATCGATACAAGGCGGTACAGTCGGTGATCTGAACAACAAGGACCCCGGCGACAGCGCGAACTGTCCCGGGGCGTGGCCGATCACGTGAGAGGTGACCGACATGCGAACCGTAGTCGAATGGCTCTTGGGCCTCCTACTGCCAGCCAGCGGAACGCGCCGTGCCGACGCAGCGCGGACCGTCCGGTCGGAACCGAGCCACCCACTGCCCGACCGACCCCGCCCGCTGGTCGTGATCGACGGCCACGCGACGCCGCTTGTGAGGCCCTATCTCGTCCAGCACGAGAGGGAACGCGAACGGCAAGCACAGCGGGAAAGGCGTACGGCGCTCGTGCTGGCTACCGCCGGAATCGACTACCAGGGGTTGAGCGCGTGAGCCGCCTACGGCGTCTGCCTTTCAACGACCCCGAGGGAAAGCCCGCCTTCCTCGCCACCGACAACCCCGACGGCTTCCTGTCCCGGCTTGACGACAGTGCAGAAGCTCAGCAACTCCAAACCGGTGTGGCGGTCCTCTCGCTGGCGCGCGACATGCTCAACAGCCCGGAGTGCATGAGCGCAGACGAAATGTTCTTTGTGACGCGCCGTCTGGCGGAATGCCTCGCCGACGCGCTGCGTATCGCGGAATCGCGGGGTGAGAGGCTGTGAGCGAGGCTGAGCGGCCACTCCTCACACTGCGCGTATCGCGAGACAGCGGGAAGACCTATGGGCCAGCGAGGACGTGCAGCAGTGACGACGCGCTAGAGCCGCTGCGAACGAGCGTTTGGCCGCCGTGCCGCTGTGCCCGCTGCACATCTCGACAGCGATCCTAATTCTTCAGGCCGCACCGGCGCCTGACCTCGGGAATCGGGGCTGGCGGTGTCCTCCTCGGCCTGCCCGTTCTCGAGGTCCTCGAGGACCTCGTCCGGTTCGTCGGCGACGCGCACGGGTCGGGGGTTGGGGAACACCGACGTGAGCGCGGCCGAGCGGTATCGGGCGCTGAAGAGCTTGGAGGTGGGCCGTTCGAAGCGGTCAGCCGGGCGGGCCGGCAGACGGCCGTCGGCCGTCTGGTAGAAGACCACATTGACCTCCTTCTCCAGCCAAGAGGGGACGTGCAGCCATCACCACGGGGTCGAGTACTGGTACCAGTAGGCACCCGTGAAGCGGCGCCCCACCCGCGCGTATCGGGGTGGGGGCGCCGTGTCGTGTGGGCTGGCCCGCCCGGTCAGGTGAGGGGCTGGATCTGCCGGACGGCGATGCGCTTGGCGTCTTCATCAACTTCGAGGAGGCAGCGGCCGCGGCCGTCGGCGTATTCGAGGATGCGACAGTACGGGAGGAGCGGCATCTCGGGCAGCGCCTGGGGGTCGGTGGCCGCGGTGGTGAGTGCCTCATCGAGGGAGCGGCGGGCCCACGCGGGAAGCCGCTGGTAGGTGTCGGCCGCATCACCGGCGGCGAGGTCGATCTCGTAGGGCACCCACCCAGCTTAGGGGCGGAGAGCGGGGGCGATGGTCCGAATCTCCTCGTCGGCCAGCATGTGGGGACGCTGTGCTCGGCCGGCGTGTTCGTCGGCGATGCGGGTGGCCATGGTGACGATGGCGGGGTCGGCGAGGGCGCGGGCCCGGACGTCCCAGTCGGCGAGGACTTTGCGGATTTGGTCGAGGCCGGCGCGTTCGATGTCGTCTTGGAACGCCTGGCGGTGTTCGGCGGGCAGGGCAGCGCGCACGGTGCGGATGGTCGGCTCGGGCCGTGTGGGGTACCCGGCGTCCGCTGTTTGGGCGCTCATGCAATCCTCCGAGTGGATTCACCAGTCGTGATTTAGAGCGTAGCGGTAGTGCGTGAATCCGGTAGTACCGGTGCGGTGGATTCCCTCCCATGTGGCCTATCCCGACTCCGGCCCTATCCCCACTTCCCGCAGGCTGCCCCTATGCGCGCTATCTGGTCGGGTCACGTCGCATTCGACCTGGTCAGCGACGGAGGAGCACGATCCAAGCCCCCGCACCCGGAGCCTGCGGGGGACCCAGCCCGGAGACGCTCTGGTCGCTGCCGCACACAAAAACGGTCTCACCGCCCATGCGGGCAGTGAGACCGTTTCCAGGACCGAAGAAAAGGTGGCCTCCCGGCGCCCGTGGTCCCGCCGTCATCGGGCATATTGCGCAGATCGGCCCGCGCTACCGGTCCCGGCGGCTCGGTTCCCGTATGCGACGTGCCCAGCGAGGGGGTGGGGGAGGTGGTGCCCTTCCTGGACAGAGTCCAGTGCGGCGGGTGTGACTGCTGCGGGGCCGAAGCGGGCTCGGGCGCGGTCGGCGGCGGCCTCGATCTGGCGGGCTTTGTCGTCGGCGGGGTCGAGGGTGAGCTGGTGGTGGGCGTGTTCGGCGGGGGAGGGATCAGGCGCATCACCTGGTCGGCGGCGTCGGCGACCTGCGCCAGCCCCTCCACAGCAACGCGCGCCCGCAGTTCGTCCAGGCGCCGGAGGCTTCCAGCGCCGCGACGATCGGCCCGTAGCCATGGCCGCCTGTCCAGACCCCAGGCATTCTGCAACCGGTGCAGAGCGCTCTGTAGATGTGCGATGAAGTTTGCTAGTACGCGTGGCGGCGCGGCTCTTGGACCTGCAGCAGATGGCTGGCCTGCAGTTGGCTGACTACCTGCAGATGCTGGCATGCAACTGCTCGCGGAGCGCCTGCCGGTTCCACCAGGGCCCCAGCAGAGCTGTCCCGCCGGTCAGCGCACCGCCTGCCACCCATAACGGTCAGGTCATCCTCCCGCATCGGGCGGCATGCCCCATACGGGGCGGAACTGCACCATGTGCCGCAGTGGGTGGTGTGCGAAGTGACGTTGCGGCGGCCGTGTCCGCCGGCCGTGCGGCTCGTTGACCCACACCCCGGGAAGGTATCCCTATTTTAATCGGAGCTAGGGTGTAGATCATGGCTGGACGACCGTCGACTGACCTCTTGCAGCACCAGTACGGTGCGCGGCTGGCCGCACGGCTGCGCTCCCTGCGTGAGCAGGAGGGATTGAGCCGCGCGCAGCTCGCCGAGGCGACTGGTGTCTCGGTGCGGACACTGGAGCGGATCGAGACGGCAACCACGGCCGCCCCGGGCCTGTTCACCGTCGCAGCCCTGGCCGACGCGCTCGGCGTCTCGCTCGACGAACTGGTCGCTCACGCCCAGTCAGGCAGCGCGCCGGGGATCGTTTCGGCGGGCTACGAAGGCCGCAGCATCGACCAGTTCGTGCAGGAACTCACCGACAACGGTGTGGCAACGGTCGCGGACGTGAGGCTGAACGCGATCAGCCGCAAGGCCGGCTTCAGCAAGAAACGCCTGACCGCAGCGCTCGCCGAAGCGGGCATCGGCTACCGGCACCTGCCGGCGCTGGGCAACCCCAAGGACAACCGACCCCCGTTCTGGGAGGGGCGCACCGCCGAGGGGCAGGCGGTCTTCCGCCGTCTGCTGACGCAAGAACCCGCCCCCGGCGCGCTGGACGAGCTTTTCACCCTCGCCTCGCGGCAGACCGTCGCCGTCCTGTGCTTCGAACAGGACGAGGAACGCTGCCACCGCAAGGTCATCTGCGACATCGCCCGCACCGACCGCGGTCTCACAGTCGACGCCCTGTTGCCGTGAGGCCGGGATCTAGAACAACTGCATGTGGTCCATGATCCCGCGCGGTGGGTAGAACGCGCCCAGGAGCATGAACTGCTTGGGCCGCTTGTGGAGGTTTCCGGCGAAGAAGTGCACATCCCGCTTCGGGCCGGCGATGTCGATGAACCACTTCTCGCGGATCTTGTCCTCCAGCACCTGCGGCGGGTACCGGTGCCGCCACCTCAGGTAGGCGGCACCGGCCTCCCAGTCCAGTAACCCGATCTCGTGGCCGCCGCACTCCTGATCGGTGCAGCGGAAGCGGTACACGAACCGGTACGGCAGCGCCTCCAGCTTGCGCCGCTCAGGGTCGAAGATGTTCATCTGCGAGGCCATCATCTCCTGCCAGTCCGAGCGCTCCTCGGCCTTGACCAGCTTGAAGCCGGTCACCTTCCCGGGGCGGAACACCCCCAGGGACGTCCCAATGTCCTTCTGGTCGCGTTTGATCTGGCACAGCGACCCCGCGACCAGCGGGCGCACCCACTGCGCGCGCTGCTTCCACTCGCCGTCGCTGGGCACATGCCCGACGACCCGCAACGTCGACAGGTCAGGCCTCCTGCTCTCCGGCCGGTCGTCCCGCGCATGACCGCTGACGTCGACCTCGACCAGGTCGTACTTGTGGAATTGCTGTGCCTGTTCCAGGTCCCGGAACGGCACCGGGAACAGCCGCACATGCTCTGGGTGCGGCGTGTCCACCCGGATCCCCGCTACGCACACCGTCTCGTTGTACTGCCGGGATACCGTCGGATACGCCTTGACTGTGATCATCACCCGGATCCGCTGAACGCCCACCAGACCCCACCCCCTCGCCCGCACATGCGTCGACCATCCGAGGATCAGCCCAGGACGATGCCAGCGAAAGAGGGCGATGGCTGACGAACTCGGTCACGGAGCCGTGGGATCAGGCGGCGCACGACCTGCCCGATGCGCCCTTTGGCTGTCCCGGGTACGAGCTTGGCACCGTGGAGGTCTTGCAACGAGGCGTGCGGGTCGTCAGCGGACTCGCGGCGGCCTCGCCATGAGACGGCGTCCGGCGCCTCCGCCGCGCCCGCGAGGTACTTGAGGTGCAGTTGAGGGCCATGAACCCGCCGCGGTCGACCGACGACCTCGCCGACTACGCCGCCAAGCTGGGCGCGAAGGAGCGCGACCTGTCCCAGCTCGTCGGCTCCGGCGTGGTCGGCGCGGACGGTGGCCGGGGCCTTCCCGGTGGTGCCGGTGAACCTCGCGCAGATGTTCCTGGCGGGGCTCCGACACCCCGGCACGGACACCGGCCAAGGCCCTAGCCGTCGCCCGCGCCGCCGTGGAGGCAGAGGCCCTGCCCGACGGGAAGACGCTCGCCTGGATCGAAGACGACGTCGCCCAGGTGCGATGGGGGAGCGGCGGTCGCCCCCTTCGGCAGCCTCTCACCGAGGTGAGCCCCGGCGTGCGGCACCCGCGCCCGGCTTCCGATCCCGGTATGGAACGTCATCGTCGGTGGGTCAGAGCCGCCGGGTTGGGGATCCGTGGGTTGAAGACCCAGACACCTTGTGAGTGGGTGGCGCCCATGACCCGGCCGGACTCGCGCAGCCACGGGTTCGCCCTCTGGAAGGGTGCGAAGTTGTCGTTGGAGACGATCACGCCGCCCACCTCCTCGGCGATGCTGATCACCAGGGCGTCACCGACCCCTTCGGTGCCGGCCGGGGGCTGCACGACCTTACCCGCGGCGATGGCTGCCTCCACCTGGGGCTTCTCGTCCTCGGACACGTCGTGCCGGAGTGTGGCGTCGACGACGACGTGGATGTCGCGGTCAGGATGCTTGAACCGCAGGGACCGGATGGCCGCTTCGAGCGCGGTGAAGCTCGGCTTACCGCCCGCGGCGCGTGGCGGACGTCCGTTCCAGGCCAGGTTCGAGCCGTCCACGACCAGGGGCGCCGTCTGTCCGCGCAGGGCCGGCGCCGCGGTCTTGGTAGGTGCCGCCGGTGCGGGGGCGGGCGCCTGCCGGGCGGCAGCACGGGGGCGGGAGGCGCTGCCCGCCGCGGGGGCCGGATCCTGGTGGGGGTGTGTCGGCCTGGGTGCCGTGCGGCCGGTGGGGCGAAGGGCGAGCAGACGGTCCAGTTCCTGTTTCACCTCCGGCAGGACGTTGCCGTCGCCGAACACCTTCACCTCACCGTCGAGGAGGACCTGCCCGGTCTTTTGCAGGGTCGCCTT
Organism: Streptomyces soli; assembly: GCF_003999195.1. GTDB lineage: Bacteria > Actinomycetota > Actinomycetes > Streptomycetales > Streptomycetaceae > Actinacidiphila > Actinacidiphila soli. The sequence continues at coordinate 8,621 of NZ_RJVR01000151.1, forward strand.
GACGGTGAGGAGCCCCTCTTTGCTGTAGGTGTATTCCAGGTCGAAGACGCCGTCCTCGGCGCTGCACCTTTGCGGGTAGGTCAGAACGAGATCGGTCAGCTTGACATTGTCCAGGTGATCGACGGGACGGTCCGGGACCCCCTCCCACACCTCCACGGATGCTCCTATGGTTGTCAAGCCGCAGGAGCGAGGTTGGTTTGAGGGATTCGTTCTGTTGGTGTGGTCGTCAGGGCTCGGTAGACCTCGCGGGCGAC
>NZ_RJVR01000095.1 GCF_003999195.1 Streptomyces soli
TGGACCCTGGCGACCTTCCGGCGGGCCTTCTCCCGGTTGGCCGATCCCTTCTCCTTACGGGACAACTCCCGCTGCGCCTTCGCCAGGCGCGCCCGGTCGCAGCGTTCGTGCTTCGGGTTGGTGATCTTCTCTCCGGTGGACAGGGTCACCAGGGAGGTGATGCCCGCGTCGATGCCGACCGCGCTGTCGGTGGCCGGGGCCGGAGCGATCGTGTCGTCGCACAGCAGGGACACGAACCAGCGTCCGGCCGCGTCGCGGGACACGGTCACCGTGGACGGCTCGTTGCCTTCGGGCAGGCGACGCGACCATCGGATGTCCAACGGCTCCGCCATCTTCGCCAGCGTCAGCTCCCCCTCGCGTCACTTGAACGCGGAGCGGGTGTACTCGGCACTGGCGCGGGACTTCTTCTTGGACTTGTAACGCGGGTACTTGGCGCGCTTGGCGAAGAAGTTCCCGAACGCCGTCTGCAAGTGCCGCAGCGACTGCTGGAGCGGGACGCAGGACACCTCAGCGAGGAACGCCAGGTCTGCCGTCTTCTTCCACTCCGTCAGGGCTGCGGAGGACTGTACGTAGGACACCCGGCGCTGCTCGCCGTATCAAGCTCGGGTGCGCTCCTCCAGCGCTTTGTTGTAGACGAGGCGGACGCATCCGAACGTGCGCGACAGCTCCGCTGCCTGCTCGTCCGTTGGGTAAAAGCGGTACTTGAAAGCCCGCTTGACCTGCTGCGTCATGCCTCACGTTCTATCAGATCCTGTGTGAGCGAAGGGTGTCGGGCGGTCGTCGGCGGACGCCGAATCGCCCTGCCGGCGATTCGCCTTTCCCTGCCCCGCTCCGCGGGAGCTTCGTTTCCTCCCCCGGCTGAAGCCGGGGTATCCACGAAGGAGAGCCCCGATGAATGAGCAGCGACACGCCGAATCGGCCGATCGCACCGTCAACACCGAGCGGCCCGAGTCCGCCAGGGCCGCGGAGCGGCCCGACCCGACCAGGCAGACCGAGCGGCCCGAGCTCGCGAAGCAGACCGACCGGTCCGAGCCGGCCCGGCAGCCCGAGTCGCCCCGGGAGACCGAGCTGGCCAGGCGGCCCGAGCCGACCAGGCAGGCCGAGTACGCCGCCAAGCGTCCGCCTGAGCCGCCCGAGAAGGTCAACGGCGACGAGGACAAGCTCGCCCTGCGCCTCCAGCAGGCCGTCACCGGCTTCGTCGACCAGCCGCGCCACGCGGTGGAGGAGGCCGACCATGTCCTGGACGAGGCGCTGGCCCGCCTGCGTTCCTCGTGGCAGGGCCAGGGCGCCGGCGCCAAGGCCGCCGACACCGAGGAACTGCGGGTCGTCCTGCGCCAGTACCGCGAAGTCGTACAGCGGCTGCTAAGCCCTCGGGCCGGCTGACTGAACGACCTCGAACGACCACAGGGTGGAGCCGCTCGCCGCGGGCTTCGGGCGATCGGCTCCACCCTGGTGCGCGGCCTGCATCGGGCCGGACATCCAGGCCTGGAAGTCCTCCTCGCTCCGCCAGCGGGTGTACACCAGGTAGCTGTCGGTGCCCTCGACCGGGCGCAACAGCTCGAACCACTCGAAGCCGTCCGAGCCCTCCACGGACCCGGCCCGCGAGGCGAACCGCTTCTCCAGGACCTCCCGCTGCTCAGCAGGGACAGTCAGCACATTGATCTTCACAACGCTCATGCTGTACATACTGCCCCACCCGCTAAACGCGGTGCTGGTAGGTGACGGGGTGTGCCACGCTACCGCCATGTCCGCCACCAGCACCCACGAGGTGTCCGCGCTCTTCTCCCGAGGCCGCCTGACCGCCATCCCGCGCCGCGCGGCCCGCCGCGAACAGTTCCTGGCCCACCTCGCGGAATCCCTCTTCGAGCAGGGCCGTGACTACACCGAGCCCGAGGTCAACCAGGCCCTCCCCACCGTCCACGAGGACTGCTCGGCGCTGCGCCGCTACCTCGTCGTAGGCGGCTGGCTCACCCGCCCCCGGGACGGCAGCGTCTACCGGCGAGCCCGGTAGAAATGACGAGTACCTTCCCCGAGGTCGTCCTGAAGTCGGACCGCCTCGTCCTGCGCCCCTTCGAGGCCGCCGACATCGCCGACGCCGCAGCGGCTTGCGCCGATGCGTACGTCGATGTCAAGGACCTGGCGGTGGAGGTGGCCGAGTCCTGGGCGGCTGAGACGGGTTGGACGGTGGGGGCCCCAGAAGAAGGCGGGGCGGGAAAGCCAGGTAGGGTCCGTTGACAGTTCAAGCGTCCTGTGACGACGCCGGGCGCGCAGTGAGATGCAAGGAACCGAAAGGTCACCTCCATGTCCAATCCCCCCACCACGCCTTCCCACCGAGCTAAGTCGCGCCTGTCGCGGCGGGGCGTGATCGGGGCCGCCGGAGCGGTGGCCGCCGGTGCGGCTCTGTCGCCGATGGTGTTCGCGGCCACCGAAAGCGGCGGGTCCACTACCTCCACCGCCGGTACGAAGACCGAGAAGTTTCCGGCGACCCGGTCGAAGGAGGCCACCGGCGCCGGGGCCGCCACCGTCGCGTTCCCGGTGAATTACGTGGGGCTGCGCTGGACCGGCGACCAGGACGGCGCCGGGATCCGCTTCGCGGACGCATGGCAGGACGTCAAGGGTGACGGGTGCGCGAGCGTCAACCTGGACGGCGGCGGAACGGCTCTGATGGCCGCCGCGAATGCCACCGCGTACGACGTGAAGGTGCCGGACGGGGCGACCGACGTACGCTCGCTGGCGATCGACACCAAGGGCGGCCCGCAGCGGAGCGGCGCGGTGCCGGCGGACACGACGCGGGTGCGGGGTGTGGCGTATCTGTCACGTGCCGCGTGGGGCGCGGACGAGTCCTTGCGCTTCAAGGCGGACGGCACCGAGAACTCGCCGACGAAGTACTACCCGGCACAGGTGCTGACGGTCCATCACACCGACACCCCGAACGGCGACCCGGACCCGGCTGCCACGGTCCGCGCGATCTACCAGTACCACGCGATCACGAACGACTGGGGCGACATCGGCTACCACTTCCTGATCGACGAGGCCGGCCGGATCTACGAGGGCCGCTACTCCGGCGACGACGGCATCCCGGCCCACGACAAGGACGGCAACGTCGTCACCGCCTTCCACACTGGCGGCTACAACTCCGGCAACCTGGGCATCGCCCTGCTCGGCACCCTCGTCGACCAGGGCCCGACGGACGCCGCCCGCAGCTCGCTCACCCGGCTGATCGCGGTCCTGAGCCGGTTCCACGGGCTCGACCCACAGGCGAAGGTGACGTACGTCAACCCGGTCAACGGCGTGACCAAGGACGTCACCACGGTCGGCGGCCACCGCGACTGGATGGCGACGGACTGCCCGGGCGCGACGATGTACGCGCTGCTCGACGACGTACGCAAGGCCGCCGCCAAGCCCTGAGCCCGTACTAGGCACTGTCCGGCCGATCATTGCCGGGCCCGCGACACCCCCCCAGCCTTCGGCCGGGGGGGTGTCGCGCTCCTCGCCCGGTAGGGGAGGTTGGTCAGCATGTACGCGTGGGGGAGGCGCGCGTAGCACAGCCGTATCTCGCGCAGCCGGTCGCCGATGCCCTCGGTGCCGATGAGCGGGGGCCGAGGCGGCGACGGCTGGGCGATGATCCCTACGGGGCGGCCGAACCTCGTGGCTGCTTCGCCGGGTCCCAGCAGCCGACGAGCCATGGCGGGGCGGGCGTTCAGCCGCCGCAGAGCGGCAGTGTAGGAGATGCCCATGGACTGGGCGAGTGCCCGGGCGCGCTTCTTGCGTGCGGCGTTTTCCGGCACGATGGTGCCTGTCCTTCCTCGGTACCCACGCTCCCGGTCAGGAGAGAACACCAGGACGCGGTCCGGAGGACCTTGACCGATCATGCCGCTGCGGCGTGGGCGCTTTACCGGCTCGGTTCAGGCAGGCGTTGCTGCCGAGCCCCCATCGTAGACACGGGGCGGGCGTGCCGTCGAGGCGCGCGCCGTGCCCCTTCCCTCCCGGTTGGGCGTGCTTCGGCCTCAAGGCAGCCTTAAGGCAGCTTTAAGCCGGTGAGCGGGTTGGGAGATCTTCCCTGTCGCTTCGTACTGGCTGGTGGACACGCGCATCGCGTGAAGCCGGCCTCACGAAAGGACATCGAGTCGCACATGACGCGAAAGAGGACACTGAGCCGCAAGAAGAAGGCAGCAGCACTCGTCGGCGCCGCTGCGCTCGTCGGCGGGATTGCGGTCGTGACGACTGGCATCAGCCACGCTTCGGTGGTCTGCGACGGGCTGGACACGGCACTGCGTAACAACCAGAACTTCATCGCCGATCAGAAGGCGCATCCTGATGCCCAGTCGGCGGCCCGGATAGCCAACCGGGAAGCCGTGATCAAGCAGATCGGCGTGCAGCGCGAGGCGTCCGCTTGCGGGGCCGCCGCAGGCGTTCAGCCCGCCGCGAGCGCGTCGGCCGCCCCGACGGTGGCTGCGCCGGCGACGTCCGCCGCCGCATCCGTCGCGCCGTCCGCGTCGGTGGCCCCGGCCGGGGCCGTGGTCTGCGCCGGCTCGACGGTGACACTTTCGGGTGAGGCGGGGGCACCGGCGGCGTCGAGCAATCAGTTCCCGCAGGGTACGAAGCTCAAAGTGACGAACCTGGATAACAACAAGTCGACGGTGGTCACCGTCACCTCGACGTCGGGCAGCTGCGCCCTGCTGAACAACGCGGCCTTCGAGCTGGTCCGCGAGCCCGGCAAGTTCCTGATCCGGCACGCCCGGATCGAACGCGTCGGATAGTCCCTGTCCGCGGTGTCTATGCGGCCGCCGCATCCTTCCGGCAGTCCCGACAGCGGCCCGGCTCCGAAGCCCTGAAGCCCCGGTCGCAGCCCTCGCAGACCTGCATCGGCTCCGACCGGGCGGGTCCCTGCGGGGCTGCGGCTGGGAGCGCGGGTGGCATCAACTCCCGGAGCCTCCAGGCGATCAGCCCTGCGGGCTTCGGGATGTCGCCCACGGGCAGCAGTCCGCACAGGACGGCCCGTGCCTGCTCCGGCGTGACGCCGCGCTCCAGCCAGGCGCTCAGGCCGGGGGCAAGGCGCCGTACGTCCCGACCCGACAGCATCAGCCGCTCATCGCGCCCCCGCAGCCCCGCCAGCACGGCGGCCGCCACCGGATCCACGGGCCCCTCCGGGACGGGCTCAGGCTCGGTCCTGGGCCTGGGAACCGTCCTCTCCGGTGCGACCCGAGCCGCCGGAGCCGCCGGAGCTGCCCCCGGCCGCTCAAAGAACGTCGTCCGCGTCACCATCCGGCCGTCCGCCAACCGCTCCCGTCACCTCGACCGGCACCGTGCGGTGGGCCTCCCAGGTCGCGCGGTCCAGGCGGAGCCGCTGCAGGGTGCAGGCCCGGCCGCGTACGGAGGCGACGGTCAGGCCGTCCGGCTGGTATCCGAGGCGCCAGGAGACGCCGAGGGAGCGGGGGTTGTCGGTCATGGCGGCCGAGGTCGCGGAGGCGGCGCCCAGGCCGACGAAGGCCAAGTGCAGGACTGCCGCCCGCATTTCGGTGCCGATGCCCTGGCCCTGGTGGGCCAGGCCGAGCCAGGAGCCGGTGTCGGCCTCGCGGGTGACGGCGAAGTCGGCGGCCATCAGGTCCTGGCGGCCGACGACCTTGCCGTCGTGCAGCACAGCCAGACTGGGCGTCCACCTCTCGGGACGCCACTCGGCGACCGTCCCCAGTACGTGCTGGAAGGTGGCCCGGGCCCGGTCGGCCGAGGGCTCGTCGGTCCACGGGACCGTGAACGGCATGGCGTCGGGGGCGTGGACGCCGTCCGCCGCCACCGCTGCCAGCTCGTCGAGCAGACGCAGGTCCGGCAGACGCAACTCCAGGCGCGGCGTGGTGATCCGTAGGCCGTACACGGGCCAGAAATGGGCTTCCATGACGAGAGGCTGCCGGACCCCGCCCGGGCCGTCGAACGAATTACGGTGCCGGGGGCGCCGGTACCGCCGTGAGGTCGATCAGCCGGCAGACCGTCTCGATGTCGATCTTGACCTGGGCGATCGAGGCCCGCCCGGAGAGCCAGGTGATCAGAGCCGAGTGCCAGGTGTGCTCGATCACCCGGACGGCGGAAAGCTGCTCGGGGCTTGGCGGAGTGTCCAGGCCCATCGCGTCGAGGATGATCGCGGTGGTGAGGCGGGAGACGGTGTCGACCTCGGGGCTGACGGACCGGTCGGCGAAGGTCAGGGCCCTCACCATCGCGTCGGCGAGGTGGGGCTCGCGTTGCATGGCACGGAAGGCCCGCATGAGGGTGTCGGCGACGCGGTCGGCGGGGCTGGCGGCGGCAGGGGGGTGCTTGCGCAGCGCCTCGTGGAGGTGTTCGAGCTGGTCCTGCATGGTGGCGACGAGCAGGTGGATCTTGGAGGGGAAGTAGCGGTAGAGGGTGCCGAGGGCGACGTTGGACTGCTCGGCGACCTCACGCATCTGGACGGCGTCGAAGCCGCCCCGGGACGCGAGGTGGGCGCTGGTGTGGAGGATGCGGCGGCGCCGGGCCTCCTGGCGCTCGGTCAGCGGCTGGGAGTCGGGGGAGCCGACCGCTGTACGGGGGGAGGTACGGGACGAGGGTCTGGGGTCTGTCGCCATCTCTGCCGTGCCCCCGTTCTCTGTTCTCGTTCGTGCCGTGCCGATCGTTCGTGCCGTGCTGATCGCGAGCCGCGGTGTGCATGATGGCAGGACCCGCACCGTGGTGCGAATCACCTGGTCCGGCTCTTTCCGGCTGCTGCGGTGCCGGTACATTCGAGCCCTGGACCGGAGAGTCTGAAACTTGTTCTACATTAGCGCGAGCGGCTACGCTCCGGCTGAAGTGCTGTGAGAAGGGGGCCGTGAGTGACCGCAGAGGCCAGGCCGCTCCGGATCGCGCTGCTCAGCTACAAGGGCAACCCCTTCTGCGGGGGCCAGGGCGTCTACGTACGCCACCTGTCCCGCGAGCTCGCCCGGCTCGGGCACAGCGTCGAGGTGATCGGGGCGCAGCCGTATCCCGTGCTGGACGACGGTGTCGTCCTCACCGAGCTGCCGAGCCTCGACCTCTACCGGCAGCCGGACCCCTTCCGTACCCCGAGGCCCGGTGAGTTCCGGGACTGGATCGACGCCCTCGAAGTGGCCACGATGTGGACCGGCGGCTTCCCCGAGCCGCTGACCTTCTCCCTGCGCGCGCGACGCCATCTGGCCGCCCGGCGCGGCGAGTTCGACGTCGTGCACGACAACCAGACGCTCGGCTACGGGCAGCTCGGCCTCGGCGTGCCGCTGGTGACGACGATCCACCACCCCATCACCGTCGACCGCCGGCTCGACCTCGACGCCGCTCAGGGCCGACTGCGCCGCGCCTCCGTCCGCCGCTGGTACGGCTTCACGCGGATGCAGAAGCGCGTCGCCCAGCGCCTGCCGTCCGTGCTCACCGTCTCCGGGTCGTCGCGGCAGGAGATCGTGGACCACCTGGGCGTCGCCGAGGACCGGATCCACGTCGTGCACATCGGCGCCGACACCGACCTCTTCTCGCCCGACCCGGCCGTGCCCGAGGTGCCCGGGCGGATCGTGACGACCTCCAGCGCCGACGTACCGCTCAAGGGCTTGGTCCATCTCGTCGAGGCCCTCGCCAAGCTGCGCACCGAGCACCCCGACGCCCACCTGGTCGTCGTCGGCAAGCGCGCCGACGACGGACCGGTCGCCGCCGCGATACAGCGGTACGGACTCGAAGGCGCCGTCGACTTCGTCAAGGGCATCAGCGACGCCGAGCTCGTGAACCTTATTCGCTCTTCCCAGGTGGCCTGCGTGCCCTCCCTGTACGAGGGCTTCTCGCTGCCCGCCGCCGAGGCGATGGCCACCGGGACGCCGCTGGTAGCCACGACCGGCGGCGCGATCCCCGAGGTCGCCGGGCGCGACGGCGAGACCTGCCTGGCCGTGCCCCCGGGCGACGCCGGCGCCCTCGCGCACGGCCTCGGCCGGCTGCTCGCCGACGCCGGGCTGCGCCGCCGCC
>NZ_RJVR01000068.1 GCF_003999195.1 Streptomyces soli
GCCGGCGGCGCGGTGCCGGGCGACGGCACGACGGTGCTCGTCCAGGCCCATGCCACCGCCACGGACGCCACGGGCGACCAGTGGCCGCTGGTCTACACACTTCAGATGACCGCCCGCTCGGGCCGGTGGGAAGTCACCGCACTCCAGGCCGGAGCACCGGCGAAGACCACCACCGCGAAGGCAACGCCTCAGCCGACCAGCAGCAGCGCGACCACAGCGGTTGGGGGTGCGGCCAAGTGACCCCCAACGTGCAGCTGGCCGGGAAGCTCGCCGACCTCGGCAACTCCTGGCTCGGGACGCTCGGGACCCGGGGCGACAAAGCCCTACAGGTCGGCCTGACCGCGATCGTGGTCATCACCTTCGTCCGCAAGGTCTCCCTCAAAGCCGGGATCGGCGCCCTGATCGGCATGGTCCTGGCCCTGGGCCTCTACAACTCCCGCGACAGCCTCGCCAACCTCTTCCAGGACAAGGTCAACAACCCAGCCAAGGCCACCGGCGCCATCACCGTCGTGGCCTCCCCGCAGCCGCACCGGCTGCCCGGCGTAACGGGGGCCGGCCCGCCGGCAGACTGAACGCAGAGCGTGGTGTCAGCTGTACCAGGTGACGCTACAGACATAGATGGATTGGTGGCGGGGCACGGCGAGGAAGCTGATGAAGCCGCGTCCGGCGAGGATATCGAACTCCCGCAGTCCGCCCTCGCGGTCGACCGGCCGGCCGACCGTCATCGCCTCGTGTCCGAGCGCGGCGAGTTCGGTGGCCAGCCGCTCCACCTCCGCCACTACGCCCGGCGGGAGCCCGCCGGTGACGTACTCCTCGCTGGGGTTGTAGTCCCACGTCCAGTCGGTCACAGCCCTGTCTCTGCCTCTGCCGCTTCCCGGATCCCGCGAATCTCGGTGATGGCCTCCATGGGGTCCTGTTCGCCCGCGTCCACGATCCGTTCCAGTTCGCGGAGGCGGGCGGCGCGCTCGGGGTGCCGCTCGATCGCGATGAACACCGCCCATGAGTGGACGAAGGCTCGCAGCGGGGCGAGGCTCTGCGTCTGCTGAGCGTTCGTGGTTGCCTCGAACAGGTGCTGGGTGAGCGCGGAGATCCGGCTGGGGGCAATCTTGGCGACGGCGGCCCGCAGCGCGTCCGGGGTGAGTTCGGGCATAGGGATCAGCGGTCCGTACGGGCCGTCGGGCTGCACGCTCACGGTGTCCTCCGGTGCGGGAGAGTCGGTCCTCGTACGGTACCGGTCGGGCCGTGGGCACGGAGAATGTCGGTAGGGACACATCTGAACGCGGACATCTTTCAGCGCGCTCAGGCGGCTTTCGGCGGGACGCTCGTGCACGTGGTGCAGGCGGTCGCTCAGCTCCAGGTCCTGAACGAGACCACCGCTCAAACCCAAGGTCAGCGCGGCCTCGAGATTCCTCGGGGGCCTCGGCCTCGACTTTGCCGTGAATCGTGATCTTGAAAATGAGATCTACGCCGCCGCTGCTTCCCATGCGCGGATGACCGCAGCGATTTCCTCGGGGCCGGGTGGACCTGCAGGGTTGCGGATATGACGGGCGACGATGATCGTCCGGCGGAGCTTGACGACCATGTCGCTGAACGCCAGGGTCGTCTTGGTGGTGTACCAGGGCTGCCGTGTCCGCCGCTCGGCGATGTCGGCGGGATGCACCTTCACCCCGAGCACGAGCAGCTCACCGTGCAGGCGCCGGTACCCCCAGCTTGGATTTTCCCTGGCCAGGCGTAGTACCAGCGCTCGGATCGAGTGCACGGTGCGGGGCCGGCCTCCGTGCTTCGGCTTGGACTGGGCGGCGTGCCGGCGGGCGATCAGGTTGCGGTGGGTCCAACATCTACCTGGACCGGTTCGACCAGTTCGTTGAACAGCAACTTGTACCGGACTACGACCGGGGCAAGCGTCGGCGCACAAACCACCTCCGTCAGCGCGGTGTGGCAGCCCCGACCGGGGCGGAACCCGTGGGAGTGGTCGCTGAACGTCGGTTCGTAGTACGCCTCAAGCAGCAGGCGCACCACCTCGGCGACGATCTTGTCGCTCCACGTGGGCATGCCCAGCGCAGCACCGTGTCAGGCCGCACCAGCAGTCGCATCTGGCGCAGCACGTGCCGTGGCAGGCCGTGGAGCAGCGACGCCAGGAACGCCCGGTCGATCGCGTGGAACCGAACCTGCTGCCCGTTCAGCTGCCGCTCCAAGACCGCGATCTGATGGCGTAGGGCCAAGATCTCGACGTCTTTCTCGCGGTCGCTCATTGGCACCGTCGCAGCATCGCGAACGCGTTCGTCACGCCCAGATACGCCAGTCTCAGCAGCGTTCCTCGCGCCGTTCGTCGCCGCGCACCGGGACGAGATCACGCTGGCCACCAAGTTCGGCATCGAGTACCGCGCCGACGACCCGGGCTACCGGGCCATCCGCAACGACCCCGGCTACATCAAGAAGGCCGTCGAGGCGAGCCTGCGCCGTCTGGGCGCCGAGGTCATCGACCTGTACTACATGCACCGCCGCGACCCCGCGATCCCGCTCGCCGAGTCTGTCGGCGCCATGGCCGAACTGGTACGGGAAGGCAAGGTCAAGCACCTCGGCCTGAGCGAGGTCACCGGTGCAGAGCTGCGCGAGGCGCACGCCATGCACCCGATCGCCGCCGTGCAGACGGAGTGGTCGCTGTTCAGCCGGGACGTGGAGCGCAACGTGGTGGGCGCGGCCGCCGAGCTCGGTGTCGCCTTCGTGCCGTACTCGCCGCTCGGCAGGGGCTTTCTGACCGGTGCCTTCACCGACGCGAGCAAAGACCTCTCCAACAGCGACTTCCGGCAGTTGCTGCCGCGCTTCGCTGGCGACAACGCCAGGGCGAACGCCGCTCTCCTGGCGCCCCTGCACAAGATCGCAGCCGACCATGGCGTCACCACGGCGCAGATCGCCCTGGCCTGGGTGCAGCAGCGGGCCCAGGTGCACGGCCTGACCGTGGTGCCGATCCCCGGGACCCGCAAGCGCAGCCGCCTCCTCGAGAACGCCGCAGCCACCCGGATCACCCTGACCGCCGAAGAACTGGCGCTGCTGGAGCCGATCGCCGGCCAGGTAGCGGGCGATCGCTACGCGGACATGTCACTCACCTCCGCAGCCCGGGAGGCCTAGCTAGTGCTCTGCCCGGGAAGGTTCACCGGGTCGCTGCTGGCGCGAGTTACCTCGCGGCCGGTTGGATGTGAGGACACATCCGATCAGGCGCATGGAGGTGCGGTGGCAGAGCCGGTCAAGGTCCGCAGACTGACGGATCAGGAGGGGTAGCGGCTGCAGCAGATCGTGCGGCGGGGCAGCACCAGCACCGTGCGCTACCGGCGGGCGATGATGTTGCTCGCCTCGGCCGGCGGGAACACCGTGCCGGTGATCGCCCAGCTGGTCCAGGCAGACCAGGACACGGTGCGCGATGTGATCCACCGCTTCAACGAGATCGGCCTGGCCTGCCTGGACCCTCGGTGGGCGGGAGGCCGTCCCCGCCTGCTCACTCCTGACGACGAGGACTTCGTCATCCAGACGGCCACCACCCGCCCGCGCAAGCTCGGCCAGCCCTTCACCCGCTGGTCGCTCCGCAAACTCGTTGCCTACCTGCGCAAAGTCCACGGCCGGGTGATCCGCATCGGCCGTGAGGCCCTGCGGACCCTGCTCGCCCGCCGCGGCGTGACCTTCCAGCGCACCAAAACGTGGAAGGAGTCCACCGGCCCCGACCGTGACACCAAGCTCGACCGGATCGAGCACGTCATCGAGCACTTCCCAGACCGCACCTTCGCGTTCGACGAATTCGGCCCGCTGGGCATCCGCCCCACCAGCGGCAGCTGCTGGGCCGAACAGAGCAGGCCCGACCGCGTCCCGGCGACCTACCACCGCACCCACGGCGTCAGCTACTTCCACGGCTGCTACTCGATCGGTGACGTGTCTGTGGGGCATCAACCACCGCCGCAAAGGCACGAACAACACCCTCACGGCCCTGAAGTCGATCCGGGCCGCCGCCCGGACGGCGCCCCCATCTACGTGATCCTGGACAACCTTTCCGCCCACAAGGGAGCCAAGATCCGCCGGTGGGCGAAGAACAACAAGGTCGAGCTGTGCTTCACCCCGACCCAGGCGTCATGGGCGAACCCGATCGAGGCGCACTTCGGGCCGCTGCGGCAGTTCACCCTCGCCAACTCCCACCACCCCAACCACACCGTCCAGACCCGGGAGCTGCACCGCTACCTGCGATGGCGCAACGCCAACGCCCGCCACCCCGACGTCCTGGCCGCCCAACGCCGCGAGCGCGCCCGCATCCGCAGCGAGAAAGGCATCCGATGGGGCGGCAGACCGCTCACGCTTGCCGCCGCATGACCAGGCACTGGGTGAATTCACTGTCCGGGCACGGCACGCGAGTTCGACCCGCGCGAGCTGGAGCTTGACCCGCGCAACGCCCGCACCGAGAACGCCAAGCCCGACGCCGCCTTGTTGGCGTCCGTCGAGCGGATCGGCCTACAGGAGCCGATCACCGTCCGCCCGCTCGGTGAGCCCAGCAAGGGCCGTTACGGAGTGTTCAAGGGTCAGCGCCGTTGGCTGGCCGCCGTGGCCGCAGCCAAGAAGGCCGAGACCAAGGGCAAGCCGGTCGCGAAGATCCCGGCGTTCGTCCGTGAGGACCTGGGCGGAGCCGACAGCGAAGCGCTGCTGTTGTCCCTGGTGGAGAACCACCAGCGCGCCGGTATGACGGCACGCGACACCGTGAACGGTGCCGCACAGCTGGAGCTGCTCGGCGCCAACGAGGCCGAGCGCCGCCGCGCGGCCGCCATTCTCGGAATGAACCGGCAGCAGCTCAAGGCCGCCAAGCAGGCCGCCGACACAGGAAGGGTTGCATAACGGTACGCGGTACCGGTTCGACCTGATCGAGCTTGCCGACCTCGCCGAAGTGGAAGACGTGCCCAGCGCCGCATCCGACCTCGCCCGCGCCAAGCGCAAGGACTCCGAGGACCCCAAGGCCCGGCGTGGCAACTGGCAGCACACCCTGGCCACGCTGCACCAGGAGCAGGCCGACCGCCGCAAGCGCGCCGCCGCCGAGCAGGCACTGACCGAGGCCGGAGTGAAGCTGCTCCCCCGCTACCGGCAGACGGACGCCACCGAGCGCCCCCTGTCTGACCTCACCACGGGCCTGGACAAGGAGATCACCGCCGAGGCCCACGCCGCCCAGTGCCCCGGGCACGCCGCACGGCTGGACAAGGAACACCGGCCGGTCTACTTCTGCACCGACCCCGAGAAGAACCGCCACAAGATCAAGGGCGCGACGGACGGCGAAGAGGCCCGGGAGGCCGAGCGCGCCGAGCGCCGCAAGGTCATCGAGAGCAACAAGGCCACGCGCGCCGCACGCGAGGTGCGCAAGGACTTCGTAACCGAGCTGGTCAGCCACAAGGCCATGTCCGAGGCCGGATGGCAGCTCGTGTCGTCGACGGTCCTCAACAACCCGGACCTGTACCGGCGGTTCATGAACAAGACCGGCAAGGGTGCGACTGCCGACGTCGCACGGTTTACCCGGGCCGCCGACCCCGAGAGCAAGACCGAGCCGTTCGCCGATCTCATCCAGCGCACCGGCAAGGCCCGCCGCCCCCAGCTGCTGCTGGCCCACATCGCCGCCGCCCACGAAGCCGAGATGCACGACAATATGACCTCATTCATCCCCGGCGCACGACTGCAATTCCCCCTCGCCCAGGTCCTGGCCGCCGCCGAGCACGCGGCCGCCGCCACCGAGCACAAACTTCTGCATGCGGAGACAGTCCCCCGCCCCTGCCTGTGGTGGGTCAAGGACGACGGCACCTACCTGATGAGCAACGCCGTCATCGGCGAGGACACCCCCGCGAAGATCCGCGCCCGAACCATCGTCTACGCGGACGGCTGGGGCACCGGCACCGATGCCCGATCCCTCCTGGGCGGCGACGACTTCGCCGAGCCCTTCGACCTGTGCGACCCCACGCGGACCAGTGACGGCACCTTGCTCGTGCTGTGGCTGTAAACGTTCGCCGGGATGCGCGGCCGACGGCGCGACCCGGTAAACCAACGCGGTCACCCCACTGGGGACTGTCTGGTAGATCAGGTCCCTAACTGACTACGGTCTGCCGCTGCTCGTCCAGGACGGGCACCCCCGCACCGAACCGCCGCACCGCGTCGACGATCTGGGTCCCACCCACGTCCAGCTTTGCCGGCAACAGGACCAGCGGACCGCCCCAGCGGCGTGCCGTGCGGGCCGCCGCCGTACTGGGCCTGACCCAGAACAACACGACCTCGAAGAGCGGCAGCTCAAAGCCTTCCCGCGCGATCGGCACCAGCCCCAGCCACTGCCCCCGGCGCACCTCGCGGACCTCGCAGATCTCGTCCCAGCCCACCGTCCGGGCCCCGGTGACGGTAATCCCGTCCTCGTCGATCCGCACCAGGCACCCGCGTCGGCGCCAGCGCAAGTGGCGAACAAGCACCCCAACCACCATCACTGCGACAAACGCTCCGCACACCTCAGCACCCACCCGGTGGTACCTGCCGAGCAACGCCTGCGGCAGCAGGCAGAGAAACACCAGTACCCCGCCCACGACCAGGAACGCCGCAGCCCCCCGACCCGTATCTCCAACGGCCCCATATCCGGGCCGCTCCTCCCCCGACCAGCCAAGCCGACCTCCCTTGTCAGCCCGAGGATAGAGGGCAGGCGGCGCTGGCCGACCCGGGGGCAGCGCCCGACCACCAACACGGCGAACCCATGCGGTCACAGCACTAGAGTGGTCGCGGTCGCTGGGCCCGGCGGTCACGGATGACGGGGGGCAGTGAAGACGATGACAGCAGGTGTGCGGTGGCTGGCGCACGCTCCGTGCTACTTCAGCGTCACCTTCGTCCGGGGCATCACCCCCGAGGAGTTGGGCGTCCGGCTGGGCGCCGACCCGGCCGTGGCACCGGTGGCCGCGACGGCTCGTGAGGTCGACAGCCTGCTCACCGATCCCAACGTGGGCATCGCCCAGCTCGGCGAGGCGAACGGCTGGGCCTACGCGGCCGAGTACGGCGAAGCCGGTGGGACCAGGCACAGCGTGCTCGCGGAGCTCTCCCGTGGTGGCTGCGACGCGGTGAACCTCGATCCGCAGGCCTCCCATCCGCCGCCGATGTTCTCCTACGCGGCGGACGGGGAACTGCTGTGCTCCTTCGGGCTCGCCGAAGAGGGACAGCGGTGGGGTCGCGGCCCGACCTGCTGAATCCGGCCATGCGGAGCGCGGGCGTCATCCTGCCGGACGGCTCCTCCCTTCAGGTGGGCGCGACTCGGCAGGCGCAGCGGGTGGCCATGTCCCTGGGCGTGATCGAGAAGCACTTCGGGCTCTCGCTGCCCCGGCAATTGCTCGACGACGAACTGCCCACCGTGGCGGTGAGCGGCCGCCCGACCTGAACTCTCGACACCCTGCGGCAGCTGGCCCATTCCCAACCGCCTTCGTAGTTGGCCACTTTGTCGGCCGATAGTTGACCAGATGATCGAGACGTTGGCCAACTACAGAACGAGATGGCCACGGCGGCCCTGTCTGTGGCTGGTTCACCATGGGTTTCGGCCAGTGGGTTGCCTGGTCGGGCGCCGCGTTTCGGGTGCCCGACCAGGCGCTGCCCCGGTTACAGGTAGGGGCGGGTGATCAGCTCAATCGCGTGACCGGCGGGGTCCTTGAAGTACACCCCTCGACCGCCGTGCTCGTTGTTGATCTCGCCTGAGCGTCGCATCTGCGGATCGGCCCAGTGCTCGATGCCGCGATCACACAGTCGCCGGTACGCCCGATCGAACAGGTCGTCGTCGATCAGAAACGCGTAATGCTGCATCTGGATCTCCACCGGCGGCTCGGCGAACTGAAGCAGCACGCCATCGGTGAGCTGGATGTTGGTGAACGGGCCCCAGGACGGTGCTTCCGGAAGTTCCAACAACTCTCGGAAGAACCGAGCCGACTCGTTGCGATCCTTGGCGGCGATGATGGTGTGGTTGAACGTGACTGTCATTCGGCTGACCTCGCTGTTGTTCGACACGAAAAACGGACTCGCAGTGCACGAGCACTGGGAGGTCCGCGTGCCGAACTGAGGGGGTGCCTTCTGCGCACCCGCTGTGCGATCAGCCCTCCACCGGGTGGCCAATCTGTGTGTGGCGTAGCGCCGGTCCGGTGTTCACGTCGGGTGACCCTACATGATCTTGCTGGCCGCGACAATGAGAGCGATCGGCTGCTAGGTGTCTCGTCACACAGCCTTGGCCGGGTATTTGGTCCACTATGCCGATTCTGGGGTGCTTCTGCCCGGCTAGCCGGGCGGGGCAGAAGCATGTGGCCGAGGATCCGGCGGCCACGTTCGCCCCCCTGAGGGAGTCACTGCCTGGCCAGAGGGCGCACCCGCCTTCATGCAGCTCATGGGCTGAGCCCGGAAGCGGTAGCGGCCTGGCCAACTATCGATCGACATGGCCACCTATCGGTCGACGTCACACTTGCCCGGGTGCACGATGGCGGCTCCTTGCTTCGGGCTCTGCCCGTGGTGGGCCCATCGGATGTGCAGCACGATCGCCCGGAGCTCGCCCCGGTACATGATCGAGGGCGACGCGGCGTAGCGGCTCAGGGGCGTCGCTGGAGCAGCGAAGGGCCGGACGCGGTAATCCGCGTCCGGCCCTTGTGCGCTTGTGTGGCGGTCCGGCCGTTGTCCGCCGAAGCGGGCCGCTTGCGCGGTTGGCCCAACCGCCGGACCTTCCCAAACCACAAACCCAGCGAGGACACCGAGAACGGTTCCACGCAGGAGCTGTGACCTGTTTTCAGCATAACGGCCGGCCGTGATCGGGCCGCACAAAGCGCAGTGCCCCCCTTCAACCACTGAGTGATGATAGGATTCTTTATGTCAGAAGGGGTTGGCCCCCCGGCCGACACCCAGACCACGACCCAGCGAAGGGGCATCCCGAGATGACAACCCAGGAGAGCGACGACCACGCACTCATGACCCGACTCGGTGTCACAGAAGACGACTTCAACGAAGCCATGGGGCCGGTCGGCGAGCAGATCCGGCTCATGGCCCAGGACCAGGGGCGCGACGTCGAGGAGTTCTTCCTCTCCCCCGACGACGAACTGTTCGGCACCCTGGCCGTCGGCTACCTGGACGCCCAGCGCGCCGGGCACACCGGCACCGAGCTCACGCGAACCGCCGCCCGCCGGACCGCGTACGCGCTGGAGCGCGTCGACCCCGCCGACCTGATCCCCCTCGCCGCCACCCTGGCTGACGCTCCATCGCCTGAAGGGAAGCCCGGCTGACGAGGGGACCGGTGCCGTCGCCGGGCGGTTCGGCGCTGGCGGCGTGTACTTGGGTGAGCAGGTCCTTGTGGCAGTAGAGGAAGGCGCGGTCCACTCCGGCCTGCCGTGCGATGCCCGAGACGCTGATGGCCGTGCCATCTCGCCTGGCGGCGTTGATGGCCTTGATGACGCGCTGCCGGCGGCGGGCTGAGTCGGCCTTGCGGCCTTCGATCAACGGATTGGTGCTCGGGGGGACGTTCACGGAGGAGTTCGCGACGGGGCAGCTGACCAACGGCCAGGCGGTCGTACCCGACTGGCTGCGGACCCCGCCCGAGCGCACCCGGATCTGCATGAGCCTGGGCGCCTCGAACACCGAACGGTACGGCGGGGACTACGTCTCCAAGGGCGACATCCTCGAGGCGTTGGCGGAGCTCGACGCGGAGGTGGTCGCCGCGCTGCTGCCCACGCAGACAGCCGAGCTGGGTCCGCTGCCGGACAACATCCGTGTCGTGGACTCGGTGCCCCTGCACGCACTGCTGCCGAGTTGTTCCCTGCTGATCCACCACGGCGGCTTCGGCTCCTACGCGAACGCCTTGGTGTACGGCGTCCCGCAGCTCACGGTCACCACGCCGGTGGCCGACCAGCTCTACCGGGGTGCCGGTCTGGAGGAGCAGCGGGCGGGCCTGCTGCTGCCCCACGACCTGGCCACGCCGGACGCGGTGTACGACCGGGTCTCCACGATCCTGGCCGACTCCGGCTTCCGGCAGAACGCCACCCGCCTGCGCGACGAGGCGGTGGCCCGCCCCGCCCCGGCCGAGGTGGTTCCCGTACTGGAACAGCTCGTCGAGGAGCGGCGTACGGCGCCGTGGCGCGCCGCCTGACCGCCAGGAACTGCGGGGCGGCCCTCAGGACCCGACGATGCCCGCGTCGTGGGCGAGGAGGCCGGCCTGGGTGCGGTTGACGCACCCCAGCTTGTCCAGCATCCGTGACACATAGCCTTTGATCGTGGCCTCGGAGAGGTGCAGCCGGGTCGCGATCTGGGCGTTCGCCAGGCCCTCGCCGAGACCGGTCAGGACTTGGACCTCCCGTTCGGTCAGGGAGGCAACCCGTTCGCGTGCGCGGTCGCGGGCCGACAGGGTGTCCGTCGAGGCGGCGATGAGCCGACGGGCGGCGGAGGGGGAGAGGACGGTGTGCCCCTGGGCGGCGGTGCGCACCAGCCCGATGAGTTCCTCCGGCGGGGTCGACTTGACCAGGAATCCGGTCGCGCCGGCCCGCAGGGCCCGCAGCACGTACTGGTCGGCGTCGAAGGTCGTCAGCACCACGATGTTCGGCGGGTCCGGCAGCTCGTTGATGCGTTCGATGGCCGTCAGTCCGTCCGTGCCCGGCATCCGCAGATCCATCAGGACGACGTCGGGCCGGCTGCGCACGACGGCCTCGACGCCGGCCGCGCCGTCGTGCGCCTCGTCGACGACCTCGATGTCCTGGGCCGAGCCGAGGATGGTGCGCAGGAACACGCACACCATGGGCTCGTCGTCGACCACCACCACTCGGGCCATGCTCACACCATCGATTCCGAGGTCGGCGATGGCTGGCCGGGCAGGGCGAGTCTGTCTGGTCACGGCCGGACCATCCGGAGCAGGCACTCGTCCGCGGACGCGACGGTGTGATGAGGCTGTGGGACCTCGGCCAGCGCCGCTCCATCGGGTGCTTCCAAGCAGATCCGGATGCCATCAGCGCGTGGCAGAGCGAAGCGTTCGACGCCTCGGGGACCTGCTGGCCACCCTGAGCAATATCAAGTCCTCCGGCGGCACCAGGATCGAATTCCGCGGCGTCCCGGCCTTCGACCAGGTGACACCGCCGGTCTCCGCTGCCGACGCCTACAACCTCGTCGGATTCACCCCCGCCGGATACCTGATCTCCACCGGCTCCTCCGGCACCTCCTCCGACCTGATGCAGGTGTGGAGCACCCATGAGTCCGCGGAGATCGCCGGCCTCTCGATGCCCGACGGAGCGGTCTGGACGGTACACGGCAACGTCGTCGAAGGCGGCACCACCGACGGCTCACTCTCGGTCACCCTCGACCCCGACGCATGGTACGCCGCACTATGCAGCGCTGTGGACCGCCCCTTCACCGATGCCGAGCGCCGGCTGCTGCCCGAAGGCGCCGACAGCCACCCCGCCTGTCCGGGCTGACCCATGGCCGGTGACAGCGGCAAGGTGCAAGAAGAGTCCACCGCCGCCCACCCGGAGAAGACCACGCGACTGGATCGCTGACCATGCGTGTCACAGGCACCGGCGAGTGTCGCGTTGCCCCCCGTTTGACTCTCCCCCTACCGGAGAGCCGACGATGACCGCTATGAACGCACCGCTGCTGAATGCGCCACACCTAAACTAGTGCTGTGGCCGGGAACGTTCACCGGGGCGGGAGTTGAGCCGGGGTGCGGTCGTTGGCACCTGGCCACAGGCGTTGGCACCGCAGGCGCCGGGTGCCCTGTTCGGCGTGGTGCAACGATCAATGTGACGGAACTGCCACAGGCCGGGGGAACGTCACCAGCCCGATCGTGAGGCGGTGATGATCGTGCTATGAAGCGAATCGCCCGCACCGCGGTGCTCGTCTGCGTCGGAGCCGTCACCCTGCTTTCCGGCTGCACTGAGGCCAGTGACACGCACTCCGATCGCGTCCACGCCACCCCTGGCCCCACGGCCACCGCCACCGTCGCGCCCGGTGCCGCCGTCCAGGTGGCGCAGCGATACCGGCGGTCCGGCGGGGCGCAGGAGGTGTACGGGATTCAGCAGAGCTCCGGCCCCAACGGCGCCCCCCTACTGGTCGTGTGGACAAACAACCCGGATGAGAGCGCCCAGACGTTCGATGAGCTGAAGGGGTCGATCACCGGGTTCCTGGAACGCAAGGAAGGGCTGTCGCTGAAACAGGGCTACTTGATGGATGTCTTCGGCCCGGATGGTTCGCTGCAGCACCGCCTGGACGCCCGTCTGTAGCCCCCTCCACACGGTGACCTGTTCGCAAGTGTCTGACAAAAGATCATGTTGCAGCGGCAGCCCTCCTCCGGAGACGTGGGCGCATTGCGTGTGGGAAGGTCAAGCCTGTGATCAACCAGGATGGTGGCTCGGGCCGCGAGCTTGTACTGGGGGGCGGATTGAGCCCTGCGGACCTGGTGCTTGTTTATCGGGAGGCGCTTCGCGTGCTGCGGTCTGGCATCGACGCAGCCCACCTCGACGCCTACAGCGACGAGGCCTGGCCACCCGCGGTGCTGCACTCATACGAACGCGCGCTGTCCCTGGCCCGGGAGGCGGTAGGGGACGGCGTTCGGTCCCGACGCGCCGATCCCGGGATGGGGATCGATATCGACATCCACGATGACGCGCAGTTCGAGGTTCTGTTGGATTTGGCTCCCTATACGATCCACGCCGAAGGCTGGCAAGGGGATCGACTGGTCTTCAGCGCCAGCGACTCGGGAACCTCCTTGTGGATTGCCGTCACACAGGAGCAGGAGGCCGAGCTCATGTCCCAACTGGATGCGCTGGGGATCCTGCCAACCGCGCTTGTCGTCCAGCCACATGGCCGCTGAGGCGCATTCACGACGTGGGGGGTAGACGCTCCCCGCCGTGGTCGGTTGCTGTGGTTGCTGTACTTCGCTGCTGTACGGGAGTGCGCTGCCGCTAAACGGATCGATCACCCTGTGTGCCGGGTGATGTGCTCGCCCTCCTGCGGTGGCGAACCACATCGCGGCAGATGTCGTACAAAACCAGAAGCACCACAAATGATCCGGTGATGGGGAACCACACGGACTCGCCATCCTTGTACAGCTTGACGCTGATCCACAGGAGGAGGGAGGAGCCTGCCAGGCCTGCCAAGGGCCGCACGACCGCGCCCGCAGTCTTCAGGGGGCTGTTCACGGGCATAATCTTGGCAGCTACCCGGACGGGCCGCTAATCTAGTGTCCTGCGTCGTAAATAGCGAGTCTAAGTATGTATACTGTTTTTATGTCACAACGAGGTCCTCGTGCTGTCGTGGTCGTCCTCTCCGATGA
>NZ_RJVR01000343.1 GCF_003999195.1 Streptomyces soli
CGCGCCCGGGCGGCGGCCCTGCGCCCGCCGCCGCACCAAGGCGCCCCGGCACCGGCCCCGACGGCGGCCGCCAACCCGACCCCGGCGACGAAGCGCTGCTCACCACCCTCGCCGGCGACGGCCGCGCCTCCTATCCCGAGCTGCACCAGGCGACGTCGCTGACCGGGGCTGGCGCTGGCCGGGCTCGGCGTGGGGCTGGTCAACCCGGCGGTAGCGTCGGCGGCGCTCGCCTCCGTACCGCCTCGGCAGGCCGGCATGGCGGGCAGCGCGGTGAACACGATGCGCCAGCTCGGCTACGCCCTCGGGGTGGCCGTCTTCGGCACCCTGCTCACGGCCCGCGCCCAGCACGCCCTGAGCGCCGACGGCATACAAGATCCGCACGCGGCGGCCCAGGCCCTCGCCGGCGGCGGCGCGCGGCAGGTTTTGGCCCTGGTGCCGTCGGGGCAACGTGAAGCCGTGGACCACGCACTGCGGGCCGCCTTCACCTCCGGGCTCGACACGGCAGCCGTGGTCGCCGGAGCGGTGGGACTGACGGCCGGCGTCATCGTCCTGGCCTCGTACGGACAAAGACACCGGAAGCCGCCCATGACCAGCCGGAACAGGCAGCTCGACCGACTTCCCTTGCTGTAGAGCGTCAGTGACTGACGCGAGCAGATTTGATGGAGATCTACGCGCGTCGGGCCCCACAGCACGGGCCCGGCGCGCGCCGTGTTCCCCGCAGCAACTGGGGTTTCGGCCCCGACCAGCACTGATGTACTAATGTCCGCTGCTCACAGGCCCGCGCTCAGCCCCCTCCCCCCTTCCCTGAGGATCAGGTACGTTACGGGCGCCCCAAGCGGTCGAGGAGCGACTCTTGCGTGAGTTCACCATCCCCCCACTGGTGACGGCACCCCAGGCAGGCGGTTTGGCCGACTCAGTCTTCGCCACCGCCACCGAGGAGCCGGACCGCGTGGTGCTCGGCCGCAGAGCCGAGGCCGAGGGTCCCGACGCGCCATGGCAGGACGTCACCGCCGCCGCCTTCCGCGACGAGGTCATGGCCGTCGCCAAGGGCCTGATCGCCCAGGGGATACGTTTCGGCGACCGCGTGGGGCTGATGTCCCGCACCCGGTACGAGTGGACGGTCCTGGACTTCGCGCTGTGGGCGATCGGCGCCCAGCCGGTGCCCATCTACCCGACCTCGTCGTCCGACCAGGTCCGCTGGATGCTGCACGACTCGGCCGCGGTCGCCTGCATCGTCGAGCACGAGGACCACGCCATGACCGTCGGCGCCGTCGTCGACGAGCTCCCCCAGCTCACCCGCCTGTGGCAGCTGGACTCCGGCGCGGTGACCGACATCGCCGAGTCCGGCACCCACATCGACGACGACGTCGTCCACCGGCACCGGATGGCGGTCACCCCGGACGCGATCGCCACCGTCATCTACACCTCGGGCACGACGGGCCGCCCCAAGGGCTGCGTGATCACGCACTCCAACTTCATGGCCGAGGCCGACAACATCATCGAGAAGTACGAGCCGGTCTTCCACAGCAAGCCCGGCGACGAGGCCTCCACCCTGCTCTTCCTCCCCCTCGCCCACGTCTTCGGGCGGATGGTCGAGGTCGCCGCCATCCGCGCCCGCGTCCGGCTCGGCCACCAGCCGAACCTGGCCGCCTCCGAGCTGCTGCCGGCCATGGCCTCGTTCCAGCCCACCTTCGTACTCGCCGTCCCGTACGTCTTCGAGAAGGTCTACCAGGGCGCCCGCCGCAAGGCCGAGGCCGGCGGCAAGCTGTCGGTCTTCGAGAAGGCCGTCGACGTCGCCGAGCGGCACGCCGAGGCCATGGAGGCCAAGGCCTTCGGCACCGGACCGGGACCGGGCGCCGGCCTGCGCGTGCAGCACCAGCTCTACGAGAAGCTGGTCTACGGCAAGGTGCGCGCCGCCCTCGGCGGCAAGGTGCGGCACGCCTTCTCCGGCGGTTCCGCGATGGACCGGCAGCTCGGCCTGTTCTTCGACGGCGCCGGCGTCCGGATCTTCGAGGGCTACGGCCTCACCGAGTCGACCGCCGCCGCCACCGCCAACCCGCCCGAACAGACCCGCTTCGGCACGGTCGGCCGGCCGATCCCCGGCACCACCGTCCACATAGCCGACGACAGCGAGATCTGGCTGCGCGGCGGCCAGATCTTCGCCGAGTACCTCAACAACCCCAAGGCCACCCACCAGGTCCTCCACGAGGGCTGGCTGGCCACCGGCGACCTCGGCGCCCTCGACGAGGACGGCTACCTCACCATCACCGGCCGCAAGAAGGAAATCCTGGTCACCAACGGCGGCAAGAGCGTCTCCCCGGTGCCGCTGGAAGAACGCGTACGCTCCCACCCGCTGGTCGCCCAATGCGTGGTCGTCGGCAACGACCGGCCCTTCGTCGCCGCCCTGGTCACCCTCGATCCGGAGGGCGTCTCGCACTGGCTGGCCATGCACGGCAAGTCGGTGCGCTCGATGGCCGAGCTGGTCCGCGACCCGGACATGGAGAGCGAGATCCGCCGGGCCGTGGTGGCCGCCAACACCCTG
This sequence comes from Streptomyces soli, assembly GCF_003999195.1. Lineage (GTDB taxonomy): Bacteria > Actinomycetota > Actinomycetes > Streptomycetales > Streptomycetaceae > Actinacidiphila > Actinacidiphila soli. The sequence continues at coordinate 2,543 of NZ_RJVR01000343.1, forward strand.
GTGTCGCAGGCGGAGTCGATCCGTACCTTCCGCATCCTGGCGGGCCAGTTCTCCGAGGAGCAGGGGCTGCTCACGCCCTCGCTGAAGCTCAAGCGCAAGGCGATCGAGAAGGCGTACGCGACCGAGGTCGAGGCGCTGTACCGGGCCTGACCGGGAATGCGATCAAGAGGCAGATCGTTGAGGCTGAGAATACTCGTACGACCAGTCCGACAACGTAAGGAACACCTGCTCGTGAGCAAGGTCCCCTTCATCACGCTCAACAACGGCGTCCAGATGCCGCAGCTCGGATTCGGCGTCTGGCAGGTCCCGGACGACGAGGCGCGCGCCGCGGTCAAGACCGCCCTCGAGGCCGGCTACCGCAGCATCGACACCGCCGCGATCTACGCGAACGAGAAGGGCACCGGCCAGGCGATCGCCGACGCCGGGCTGCCCCGCGACGAGCTGTTCGTCACCACGAAGCTCTGGAACGCCGAGCACGGCTACGACTCCACCCTTCGCGCCTTCGACGCCTCGCTGGAGCGCCTCGGCCTGGAATACGTGGACCTCTACCTGATCCACTGGCCGGTGCCGTCTCGCGCTCTGTACCTCGACACCTGGCGGGCCTTCGAGAAGCTGTACGCCGACGGCCGCACCAAGGCCATCGGCGTCTCGAACTTCCCTGTGGCGCAGCTCCAGGAGGTCCTGGACGAGGGCTCGGTCGTTCCGGCCGTCAACCAGATCGAGCTGCACCCCAACCTCCCCCAGGCCGAGCTGCGCGCCTTCCACGCCGCCCACGGCATCGCCACGGAGGCCTGGTCCCCGCTCGGCAGCGGTCGCGGCCTCCTGGAGGACCCGGCGCTGGCCGCCATCGCCACCAAGCACGGCGAGACCCCGGCTCAGGTCGTGCTGCGCTGGCACATCCAGATCGGCGACATCGTGATCCCGAAGTCCGTCACCCCCTCCCGGATCCGGGAGAACATCGACGTCTTCGACTTCGAGCTCGACGCCGACGACCTCGCCGCCATCGACGCCCTCGACAACGGCACCCGCCTCGGCCCGGACCCGGCCACCTTCAACTACCTAGGCTGACCCTCCCGGCCCCGGTCCTGACGCCGCCGCCCGCGCTGACATGCGTGGGCGGCGCCGTTTTCGGTCGCACTGGTGGCCGACTGCCGCATTGGCTACTCTCGCCTCGCCGGTACCTCGTTTACGTCCCGACGACCAGGCTGACATGCTCGATTACGACGCGGAAGCAACCGCGTACGACACCACACGCGGCGGCGTGCCGCGAGCCGACGCGGCAGCGGAGGCCGTGCTGAGCCTGGTGCCCGGCTACGCGCGCACCCTGCTGGACGTGGGGTGCGGCACCGGCCTGGTCACCGAGCGTTACGCGCGTCGCAGCAGCCTGACGGTGTTCGCCGTGGACCCAGCACCCGGCATGGCCCGGATGGCGGCGCGTCGCGTCGGGGCCACGGTGGTGCTGGGCGACAGCCGTCAACTGCCCTACGGCACCCGTACTCTGGACGCCGTGGTGACGGTGTGGCTGCTGCACCTGGTGCCCTTCTCAGCCGCCGTGATCGCCGAGGCGGCCCGTGTGCTGCGCCCCGGCGGGGTCTTCGTCACCACCGTCGACAAGGACGCCGCCCACCACGCCGGCAGCGACATCGAGGCGCTGCTGGCCCCGTACCGTGCGTCCCGCGAGCCATACGACGCCGCCGCGACGGTCTCCGAGACCGCCACCCGGCACGGCCTCACCCCCGCCGGGGAGGCCCACTTCACCGGGCACGGGCAGGGCCGCAGCCCCCGCCGCGCGGCGGCCGACGTCGAACGCGGCTACTACGCCTCCCTGCTCGGCTCGCACGATCCCGCGGAGCCGGCCAGGCGCCTCGCGGCCCTCCCGGAGCCGGACGAGCCGCGCCCCGACCCCGTCTACCGGCTGCTGGCCTTCCGCAAGCGGTAGTCCTCCGCCCGCCGTTCGAAGAACTCGTGCAGGTCGCGGGCGGCGCGGGGGGCCGATCCTGAGCGGCTGCGCTGGATGACCATGAGGACGGCGGTGTCGTCGGCTACCTTTCCCAGATCGCTTGCGCGGCCGAAGACCTGGGCTTCGCCGGCGCGCTGACCCCCACCGGGGCGTGGTGTGAGGACGCCTGGCTGACGACGGCCATGGTCAGCCAGCGCACGGAGCGGCTGAAGTTCCTCGTCGCATTCCGCCCGGGGTTCGTGTCGCCGACCCTCGCCGCGCAGATGGCCTCGACCTTCCAGCGGCAGACCGGCGGCCGACTGCTGCTCAATGTCGTGACCGGCGGCGAAAGCCACCAGCAGCGCATGCTCGCGCTTCACGGCGGGGGCGGCCGCGACGGGCTGGAGATCCACCCCAATCTCTGGGCCGGGATCGGCCTGGTCCGGGGCGGGGCCGGCACCGCGCTGGTCGGCAGTCATGCGGAGGTCGCCGAGCGGATCGCCGAGTACCACCGCCTCGGCATCGACGAGTTCATCTTCTCCGGCTACCCGCACCTGGAGGAGGCCTACTGGTTCGGCGAGGGCGTCCTGCCGCTGCTGCAAGCCCAGGGCCTGTGGACCCATCCCTTTGCCCCCGGCGCGGCTTCCCAGCCCGCACAGATCTCCTTCACAACGGAGGCTCGTTGAGAAGTTCGCCCAGCCATCGGGCGACCTGCTCGTGGTGAACCTCCGTACCGGGAAAGACCCGCCCCCAGGCCAGCGCCCGACCGACCGGGCCGACCCGGCAGGCGAGGCCGGCCAGCCGGCGCAGGGCGGGCAGGTCGTGGCCGTCGTCGGTCCAGGGTTCGAGGTAGGCGTCGCGCAACCGGGCAAGGACGGCGGGGGCGTCCGCGCCGAAGCGCCGGCGCGCGACGCGGGCGGTGACCAGGAGGCTGGAGAAGGGGTACGCGAGCGAGGAGTCGCCCCAGTCGAAGAAGACGAAGCGGCGGCCGTCGCCGTGGAAGACCTGGGCCTCGTGCAGGTCGGAGTGGTCGAGGGTGGCGGGGATGCCGGAGCCGGCCAGTTCCGCGCACCAGTCGGCCAGTTGGGGCCGCATCCGGCGTACGGCCTCCGGCGTGTCCGTCACCGCCACCACTTCGTCGAACCGCTCGGCCAGCCTCTCCGGCCGCAGGTCCGGCACCCCGAGCCCGGCCAGCTCCCCCGTCCGGAGCCCGACCACCCGCTGCAGCGCCGCGTACTGCCGCAGCGGGTCCTCCCAGAAGTGCGGGTCGGCCTCCTCGGCCGCCGCGGCGTGGGCCAGCAGTGGACCGCCGTCCGGCAGCAGCGACCAGGCCCGCACTGTGTCGACGGCCAGCGGGGGGAGGACCTGCCCCGGCACCCACTCCGCCAGCGCTCGCGCGAGCCCCGGCTCGAAGGCCGAGCCGGGCGGATTGGCCTTGAACCAGACCGGCGAAGTCCCGTCCTCCACCGGAATCCTGATCACCACCGACCAGGGCCGCAACCGCACCCCCCACCCGGCCCGCTCCCCCGCCCGCAGCCCGGCGCCCGCCAGCGCTTCCTCCGCCCACGCCAGCGCCTCGCGCCGCCACCGGGCGTCCCACCACGGGGTGGCCCGGACGTCGTAGTCCCCGGCGTCGATGGTCATCAGCTCGCTGTCCACGACGGCATCCCACCACCGCGCCCCCGCCACCCGCATCCGTATTAGCCCCGACGCTCAGCCCGGGAGCCGGTCCAGAAAGCCGCTGACCGTACGGATCCGGCCGTCGTCGGCCAGCGTCACCACGTCGAAGCCCGCGACCGGCGCCGAGCCGTCGGCCACCGACACCAGCTCCCACCCGAAGCGCGCCACGCCATGGTGCCCGTCCACCGCCCCGGCCAACCTGAACTCGAACCCCGGGAACTGCTCCTGAGCCCCCGCGATCACCGCCGCGATGCCCTCATGCCCGGCCACCTCCGCGAGCGGGTCCGTATAGCTACCGTCCTCCGTCCAGGCGGCCGCAACGGCCTTGGCCCGCTCGTCCGGGTCTGCGCTGTTCCATGCCTCGATGTAGCGGGCGGCTGCGTTCTCGTACTGCGTCTGCGTCACGTTCGCTCCTCCGTCGGTGTGGACGAGATCCACGATGCCCCGGGGCGGAGAGCGCGTCGATTACCGCTGAGGTAATGAGGCACCACATACAAGCCAGGATCCGCTGCAGTGGGCGCCGTTGTTGTGCCTGCTGGACGCGCCTGAGTGTCCGTGGTTGTCCGAGCGCGTTCGTCTCATGTCGTTGCCTGTGGCTCCCCGCTTGGCTCCCCATGAGGGCCAAGCGGGGCTCCCCCCAGGCCCCGTGGCCGCCGGCCATCCCAATCAAGCCGAACCTTTGACGGCCCGCGCTCCCGCTCACCACGTCCCACACGCTTTCCAAGTCTGTTGGTACAGATCAGGGCACCGTCCGGCGCCGTTAATCTGCGTCCATCCTGGGTCCGCGGTGCCGTCAGGCCAACCGCCAGAGCCCGCCGACGGGGCTCGGGTGTTCGCCTCGGATCACTGAGGCGGCTTGGGCAACTGCGTGAACGTGCACGGCCCGAGCGGCAAAGTATTGGCGCATACGCCCTCCCACACGTTTCCCTTCGAAGTCAACGCGGTGACGAGCACCGGACCGCCGCCAACGTCGAAGACATTAGATGCCAGTGTTGCATCGACAACGTTGGAGGGGCCTCCCACAAACTGCCAGCCACCAACAGGGGTAGGCGGTGCGGTCGACTCATTGACCGACAAAACGTATACCCTACCGTCACACACCGCCGAGACGTACTTGGCGTGGCGAAATTCATTCCCTGCAGAGTCGATGTCGTAACAGCGATGCGGCCGCACCGGATTCGACTGAGCGTGTACGAGCCGCGCCGCCTTTCCGGCCTCAGGCTGTGCCTGAGCTGCTGCTCCGCCAGCCCCCATGACCGTCATGACGGCTGTGGCGGTCAGCGCTGCGGCTATCTTACGTTTCTGTTCCATTCCATGCGCTCCTCTACTTTTGCGGACACGGGGTCGTGATCTGCTTGGCGGAAAATGCTTACCAGGGCAACGCCATCCACCCCAGGCAGACAAACAGATTTCACCCATATGCGCCTCACATGGGCGCGACCGACCTCAACCGCAAGGACGCGACCGGGCTCCCCGCCGCCTGAAGAAGCACAAAACCGACAGTGCCGCAATACGCGGTGGTATTAGAGCGACCGAGGATAGGCGTCATTTCAGGCGGCGGACTTCTGGCCGGGTCTCCCATCGATAGCGGTTGCGGGCCTGCTGGATCAGGCAGCGCACGGTGACGAACGCGGCGGCGAGGTAGAGGTAGAACTCGACGGTCTGGGTCGTGCGCTGGAAGCAGCGCCGGAGCTCGCCGTACCCGTTCATCCA
>NZ_RJVR01000331.1 GCF_003999195.1 Streptomyces soli
CCCGCGCCGCCGAGCGCGCCGCCCTCACCGAGGCCGCCGCCGCCGGAGCGCGGCTCACTGCCGCCCGCGAGGCACACGCCGTCGCCGCCGCGGAGGAACTCGAGACCGCCCGCGGACTCGCCCCGTACGCACAGCGGGAACTGCTGGACGTCCTCAAGTGCCCGCCAGGTCTCGCCTGGCCCGGACAGGAAGCCGACTGGGCCGCCGAGGAACTGCCCGCCGCCGTCACCGCCGTCCATGAGGCGATCCTGGCCGCGACCCGGGAACTCACCCCCACCGAGACCTCACTCAAGCAGTCCACCACCCGCCTCACCAAGGCCCTCGACGACCTCCAGGCGCAGCTCGGAGCCGCCGGACAGGACTACCGCCCCGAGTGGGACGGCGCGGACGGCGTCATCGTCGTACGCATCGCCGACGAGCAGGGCCCGCTGCCGGTCGGCGCGTTCGCCGCCCGCATCGCCGCCGCCCGCCACGACCAGCAGCAGCTGCTCACCGACTCCGAGCAGCGCATCCTGGAGGACGCCCTGCTCACCCGGCTCGCCCAGCAGATCCACGACCGCACCGTGGACGCCCGCGACCTCATCCACCGGATGAACGCCGAGATGCGTTCCCGGAAGATGTCGTCCGGGACCACAGTCGGCGTCAGTTGGCTCCTCGCCGACAACCTGGACGAGGAGCAGCGAGGCGTCTGCGCCCTGCTCGACGCCGACGCGACCCGGCTCGGCCCCGACTCCCTCGCCCGGATGCGCGCCCACTTCGCCACCCAGATCAAGAACGCCCGGGCCCGCTGGCGCGACCGTCCCTACCGGGAACTGCTCGCGGAAGTGCTGGACTACCGCAGCTGGCGGCAGTTCGTCTTCCAGCTGGTGCGCCCCGGTGGAGCCGAGGAGCGGCTGACCCGTGCCCGGCACAGTCGCCTGTCCGGTGGCGAGCAGTCGGTCTCGCTGCACCTGCCGCTGTTCGCCGCGGCTCACGCCATGCTGAACTCCGCGCACCCGCACGCGCCCCGGCTGCTCGCCCTGGACGAGGCCTTCGCCGGAGTGGATGACACCGGGCGCGGCGAACTGATGAGCCTGGCAGCCCAGTTCGACCTGGACCTCTTCATGACCGGCTACGACCTGTGGGCCGCCCAAGCCGCCGTGCCCGCCGCGGCCCACTACGACCTGGCCCATTCCCCGGTCGAGCACACCGTCAGCGCACTGCTGCTGGTGTGGGACGGCTCCCAACTGCTCGCTGACGACGCGGGCGAGCTGACCGTAGCCCTCGGCTCGCCGGGCACCCGCCGCCGCCCGGTCGCGGCATGACCGCGGCATGACCGGGCGCCAGGCAGACCCCGGCTCTGCCCTCGACGAGCTGCGGGGCGAGGGCTGGCAGCGGTTGCTCGCCGCCGCCCGGCGCCGACTGGAGCGCACCGGCGGGATGCTGGAGGGCGCAGTCGGCCTCACCGGCCCCAGCGAGGCCGAGCGCCGGGTCGTGATCGGCGTCACCGGCCAGTACCGTCCCGAGAGCGTCAAACGCCTGACCGTGGACCTGGCCGCCCTGGACGCCGCCCTGTGCGAGATGCACGGCCAATCACTGCCCACCGTACTGGCCCGGCTGCACGGGCCGCTACGCGACCGGCCCGGCGAACGGCGGGCCGAAGCGGAGCAGCGCGACCAACTGCGCGCCGCCCTGGACACCGGCCGCCACGCCGGCGAATCCTGGTACACCGCCTGGACCGAGGCGATCACGGGGGACGGGACGCTCACCCGGCTGCTGCGCCGGGGCGACGCCCGGCTCGTGTCCTGGGCCGTCGCAGTCCTGGACCGGCTGCCGGTGCCCGACGACCGGCCCCCGCTCCCGCTGCCCGTGCTCGCCGAGTGGACCACCGGCGACACCAAGGCCCTGGTCGCGGGCGCTCCCCTGGCCTCACTGGTGCTGCGCGCCCTCGCCCTGCGCGCGGAATCGGACCTGCCCCGCGACCGGGTCGGTCAGCGGCTGCTGTGGGAGCGCTTCGGCGCCGTCGCAGACGACCTGGCCAGCCAGGTCCTGGTGCTGAATCTGCGTGCCACCCGTGACCACGTGGTCGCTCACTGGCTCAATGGCGCCGCCGACTTCGGTATTCCCTTCCGGCTGACACTGCATCAACTCACGGCATATCCGCTCACCCTCGACGCGCGCGAGATCTTCGTCTGCGAGAACCCCGCGGTGCTGCGCGCCGCCGCCGCGGAACTGGGCGCGGACAGCGCTCCGCTGGTCTGTACGGAAGGCGTGCCCTCGGCGGCCTGCCGGCGCCTGCTCGACGCCGCCGTGCACGCCGGGGCGCCGCTGCGGGTGCGGGCCGACTTCGACTGGACCGGTCTGCGGATTGTCGGGGCGGCCCTCGCTGCCGGGGGAGCGAGCCCCTGGCAGATGGCCGCCGCCGATTACCGCACCGCCCTCACGGCGGGCGACTCCACCCCGCTCGTCGGAGCCGCGGCCCCCAGCCCCTGGGAACCGGAACTCGCCGAGCTGATGGCCGGACAGGGACGTGCCGTCATGGAGGAGCGCCTGCTCCCCGCACTCCTCGCGGACCTCGCCGTCGCCATGCCTCCTAGGGCCGATGCCCCGGTTATTCCGGCTGGCTCCGCGGGTGGCCGGTGGCCACGGTGACATCGGCGGCATCCTGGAAGAGCGTGCTGACGAACGAGTAGTCCCGGTCCGCGCCCGGCCCCTGCATGCAGAAGCCGTACAGCTCGTGGGCCAGGTTCGCCAGTGGCATCGGCACGCCGGACTGGCGTGCCAGGTCGCGGGCCAGGCCGGCGTCCTTGTACATCAGACGCAGGGCGAACCCCGGCTCGTAGACGTCGCGCAGCAGGTTGCGCGGGACCCAGGTGTCCAGCACGGTGCTGCCGCCCGACGAGGCGAGCACGATGTCCCGCAGCTGCGCCGGGTCCAGACCGGCCTTCGCGCCCAGGGTGAGTGCCTCGGAGTTGGCGACCATGATCGTCGCCGTCAGGATGTTGTTGCACAGCTTGGCGACCTGGCTGGTACCCAGCGGACCGGTGCGGAAGATGTTCCGGCCAAGAGCGTCGAGCAGGCCGGACACATGGTCGATGTCGCTGTCGGTGCCGCCGACCATGATGGTGAGGGTGCCGTCGGCCGCGCGGACCGGGCCACCGCTGATCGGCGCGTCCACCATGCGGATGCCCGCCGCGGCGAGCCGGTCGGCGAGCGCGGTGACGCCGTCCGGGGACACCGTGCTCATGTTGAGCAGGGTGAGACCCTCATGGCTGCCCTCCACCAGCCCGCCCGGGCCTTCGGCGAGTTCCAGCAGCTGAGGCAGGTCCGGCACGAGGGCGATGACGACATCGGCGTTGCGGGCCGCTGCCGCCACACTGTCGACGATCTTCGCGCCCTTGTCCGCCAGCGCTTCGGCCGCCTCGCGTCGTCGGTGCGGAACCACGGCGACGTCAAAGCCGGCATCGAGCAGGACTTGGGCCATCGGTGCGCCCATGGCACCGAGTCCGACGACGGCGACGGAACGGGGAACAGTGGTGGACGCCGGCATAGTAGGCGGTCCTTCCTGGGAGACGGGTGGAACGGATCATTCGGTGGGCAGCGCAGCGGTGCGGCCGGCCAGCAGGTCCGACAGCCGAGGGGCGGTGATCGGAAGGTCTTCCATGACCAGGCCGAACGGCGCGATCGCGTCGTTGATCGCCGCGGTCACCGCGGCGATCGAGCCCATCACCCCGCCCTCGCTCATGCCCTTCATGCCACCGGGAGTACGCGAGCTGGGTGTGCCGCAGTGCAGCACCTCGATCCGCGGCGCTTCCTGTGCCGAGGGCAGCACATAGTCGCGGAATGTCGGTGTGAGGTTGTTGCCCTCGGCGTCGTAGGACACGCCCTCGTAGAGCACGCCTCCTGTGCCGAGCATGACCGCGCCGTGGATCTGTCCCTCGACCACCTTCGGGTTGATCATGGTGCCGGCGTCCTCCGCGACCAGATAGCGCTCGATGCGCACCTGGCCGGTGACGGGGTCGACGACGACCTCACACAGGTGGGCGGCATTGGAATAGGTCATCGGCGGCGGGTCATAGGCCAGGTGCGCGACCAGCCCCGGCTCCATTCCCGGCGGCAGCGACAGCGGGTCGAGGTAGGCGGTACGGGCAATGTCGGCGAGGGCGACGCCCGTGCCGACGTGACCGCCGTCCTTGGCCCGCACGATCTCGCCGTCGCGGACGTCCAGCCCGGACCCGTCCGCGGCGCCGCTTCCGGGCGCGCCGGACGTACCCACCTGCTCCCGGGCGATGGCCAGCACCTTGTCCTTCAGACGCTGCGCCGCGAGCAGCGCGGCGCCACCACCGGCCGTGCCGCTGCGGGCGCCGCGGGTTCCCATCCCGTACGGAGCGACCTCGGTGTCGCCCAGCCGTACGGCCACGTCCTCGGGCCGCACGCCCAGCCCCGCCGCGACCGCCTGCGCGATGGTCGTCTCATGTCCCTGACCAGCCGGGGCGATGCCCACCGAGGCCACCACGGCACCGCTCGGGTCGATCCGGACCCAGGCCGACTCGTGCCCTGAACCGGGGATGCCGGCCGAGCGGTAGAACGCCGACCCGTAGGTCGTCGGCTCCACGAGGCAGGCGATTCCCAGGCCGCGGTAGATCCCGGCCTTGCGATCGGCGTGCTGCCGGCGGCGGAACTCGGCGTAGCCGTAGGCATCCAGCGCGGTCCGGTAGGTCCGGTACGGAGTGATGTCCTCGTAGGTCTCGCCAACCGCGGTGACATAGGGCAACTCGGACTCGCGGAGCATGTTGCGCTCGCGTACCTCGACCGGATCCAGGCCCAGATCCCGGGCGATCGCGTCGATGGTGCCCTCGGTGACCCAGGTGCAGATCGCCATGGGTGCCCGCATCGGAGAAGCCGGGATCTTGTTGGACAGCACCACGGTCATGTCGTACTCGTAGTCGGCCAACCGGTAGGCGTTCGGCAGCATCATCGCGACGACCCGCAGCATGTAGTTCGCGGGGAAGAGCGCGTAGGCACCGAAATCGCTGGTCAGACGGGCCCGTACGGCGAGGATCCGGCCGTCGGCGGTGACCGCGGTCTCCACTTCGGCGGAGTCCTCACGGGCCGACAGGGCAGCGGTCAGGTTCTCAATGCGGTCCTCCCGCCAACGCACCGGGCGGTCCAGGTGGCGGGCGAGGGCGGCCACCGCCAGTTCCTCCCGGTGCACAATGAGCTTCTGCCCGAAGGAACCTCCGACATCCTGCACGATCACCCGGACCTGATGCTCGGCCAACCGCAGGCGCGCCGCCAGCTGCGTGCGGTAGGGGTGCGGCACCTGCGTGCCGGTGTACATGGTCAGCTCGGCGCGGCCCGCGTCCCAGACCGCCGCGCAGCCCCGCGTCTCCATCGGCGCGTGCGTCATCCGCTGGTGGGAGAACCGGGTCCGGACCACCCGGTGCGCCCCGGCGAAGGCGGTCGCCGCATCCCCTGCGGAGAAGTGCTCACGGAATACGACGTTGGAGTCCACCGTCTCGTCGACCAGGGGCGCGCGACCCTCCAGGCTCGCCGCCAGGTCGAGCGCGGGTTGGAGCACTTCGTACTCCACCCTGACCAGTGCTGCCGCGTCCTCGGCGGTGTACCGGCTGTCGGCCACCACGACCGCGACGGGGTCGCCGACGAAGCGCACCTTGGCCGTCGGCAGTGATTCGGTCTCCAGCGGGACCAGCCCGTCGATCGGCGGGGCGACCCGCAGCGGAACGGTCCAGGCGGCCAGATCCGCGCCGGTGAACACTCCGACGACGCCCTGAATTCCACGTGTGGTCGAGGTGTCGATGGTGACGATGGACGCGTGAGCGTGCGGGCTGCGCACGAAATGGGCGTGCAGCGCGCCGGGCAGCGCTATGTCGTCGACGAAGGTCGCGGTGCCGCTGAGCAGCCGATGGTCCTCGCGCCGGGTGATTGCCGTCCCCAGCGGCCCGGTGGTCGCCGGTTCGATTCCGACCGGTCCGGTCGCCGTCGGTCCGGTGGGCGCCGTGCTGGTTTCGCCGGGCCCGGTCGCCGTCGGTTCGGTTTCGTCTGACTGCGCGGATGCCGACCGCGCGGATGCCGACCGCGCGGCGCGCACCGCGGCCGCGATGACGTTCTGATAGCCCGTGCACCGGCACAGGTTCCCGGACACCGCGTGGCGCAGTTCCGCCTCGGTCGCATCCGGGTGATCGGCCAGATGGGCGGTCAGCGTGACCAGGATCCCAGGTGTGCAGAACCCGCACTGCAGGCCGTGTTCGGCGCGGAAGGCTTCCTGCAACGGGTTCAGCCCGTCCGGTCCGGCCAGCCCTTCAACGGTGGTGACGTCCTGCCCGTCGGCCTGAACGGCGAGCATCAGACACGAGCGGACCGGCCGGCCCTCGATCAGCACCGTGCACGCCCCGCACACACCGTGCTCGCAGCCGACGTGCGTGCCGGTCAGGCCGCAGCCGTCACGCAGTGCATCGGACAGCAGAGTGCGCGGTTCGACTTCGAGTCCGTACTGCCGGCCGTTGACGTTGATCTCCACGCCGGTCACGACATCGCCTCCCGGGCGCGCTGGAGGGCGTCCGCCAGCACCTCGTGGGTCAGATGACGGATCAGCCGACGGCGGTAGGCCGCACTCGCGTACAGGTCGGTCACAGGGTCGGCGCGCCCTACCAGGAGGTCGGCGACCGCGCCGAACCACTCCTGGTCGGGTTCCCGGCCGATCAGTTCACCGGCGGCATCACCCAGAGCGTAGGGCGCGGGGGCGGCTCCCGTCACAGCGGCCCGCAGCGCCGACACCGTGCCGTCGACCGCCAGCCTCAGCGTGGCCGCGACGGTCACCAGCGCAAAGGCGTAGGCGCCCGGTCGGCTCACCTCCCGGAAACCCCATCCGTCCCGGCTGGTCATGCGGGGCAGCTCGATGGCGACGATCACCTCCTGCTCTCCGATCGCCCTCGGGTGCAGCAGTTCCTCGACGTCGACCCTGCGGGAGCTGTCCGGCGAGCGCAGCTGCGCCGAAGCGCCCAGCAGTACGCCGATACCGGGCAGCTCGGCGGCCGGGTCGGCATTGGCGATGCTGCCACCAAGGGTGCCGCGGGTGCGCACCGCCGCATGTCCGACGCGGGCCGCCGCGCACGACAGCACCGGGACCGCAGCACGTACTTCCGGACTGTCGGCCAGAGTCTGGTGGCGGGTGAGCGCACCCAGCACGACACTGTCCGGCCCGACGTCGAGGCGTTGCAACGCGCCGATCCCGTTGATGTCGACGAGCCGCCGCGAGCTACGCTTCCGCTCGTTCAGATCAGCCAGCAGGCTCTGTCCACCGGCGAGGAGCACATCACCATCGACCAGCGTGCCGAGAAGCTCGGCCAGATGGCGCGGGCGCGCGTAGTCGAATGGCGCCGGTTTCATGCCGAGGCGCGGAAGGCGGTGCCGAGCTCAGTGATGCCGGCCATGCCCTCGCCGCCTTCGGCGACAGCGATGACCTCGAACTCCTCGATGATGTCGGGGTCATGTCCGACGATCTCGGTGACCTTCGAGGGCGTCGTGGCCAGTGATGCCACGAATTCGCTTCGTGCCTGCTCGCTGGCCCACAGGTAGTTGCCGGCGAAGAACCCCCCGGGCTGCATGGTCCAGATTTTCTCGATCAGCCCGGCCCGACCGGTGAACCTCGGCTGCGACTCGTTGCCTACGTACTCCCGCAGCCGATCACTGACCTCCGCCCCGGTGCCGACCAGGGACCAGCGCGTCGTGAGTCCGAACATTTCCGACCTCCGTGCCCCGCGCACCGTGCCGATACTCAGGGCAGTGCGCGGTTCGTGCCTCGTAGCGGTTGGACCTTGCATCGCGTCACTCGAACGCGTGTAACGAAACGAGCATAGATCCCAGCTTGACTGGATCGATCCCGCGGCCCCTCGGAGGCATCACCGGTCACTGTCCGTCGCTGGCGGCCAACGTGGTGTCGATGAAGGCCTGGGTCGCGGCGGTGACGGGGCCACCTCGGTATATAAGCCACTGCGGAAGTGTTTCCGCGGGCGAGAACCGGTAGACCTCCGCACCGGCCCGCCTGGCCAGATCAGCCCAGCCGTCCGGCATCAGGCCGGCCCCGATTCCCTTGAGTACCATGGGCAGGACCACGCTCCGGTCGCCGACCTCCGCCGCGATGGTCATATCGCCGACGGTGGCGGCGAGTCGGTCGAAAAGGGAGCGGACCGCCGTCGCCGGCTTGGTCACCACGAACCGCATGCCGCGCAGCGCCTCGGGAGCCACCGTGGGCCCGGTGCCTGCCATCGTGTTCGGTGGCACTACGAGCAGGAACTCTTCGTCTCGTAGGTGATGTGCGACCAGCCCCTGGCCGGTGGGGCGCTCGGCGCTGCCGGAGACCCCGACCTCGCAACGGCCCTGGAGCACCATGACGACCACTTCGGCCGCCGACAGGGCGGACGAGGTACTGACCGTGACGCCCGGATGACGCTCGCGGAGTTCGGCGACAATGCTCGTCACGGGCTCCAGTGCCGAAGATGACGTCGCCGCGACATCCACCCGGCCCACCGTTCCATGGCCGATCGACCGCGCTGCGGCACGCAGGGCGTCGAGATCGCGGAGCACGAGCCTCGCCCTGTCGGCCAGCATTTCCCCGGCGTTGCTGAGCACGACGTTGCGGCCGACCCGGTGGAAGAGCGTGACCCCGAGGTCGCGTTCGAGTTTCTGGATCGCACGCGACAGCGAGGGCTGGGCGACGCGCAGCGACCGCGCAGCGTGGGTGAACCCGCCCTGCTCCACGACAGCCACGAAGTATTCGAGTTGGTGGCGTTCCATGGAGTCCTCACGAACTGACTGATAGCGATTGGCTATCTGAATGGTGTCATAGATGTCTTGGACGCAAAGTCAACAGTGGGTGTTTACTCCGGATAGATCGTTTTAGAACTGGTGGGACCTGCGTGAGGTGAGTCGAGGAACGCGCCCGGGGAGCTATCCCGCGTTCTTGGACAGCGCCGAATACGTGAACGGAAAGGACCAAGTTGTTCACCACCCGACCGACCCTGCAAGGCATCCACGGCATGGTGTCCTCCACGCACTGGCTCGCCTCCTCGACGGCCATGGCGGTGTTGGAGGACGACGGCAATGCCTTCGACGCAGCGGTCGCCGCCGGTTTCGTGCTGCACGTCGTCGAACCACACCTGAACGGACCTGCGGGCGAAGCTCCGATGATTCTGGCCCCGGTCGGCCATCGACCCCAAGTCCTTTGCGGGCAGGGCCCGGCACCCGCCGGCGCGACCATCGCGCACTACACGTCGCTCGGCCTGGACCTTGTGCCCGGCACCGGTCCGCTGGCCGCCGCCGTGCCCGGCGCGTTCGACGCCTGGATGCTGCTTCTGCGCGATCACGGCACCAAGCGGCTTTCCGACGTACTGAAGTACGCCATCGGTTACGCCGAGCACGGGCACCCCGTCGTCGAGCGGATCGGCGAGACTGTCGAAACGGTACGGGAGCTCTTCGAAACCGAGTGGCCCACGTCAGCCGAGATCTATCTCCGCGACGGCAAGTCCCCTGCTCCCGGCGCCCTGCTACGCAATCCGGCGCTGGCTGACACCTGGCGGCGGGTCATCGCGGAAGCCGAAGCGGCGGGTTCCGGCCGCGAGACCCAGATCGACGCGGCCCGCAGGGTGTGGCGCGAGGGCTTCATCGCCGAGGCAATCGCAGAATTCGCGGCACGCCCCGCAATGGACACGTCCGGCGAGCGGCACGCCGGTACCCTCACCGGTGCGGACCTCGCCGCGTTCTCCGCGACCTACGAGGAGCCCGCCACCTACGACTGGAATGGCTGGACGGTGGCCAAGCCGGGCCTGTGGAGCCAGGGCCCGGTCTTCCTGCAGCAGCTCGCCCTGCTGCGCGGCACCCATCTGGACTACGGCACGCCGGACTACGTGCACACCCTCATTGAGGGCATGAAACTCACGATGGCCGACCGTGAGGCCTGGTACGGCGACAGTGCAGACGTGGCGCTGGAAACGCTGCTCTCCGCCGACTACAACGACGCCCGGCGTGCCCTCATCGGAGAGCGGGCTTCGTTCGAACTGCGGCCAGGCAGCCCCGACGGGCGGGACCCCCGGCTGAGCAAACACGCCCGGCGCGTCGCCGACAACGGCCCCGTGGGCCTGCCGCCGGTTGCCGGCGCCGGTGAACCGACGGTGGCGAAGGACGGTTACACCCGAGGGGACACCTGTCACCTGGACGTGGTCGACCGCTGGGGCAACATGATCGCCGCCACCCCGAGCGGCGGCTGGCTGCAGTCCAACCCCGCTGTGCCCGGCCTCGGCTTCCAGCTGGGCACCCGGCTGCAGATGACGTGGCTCGAGCCCGGACTGCCCAACTCCCTGTCCCCCGGCCGGCGCCCGCGTACCACGCTCACACCGTCCATGGCACTTCGGGATGGAGAGCCGATCATGGCATTCGGAACTCCCGGTGGTGATCAGCAGGACCAGTGGAGCGTGCATTTCTTCCTCGCCGTCGCATTGCGGGAGAAAGTGCGCGGCGGGCTCGACTTGCAAGGCGCGATCGACGCGCCGAATTGGCACAACGAGAGTTTTCCGAGTTCTTTCTATCCGCGGGTCATGAATCCGGGAAGTGTCACGGTGGAATCGCGAATCGGCGACCTCGCCATTGCCGAACTACGACGCCGCGGGCACGAGGTAACGGTCGGCGAACCATGGTCGGAGGGCCGGCTCTGCGCGGTCGCTCGCGACCCCGAAACCGGCGTCCTGTCGGCTGGCGCGAACCCGCGCGGTATGCAGGGTTATGCCGTCGGGCGATAGCGACGGGCATGGCGAAGGGTGAATAGCGGTCCGAACCCGGACCGCTATTCACCCTTCGCCATGCCAATTTTGTAGGGGAACGAAAGATCGTAACAGTACTTAACTTATCCGCAATGGAACACGCGGGAACAGGAACTACCTTGAGCCTCACATAAAATGAAGCACTGGGAGTTTCTTCTATGTTCCTTCGGTGTTCGAAATTTCCGCGCGGCGCCCCGCTTCGGGTTGCGGTGATTTCCTTGGCCGCGGCCATGCTCGCCGCTTGCGTCCCCATCCAGCACCTCAGCGTCCCCGGCGGTCACACCGACGCCTACGGCGCCCCCATCAGTAACCAACAGGTCAGTTCAGGCGGCACGCTCGTGATGGGCTTGTCCGGCGATCCGGACGAGCTCGACCCGACCACATCCAGCTCGTCGTTGACGCGCAACGTGCTGAGCGCGATCTGCGAGAAGCTGTACGACACCAATGCGAGCGGCAAGATCGTCCCGCAGCTCGCGACCGCGTTGCCCACGATCTCGGGCGACGGGCGGACCGTGACGATTCCGGTCCGCACCGGCATCGTGTTCGCCGACGGCACCGCATTCAACGCGAAGGCCGTGCGCACCAGCCTGTGGCGCCATCTCACCTCGGCGACTTCGGCGCGCACCAGCGAAATGGGCCCGATCGACAGCATCAAGGCTACCGACGCGACCCATGTGGTGCTCCACTTCAAGCGCGCGTTCGCGCCGATCACCGCCGCGCTCGCCGACCGGGCCGGGATGATCATGTCGCCGACCGCGCTGGCCGCGAAGGGCGACAATTTCGGCGAGTCACCTGTCTGCGTCGGTCCGTTCAAGTTCGTCAATCGCGTCCCGCAGACCTCCATCACAGTCACGCGCGACCCGTTGTACTACGACGCCGCCCACGTCCACCTCGACAAGATCATCTACCGGATCATGCCGGACGCGAACATCCGGGCCGCGAATCTGCGCTCCGGCGATATCCAGGTGGCCGACACGATCTCCCCGCAGGACGTCGACGTGCTGGACAAGGATCCGAAGCTGAAGGTCCTGCAGTCCAACTATCTCGGATATCGGGGAATCGTGATCAACACCGGCAACGTGGACGGTGCCGGAAAGCCCCCGAAAGCCATCAACACCCCGATGGCGCGGGACTCCAGAGTCCGGGCAGCCTTCGCCTACAGCATCGACCGCAAGACCTCGGTCAACACCGTGTTCAACAACTGGTTCGATCCGGCGTGCTCGCCCATCGCCCCGTCGACCCAATATGCCTCGGCGGCCAGCAATGCCTGCCCGGCGTTCAACCCGCAGCGCTCACGTCAACTGCTCGCCGCAGCGGGCGTCCATGTGCCGCTCAAGGTAACCCTCAAGGTGGCCAACACCCAGGACGAACTCCGGTATGCCGAGGCGCTGCAGGCCAGCGTGGCCGAGGGAGGCTTCGATCTGCAGATCGTCCCGGTCGAATACTCCACATTGCTCACTATGCGGAAGAGCGGCGATTTCGAGCTGATGCAAACCGGCTGGTCCGGGCGAATCGACCCGGACGGGAACACCACGAGCTTCCTCGCCACGGCCGCGAGCTCCAACTTCGGCGGATTCTCCTCGGCGCAGCTGGACGACCTGCTCGCCCGGGCCGCAGAGATCACCGACACCGCGAAGCGGGCCGAACTGTACGGACAGGCCGTAAAGCTGATCCAGCGGGAGAACCCCATCGTGTACCTCTACCGGATGCGCAACCTCACCGTGTACTCCACCCGGGTCGCCGGCGTCGAGATGTACTCCGACGGACTGGTCCGGCTCGGCAAGGCCGCGTTCGTCTCAGGCCAGGAGGGCTGAACTTTGCTGCGCTATCTGTTCCACCGCCTCTGGCAGTCCGCCGTCACGCTCGTGCTCGCGTCGATCGTCGTCTTCGTCGGCGTGCGCGCGCTGCCGGGTGACCCGGCGCTGGCGATGGCCGGTGAAAATGCCGACCCCGCGACGATCAAGGCGATACGGGCCCAGCTCGGCCTGGACCAATCCCTCCCGGTTCAGTACCTCCGGTTCGCCGGCCACGCGCTGACCGGCGACTTCGGCAAGTCGACCGCGACCGGGATGCCGGTCAACCAGATGATCGGCGCGACGCTGCCGGTGACGATCCAACTCGCGCTCTACGCGATGGCCATCGCCGTGCTGGCCGGGATGACGGCGGGCGTGGTCGCGGCGGTCTTCCGGGGCCGGTGGCCCGAGTGGGCGGCGAACGGCTTCTCCCTGCTCGCGCTGTCCGTGCCGACCTTCTGGGTCGGTATCCTCGCGATCCTTTACCTTTCCGTGCAGCTGGGCTGGTTTCCCGCATCGGGCTACGTCGCCCTCTCCGAAAATCCGCTGCGCTGGATGTATTACCTGACCCTGCCGGCACTGATCCTCGGGATATCTCATGCCGCGGTCATCCAGCGCCAGACCCGGGCGTCGATGGTCGGCACACTCACCGCCGATTTCGTGCGCACCGCGCGTGCGAAGGGCCTGGGCAGCGGCGCCGTGATCCTCCGGTACGGCTTGCGCAACAGCCTGATCGTGGTGACCACGGTCATCGGCCTGCAACTCGGTGGCCTGATCGCCGGCGGGGTGGTCACCGAGCGCATCTTCAGCCTCCCCGGCATGGGCAAGCTCACCCTCGACTCGGTGTTCACCCGGGACTATCCGGTCATCCAGGCCGTCGTCCTGGTCGTCACCGCGGCCTACATCGTGATCAATCTGCTGATCGATCTCCTTTACACGGCCATCGATCCTCGCATTCGAGTGTCCGGGAGGGCGCAGTGACCGCAATCGCCGAAACTCCCGCCGAAACCCCCGTCGCGAATCTCGGGCGGGTACGCGGGCGGGTGGTGCGCAAGCTGTTGCACAACCCGATGGGTCTGGTCGGCGGCGCGCTGCTGCTGATAGTGATCCTCGCCGGGGTGCTCGCGCCCTGGCTCGCGCCCTACTCGCCGACCGAGGTGCATTTCTCGACGCCGTTCCAGCAGCCGGGCACCGTCGGATTCGCGCTGGGCACCGATGACCTCGGCAGGGACGTGCTGTCACGGGTGCTGTACGGCGCGCGCGCTTCGTTCGAGGTCGGCGTGCTGTCGGTGCTGCTCGCGGTCGTCGTCGGCGTCCCACTCGGGCTGCTCTCGGGTTACTGGCACTGGCTGGACACTCTGGTGTCCAGACTCGCCGATCTCATGCTCGCGTTCCCCTTTCTCATCCTCGCGGTCGGCCTCGCCGCGATCAACGGCGGCGGGCTCGGAAACGCGGCGATCGCGCTGGGCATAGCCAACATTCCCACCATGATCCGTGTGGTCCGCGCCGAAACCCTGCGGTTGAAGGACACCGATTTCGTGCTCGCCGCGCACACCATGGACGCGGGAGCATGGCGGATCCTCGGGCAACACATCCTGCCCAACGCCTTGTCCGCGATCATCGTGCAGGCCACGGTGATCATGCCGGCAGCCGTGCTCGGCGAAGCCGTCCTGTCCTTCCTCGGGCTGGGCATCCAGCCCCCGAAGCCGAGCCTGGGCATCATGCTCTCCGACGCCCAGCAGTACCTGTTCCGTACTCCGTGGCCAGCCGTCTTCCCCGGCATCGTGATCGCGCTGATCTGCCTCGGGTTCAACCTGTTCGGCGACGCCCTGCGGGACGCGCTCGATCCGAAGACCGGAAAGTGAGGGCTGAGTGATGACGAGATCCGATGCCGAGCCGCTGCTGGAAGTGAGCGATCTCGAGGTGTCCTTCGCGGCCGGCGCGGTCCCCGCGGTGCAGGGTGCCGGTTTCCGGCTGATGCCGGGACAGCGGGTCGCGGTGGTCGGCGAGTCCGGCTCCGGTAAGTCGACCACCGCACACGCCGTCATGGGTCTGCTGCCCGGTTCGGGCCGGGTCACCGGTGGCCGGATCCGCTTGCGGGGCGAGGACATCACGTATGCCGACGAGAAGCGGCTGCGGCGGTTGCGCGGGCGCGAGATCGGGCTCGTTCCGCAGGACCCGATGTCCAATCTCAATCCGGTCGCGCGGGTGGGGCGGCAGGTCGCGGAAACCCTGGTGGTGCACGGCATGGCCAGCAGGCGTGAAGCACCCGCACGCGCGGTCGAGATCCTGGGGGAGGCTGGGCTCCCGGAGCCGGCCCGCCGGGCGCGGCAGTACCCGCACGAGTTGTCCGGCGGCATGCGCCAGCGCGTCCTGATCGCGATCGGCCTGGCCTGCCGCCCGGATCTGCTGATCGCGGACGAGCCGACCTCCGCGCTCGATGTGACCGTGCAACGGCAGATCCTCGACCACTTGGAGAACCTGACCAAGGAGCTGGGCACCGCGCTGCTGCTGGTCACGCACGATCTGGGCCTGGCGGTCGACCGGGCCGACCAGGTGGTGGTGATGTCCAAGGGCAAGGTGGTCGAAGCGGGCCCCGCGCGGCAGATCCTCACCGATCCGGAGCACGAGTACACCAGGAGACTCGTGACTGCCGCGCCCTCTCTGGCGACTCCACGCCGGCGGGCGGTCGTGCCCGGCGAGCACAGCCAGCACAGCGAAGAGCCGGTGCTGGAGGTCGACCGGGTATCGAAGGAGTACCGCATCCCCGGGCGGGGCGGCGTGCTGCGTGCCGTCGATGAGGTGTCCTTCACCGTGGGACGCGGACGTACGACGGCGATCGTCGGCGAATCGGGCTCCGGCAAGACCACGACGGCCAGGATGGTGCTCGGGCTTGTCCCGGCGACCACCGGCGCCATCCGGCTCGACGGCTCGGAAATGGTCGGACTCCGTGGTGCGCGGCTGCGCGCGGCACGCCGGGCCATGCAGCCGGTTTTCCAGGATCCGTACGCGTCGCTGGATCCGACGTTCACGGTCGAGCGGCTGATCACCGAGCCGCTGCGGATCTTCGGCGTCGGCGACCGCGCCGAACGCCGGGTCAGGGTGCTGGAACTGCTGGAGCAGGTCGCGCTGCCGGCCGCCGTAACCCAGCGGTACCCGAACGAGCTGTCCGGCGGCCAGCGCCAGCGGGTGGCGATCGCCCGCGCGCTCGCGCTCGGTCCCCGGCTGGTCGTCTGCGACGAGGCGGTCTCCGCGCTGGACGTACTGGTGCAGGACCAGATTCTGAAGCTGCTCGACACCCTTCAGCACGAACTCGGGCTCAGTTATCTGTTCATCTCGCACGATCTCTCCGTCGTCAGGTCGATCGCCCATGACGTCGTGGTCATGCGCGGCGGCCGGGTGGTCGAGCAGGGCCCGGTCGACCAGGTGCTCAACTCGCCGGCGGACCCCTACACGCAACAGCTTCTTGAGGCGATCCCCGGTGCGGGGACGTTCAACTGACCTCACTCCCCGGTGTACGCGGTCGGGGGCCGGTGGCCGTCGCATCAGCGCGGGCGACCAGCGGCCCTCTCCCGCCAAGGACAACCCACCCTGGAAAACAACCGTCTGACGCCAGATCACTCCTGCGGGGTCGGGTCAGCACATAGTCACCCACTCTGAACAGAGCCTGTTTGCCGCCGTGGAAACGTGACCGACACCCGACTGATACGCCCGGGACAATTGTCGCCGTTTTGATGACCAAGCCCACCGGTTCAACCCCTGTCAAAGGAGCACACCATCAACGACCAATCGCTCCCGCGCAAACAGTTCACCCGGCGCCACGCCGTAGCCATCGCGACTGCCGCGCTGACCGTCGCCGGTACGACATCGGTGACCACGTCCAGAGCCGACGCGGCTGACCTCCCCCAGCGCTTCCGCTCGGAGGTGCCCCCAGCCGGGAAGCCGCTCCCCGTCGACCTCGAGACGGCGACCGTCGCGCAGCTGACTGCTCTCCTCGACGCCGGCAAGATCACCAGCGTCACGCTCACCGAGGCCTATCTCGAGCGCATCAAGGCTCTGAACTCCCAGGGGCCCTCGCTCAACGCCGTACGTACCCTCAACCCCGACGCCATGAAGGAAGCAGCCGCCGCCGACAAGGCGCGGCGCGGCAACGGCCCGCACAGCCCCCTGCTCGGTATACCGGTCATCGTCAAGGACAACATCGACGTCGCGGGCCTGCCGACCACCGCCGGGTCGGTGGCGCTCACCAACTCCCGACCCGAGAAGGACGCACCTGTCGTGGCGCGGCTCCGCGAGGCCGGAGCGGTCATCATCGGCAAGGCCAACCTCACCGAGTTCGCCAACTACCTGACCACCGGCATGCCCGGCGGCTACAGCTCGCTCGGCGGGCAGGTGCTCAACGCCTACGACGCGAGCCAGACCCCGAGCGGATCCAGCGCCGGTTCCGGCGTCGCGGCGTCCATCGGCCTCGCCGCCGTCGCCATCGGGACCGAGACCTCCGGATCCATCCTCAGCCCCGCGTACTCCAACTCCGTCGTCGGCATCAAGCCGACGGTGGGGCTGGCCAGCCGCGCGGGCATCGTTCCGATCGCCGCCAGCCAGGACACGGCGGGACCGCTCACGCGCACGGTCGCCGACGCCGCGGCGACGCTCACCGCCATCGACGGCACCGACCCGGAGGACCCTGCCACCGCCTCCAACCCGCTGGTCGGGCACGACTTCACCAAGGACCTGTCGGCCACCGCCCTGCAAGGGGCCCGCATCGGCGTCGTCGCCAGCCAGGTCCCGGCCACCGGAACCGACAACCGCACCCTGTGGGACGCGGCCATCACGGCGCTCAAGGCCCGGGGCGCGACGCTCGTCGACGTCACCCTCGACACCACGGGGCACCCCTCGACCGTCCTGACCTACGAGTTCCAGCGTGACCTGGACACCTACCTGGCCAGGCTGCCGGCGCACGCCCCCATGAAGAGCCTCGCCGACATCATCGCCTACAACAACGCGCACCCGGCGCAGGCCCTGAAGTTCGGGCAGGTCCACGCGCTGGAGTCGCAAGCCATGGACCACAGCCCGGACAGCGCCGCCACCACCACCTACAAGGCGGACCGCGCCCAGGACCTGGCCGACAGCAAGGACCGCATCGACACAGTCATGAAGGACAACAACCTGACGGCGCTGCTGTTCGCCAACAGCGGCAGCGCGGGCATCGGCGCGAAGGCCGGCTACCCCTCGATCAGCGTCCCCGCCGGCTACCAGGCCGCCAACCGACGGCCGTTCAGTATCTCGTTCCTCGGCCAGGCGTGGAGCGAGCCCACCCTCATCGGCTACGCCTACGACTACGAGCAGGCCACCAAGCTGCGCCAGCCGCCAACGGTGATCAACCCGGCACCGTACTACTGCACCGCCCTCACCAGCTCCACCAACTCCACCAGTTCCAGCGGCTCCTGCGCACCCTGATCCTTCCGCTCCTGCGGGGCCGCTCCCACGACCGGGGGCGGCCCCTGGAACTACGCTCCGGGCTGGAACACCGGTATGAACAGGCACGGCCGGTGAAGTTCACGGCCGTCCCGTGCGACAGCATTTCCTCGAGCCGGTGTGTGCGTGGGTCGTTGTCGCGGACACGAATTGGTTGCGGAACCCGACCGCCATTGCGGCCAGATCGGGTGTGGGCCAGCATGACGCGGCATGAAGCGAGATCGCTACGTCGACTTCCTGCGGGCGTTGGCGATATGCCTGGTGGTTCTCGGCCATTGGCTGATCACCGCCCTGTTCAGGCTGCAGAGCGGGGGGATCATCGCCCCGGAACTACTCGCGGCAATCCCCTGGACGAGGTGGCTGACGCTGGGATTCCAGATCATGCCGCTCTTCTTCCTTGCCGGCGGCCACGCCGCAGGGGGCTCCTGGGCACGTACCCGTGCGGCGGGCGGCGCGGCCGCGCCTTGGGTGGGCGGCCGGGCCCTGCGGCTGCTGCTGCCGACGGCGGCGTACTCCGGGCTGGTGCTGCTGGCGGTCGCGATCTGTTCGGCGGTGGGCGTGGACCCGGAGACGCTCGCGCTGGTGGGTTGGGCGATGGCGATGCAGTTCTGGTTCCTTCCGGTGTATCTGCTGCTCAGCGCCGTGACGCCGCTGTCGCACTCGGCGCACCGCCGCTGGGGGCTGCTCGTCCCGGTGGCGATGGGCGTGGCCGCACTGCTGGCCGACGGGCTGGTACTGAGCGTGCACGCCCCGTCGTACGTCGGGCTGCTCAATTACGTGCTCGTATGGGGCGTGGCGTACCAGCTCGGGTTCTGCTGGCGGGACGGACTGCTGACGCGGCACTGGCTGCCACCGATCGCCATGGCAGTGGGCGGCGGGCTGGCCTTCGCGATGCTGATCACCTTCGGACCGTTCCCAGTGAGCCTGATCCTGGTGAGCGGAGAGACCATCAGCAACACCAACCCCCCGTCCACAGCGATGCTGGCCTGGGTGGTGGCCCAGGTCGGCCTGTGCCTGGCCGCCGCGCCGGTCGCGCGGCGGCTGCTGGGCCGCGAACGGGTATGGCGGCTGGTACGGCCGGTGGGCGGCGCGAGCATGACGCTGTATCTCTGGCACATGCTGCCGGTTCTGGTCGCCGCCGCCGCGTTCTACCTGACCGGTCTGGCGCCCGAGCCCGCCTTGGGGTCTGCGGCATGGTGGGCGCTGCGGATGCCCTGGCTCCTGGTGCTCACGGTGATCCTGGTCGGAGTGGTTTTCGCGTTGCGGCCGTTGGAACGCGGATTGGCGCTGCTGTACGGCCACACCCGTCCGCATGCCGACCTGCGGTTCCCCCTGCTGCTCTGGCTCGGCCTGGCCGTCGGCATTGCCGCCCTGACCCGCTGGGCCGTGCAGGGGTTCGCGCCCGACGGCCGGTTCCCGGTGCTGCCCACGCTGGGCTTCGCGCTCGGCGCCGCACTGGTAATACTTCCTCAGCTGGTGTCGGCGGGGCGGGACCGCGAGGGGGCCATGGAGGCTGCCCCGTAACCGGCCGTTCACGGACGGTCCGGGTCCCAGGGCCTGTCCGGCCGATCTCCGTGGCGTCGCGTGCCTCCCCCAGCCTGGCGGCTGGGTGGGGGTCCCCCCGGCCGAAGGCTGGGGGAGAGAGTGCCCCCCGCGTCGGCACCCCCAGCCCTGCCGGCTGGGGGTGCCCCCAGCGCCTTGCGATCGCAGGCGCCAGACCCCGCTCCTTCTCCCACGGAGATCGGCCGGACAGGCCCCAGTCCCCCCGCCGTCGTGTCAGCCGTCGGCCCGGATCGCCCCGGCGTGGCCGTGCAGCGTCGCGCGGTCGGCGGCGGCGGTGCCCTGCGCCCAGCCCTCGCCGTCGTTGGCGCGCACCGAGCGGGTGGTTGTCAGCTCGGGGAACATCTGCTCGGTGGCATCGTTCACCGCTTCCTCCCGGGCGGCCAGCACCGGCAGGAGGCGGGGCTCGGGCTTCGAGGCCGCCCCGGCGGCCTCGTCAAGCGGCGAGGTCCCGGCCACCGCGTCGTTGGTGGCCTGCTCGGTCGCGACCGTCAGCCGTTCCCTGATCCGGGTGGCGTAGGCGAGCAGAAAGGACTGGCGGAAGGAACGGGTACGGGAACTGCCGTCGGCGCGCTGCCGGCTGCCGGCCCGGCCCAGCGCGGCATTCGCCTGCACCAGCAGCGAGGTGTAAAGCAGCTCCACCGCGTCCAGGTCGGCGTCGAAGCCGATGACTGTACTGAAGCCCAGATGACGGGACCACACGGCACGGCAGCGGTTGGCGGTCGCGACGGCGTCCAGCAGCATGACCTTGGTCTGCTCGTACGGATTGTCGACGCCGATACGACAGGCCCCCGGGGCGTCCTCCCGCCCGGTGTCGGCGGTGATGAGAGCCTCCGAGATGCTGTGCTGGGCCATCAGCTGCTGCGCCTTCGCGGTGAGCGCATCCGCCTCCTCGGTGAATTCCGTGGACTCGGCCTTGGCGAGCAGCGCCCGGATCCGGCCGAGCATCCGCGGCTCGTCCCCGGAACCGGCCTTCTGGCCGCGACGCCACCGGTTGCCGCCGCCCGCTCCCGGCGGTGGCCCGACCGGAGTGATCCCGGGCAGCCATCCCAGCAGCCGCAGCACCTCCAGCGCACAGGTCGCGGTGGCGAGGCGGTCAAGCTTCTCGCGGGTCGCGTACCCGGGCAGGAAGGTGTCGTCAGCCTCCCACCACACCTTCGCACCGACCTCACGCAACTGGTCCGACCAGCGCGGATCGAGGGAAGCGGGAGCGTACTTCCGGGACTCGGCGGCAATCAGGTCCACGGCCAGGCGGGTGTGCCTGGCGCTCAGTTCGCGCCGCACGATCCGTACCAGGTCGGCGGGCTGCCAGCCGTTCGCCCACAGCCGGTCGATCATGCTGTCGGCCAGTACGAGCAGCGCGCGGCCCACCTCGGGCCACCGGCCGGCCGGATCCGACAGGACGGCGGCGGCCTTGCCCACGGCCACCGCGACGCCGTCATCCGGAGCTTCCAACACCCGCCGCAGCGCCGCCTCCACCACCTGGACGAGTGACCGCTCGCGCGGCGGGGGCACATACCCGTACGGGCCCTCGAACGGGCCGGGGTCCGCGTTCCCGAATGTGCTGCCCGGGCCCGTGGAGCGGGCCCGCTGCCGGGCCTCGCGCTCCTTCTTCTTGCCGCGACGCCGCTCCTGCTTCTTCTTGCCCACCTGACGCTACTCCCGACTCTTTCCGTGGCATCCGCCTCGTCCGCGCCCAGCCGTCCGTGCGCCCTGTGCAACCAGGACAGGCCACGGGCCGGAGGCGCCCGGACCCAGAATGGCACCACAAAGGCAGTGATCATCACCGCGTTGATCCGTACCGTCGGAATACGGTTGGATGGTCCGCATGGCAGCCATGGTGACTGAGAAGAGCATCGAGCGGGCCGCGTCCCCCGAAGCGCTCCTCGCCGGGCGGCGGTTGCACGCCTCGGGTGCGGTCAGCGAGACGGCGGGCGCGTATGCGGGAGCCGGAGGCTTCGTCGTCGACGACACCGGCACCGAATTCGACGTCTGGGTGGGGGTCCAGAACCTGCGGCTGGTGGGGGAGCGCGACTGCCTCGACGACGCCGCGCCGTCCGACGCCGCGCAGTTGTGCGCCCACGCTGTCGCGCTCGCCCTGGCCGCCATCGACGCGGACATCAGCTGGGCTCCCGGCCCGGCGAGCCAGGCCGACGACGCCGACCCGGCCGCGGCCCTCGCCGCCCTCACCGCCGCCGAGAAGGGCCGTCTGCTCGACACCCTGCTACGCCAACGCCCCGAACTGCACCCGGCCGCCGAGGAACTGGCCGTGACCCTGCTCGCCGCCCCCAGCACCGGCCACCGGGGAGGGGCCGACGCCGCGGCCGCCCAGCTGCGCGACGAGACTGCGGCAGCAGTCGAGTTGGCCCTGCAGACGCTGGACATCAACACCATGCAAGCGGGCTACACCCCCGGCCGCGGCTACGTCGACGAGTACAGCGCGGCCGCCGAACTGGTGCAGCAGGCCCTGGAACCGTACGAGCGGGACGTCGCCCGCCGACTCTCGCTCGGCCTGACCGACGCGGCGCAAACCATCGCACTCGGCGTCCTGGACGGACTGCGCGCCTGCGAGGGCAGCTACGACGGAGACCAGGTGCTCTGCTACGCGGGCGAGGACCTGGAGGACTACGCCCACGAGGTGCTGTCCCTGCTCCGCAAGGCGGGTGCCCCGCTCCCCGAGGACGACGACGAGTAGCCGGCTTAGACCGCGATTCGGACTCCGGCCGCCATAGCGCGTACACCCGCAACTCCGTTCGCGATGACAGCCGCAGCCGTCGTCCGGGGACTCGCGGCAAGGTCAACACCAATCGTTCGCGCAGGCAGCACGAAGAGACTCGTGCGGGTGGGGGCATGTCCTGAGGCGGAAGCCCGTCGGGCCGCAATGACGATGACCCCAACCTCTGCCGTCGGCACTGACAACAGCCTAGGTTCGCGGCCACCGCACTGGCGGCCGGAGCGGCAACGCGCCGCCCGCCCAGACAGCTCGCGGACAGGGTGAACGTTGTTTGATGCGGCACTACTAGGCCGCGCAAGCGCCGTAGCCGGATGAATGCCCGGCCAGTGCCTCAGTGTCCATGGGGCCGGCCGGGAGCCTCCGTCGGCCGAGGAATCCGTACACGCCGATTCCTGTGCATCGCCTGCATCCCACCAGTCATCACGCCAGACTGATGCAGTCAGTAGGCCACAAGTGCGTACAGGAGCAGTGGGCATGGGGACTCAATCGGTGTTCGTCCTGGGGGATGAACTCCACGCGATGGAGCAGGCGGAATTCGCGAACGAGGCAGAGTTTCAGGAGTTGTTGGCCAGACATCCCAGGGTGTTGGACTTCGGCACTCTCGCGGACGGGACCCCACTGAGGCTGGTGCTTGTGGCGCGCGAGATGGGCGTGCCGACCAGTGGCGACAGCGGCCCGGTGTTCAGCCTCGACCATCTCTTCGTGGACGCTGACGGCGTGCCCACCCTCGTCGAGGTCAAGCGGGCCTCCGACACCCGCATCCGTCGCGAGGTCGTCGGACAGATGCTGGACTACGCGGCCAACGGCACGCGCTACTGGCCGGCGGCGGTGCTGCAACGCACGTTTGAGGCGACCTGCGCGGCTGACGGGGTCTCCGTCGACCAGGCCTACGCGCCCCTGCTCGACGGCCAGGAGCCGGAAGAGTTCTGGAGCGCGGTGGAAGGGCGGCTGGCTGCGGGACAGGTCCGGCTGCTCTTTGTGGCCGACCGGATCCCGTTGGAACTGCGGGCGGTCGTCGAGTTTTTGAACCGTCAGATGCGGCAGGCGGACGTGTACGCGGTTGAGCTGGCCCAGTACCGGAGCGGGAGCGGCATGCGCGTCCTCGTACCGCGCGTGCTGGGGGAGGTGGCGACCGCGCAGAAGTCACCATCGTCGGGGAGCCGACGCCGATGGACTCTCGACGACGTGGACGCTGCGGCCCGGCAACGATACAGCCCTGCCGTGCAGCAGACAGTGCGAGCACTGCTCGACCACGCGGCGGCCACGGGACGGCTGATCAGCGGGGGGGCCGCCTCGTACCCGAGTATGTGCGGCTACTTCCCGGTCGAAGGGAAGCCCTGCCCGGTGTGGGCGCTCTCGCTGTGCGAGGACCCGGCAAAGGGCGCACTCGCCTTCAGTATGGGATCCATAGTGGACAAGCTGGGCCGTGAGGCAGCGGCTGCGTTCGCCGATGACCTGTCCGCGGTCCCGGTGCTCAAACCGATGATGGACGCAGCCCGCGCGGCCGACTTCAGAAAGTGGCCGGCCGTCCCGCTCACGGATCTGTCAGCCGGTCCCACCAGCCTGCAGACCGTGCTTACGGCGGTCGACAACCTGATGCGGCCCGGCATCCACCCGTGACGCGGGCCGCCGCTCATGCCGGGCGCCCAGAAAAACCGCCCGTTCACGCCACCTCAGGACGGGAGGAGGACCCCAAGGTCCGGCGTGACCAGCTCGCGCAGTTTAGCGCGCGTCTCGGCGTCCGTGGAGTAGACGACGGTGCCCACCATGCCGCGAGTCAGCAGCACCTTGTACGTATTACGGATCAGCCGGTCCACATCCGAGTCCGAAGTCGCCTTCTTGAACACCGGGTCCTTCGACGCTGCCCGGTCCACCACCCACCGATCATCCCGCCAGACCAGATCCGGCCCGAGGATCACCCCACTCCAGTCGTACTCGAAGCCTTGCGCTGTATAGACGCAGCCGACCTGGCCGAAGCCGGCCGGATCAGTGGCCCACAGCGCCGCCGGGGGAGCACCCGCCACGGCCCGCTCACCGAAAACATTCCATGGGCGGGCCCATCCACCGATCTGCACATCGGCTGGCAGCGGTTCGCCGGGCGCGACTTTCTTGCTCCACTTCCAGCAGTACCCCGCAGACATCCGGGCCCCGTACCCCTGCGCTCGGCGGCCCTCCAGGAACGCCTCCAGCTCCTGCGGGCTGTCCACAACTGCCAGTTGCATCTTGCCGTCGGGCTCCCACTCGACCGGGCCGCCCTCCTTCAGGCCCAGCAGCCGTACCACCCACCGCAGATAGGCGTCGCTACCCCCGCAACGGAACTGGCTGTCCAGCGGCACAACCTGGCACTGCAGCCCCTTCGTCGCCGCAGCCGCCTTGATCTCCTCGACCGTCCCCATCTCCCCGGGACGCACCACCTGGTGCTCGTCGAGCAGGAAAACCGGCACCCTAGCCGCGTCGATCAACTCCTCTATTTGCGGCCTCCCGGTGCGGTGCTGTGCCCGGGTGTAGCGGTTGGCGGAGGTTTCCCGGATGCGATGTGCCTCGTCGCAGATCAACACGTCCAGGCCGTTGCGCTCGGCGATCATGAAGCTGTTGAAGTACTTGAAGAGATCCCGTACCTGAGGCTTCCGGGCTCCGGCCACCTTCCGCATGGTCGTGGTGAAAGAGCTCGACCCGGTCGCATGCAGAGCCGTGATGCCGCGCCGGTACATCTCACCCAGCACGGACAGCGCGATAACGCTCTTGCCCGTCCCCGGCCCGCCGGTCACCACGATCACCTCCTTGTGGTCGGACTGCCTCGCCCGCCGCACGGCGTTCAGCACCATGCGGTACGCCACGCGCTGCTCGTCCAACAGGACGAACTGCTCTCGGTCCCGTACCTCCTCAGCAGCCACGGCCATCAGCTGCTTCGACGGCCCCACCTTCCCGGCCAGCAGTTCATCCGCCGCGCCGACCCCGGACGCCGGGGACAACTTCGACTGCAGGAAGTCGATGAACTCCCCGCGCCGCTGTCCGCTGAACAGCTGCCCGTACTCGCTCTGCTCCGCCTCGTACAGCCCACCGATCCCGAACTCGGTGGCGTTGTGCAGGAAAGCCGCACCCGCGATCCGCTCCGGGTGCTCGGACAGCGCGCCATTGAACGCCACGAGGTAATCGCAATAGCCCCGCACCTGCTCGATCGGATTCAGCACCGGCCTGGCATACGCGTCCACCCGGCACAGCAGCGGGTCCCCGTCCTCCGGCTGTGCGCTACTCCACTGCTTGAGCTCGACCACCACATACGACGGGTGACCGGACTCCGGATGCACACCGGCGAGAACGATGTCCGCGCGCTTGCTGTTGAGCGGCAGGCTGTACTCGATCAGTACCTCGACCTGCCCGAGCCCGGCGTCCAGCAACGCGTTCGTCACCACGGGGATGCTCCGCTCCCAGGAGCGGACCTCCGAGGCCCCGGGCTTGTAACCGTGCATGTGGACAAACTGTTCGGTGAGTCGGAGAGCCAGCGAACCGGCCAGATTCTCGGCAGCGACCGCAGCGGCGGAGTCGCGGAACAGCAAGGAATGCCCCCAGGCAGCACGAAGAGACTCGTGCGGGTGGGGGCATGTCCTGAGGCGGAAGCCCGTCGGGCCGCAATGACGACGACCGCAACATTAGCCGTCGGCACTGACAGGCGTATACCGATCAGTTCTGACCTGGCAGTGGGAGCCGGAGTGTTCCAACGGCTTCGTGCGGTGTCCCGATTCGGCCGGTATCCAGCGGCCGCGCGCCTCAGCGGGGGACGGTGAGCACACTCACCAGCTTTATCGCCCAGGCCCGCAGGTCGTCTTCGGGCATGGTGGGCGTGTACTCGCGAACCAACTCGTCGATCCGCAGTTTGTGTTCCATGCCTGTCGTGAGTTCGGCGTCGACGTCCTCCGACACTTCGATGTCGGGCTGGTAGGTGGTGATCGCGAGCGACACGGACTCGCCGTCGTCGGAAAGGATCACCGCAGTGTCGGCCAGTGTGCGTATGCCGTCCGCCTGCACCTGGTACAGGCGCAACTTCTGGAACTCGGTCATTGCTGAGATTCCTTCCGGGGAAGCTCCCCCAGCAGTGCGGCCACTTCGTCGCGCCAGGCACGCAGCTCACCAGCGGTGGGGGAGAGTTCGTAGGAGTGGTAGTGGCAGGCCTTGCTGAGGCCCGACCAGACGGCGGACCAGCGGCGGGCGAGGTCAGCGCCCGCGTACGACTCCAGGCAGAGCGCCTGGGCGTGCGTGGGGCAGCGGGCCAGCTCAGGGCGGACCCTGCGCCAGTACTGCCGCAGCCCCTCCTCGAGGGCCAGGCGCAGCAGCAGAGCCGCGGCGCGCGGCCAGACCCCGGTGGTGGAGTGGGTGACCTGGGCAGAGCCGAGCAGCCGGTCGGTGCTCGACAGGAGGTCCGCGGGCGAGGTGGGGAGGGCTGCAGCGGCAGGGGCGGGCGGTGCGGCTCGCGGTGGCGTGGGCGGTGGTGCGAGGACGGGCGGGCCGCAGTGGATGCTGCGTCACAGCGTCAGCGGACCGGCTGGGCTGCTCCACGAACATCGGCACCTGAGGGGCGCGGCGGGGGTGCCCCGCTCCTGCGCCAGGACATCGGTCCGCTCGACCGTGGCGTCGCGCGATCGGTGATCTCGGCGTTTTCCAGGACGGCATCCATGATCAGCACACTGTCAGTGTCGCCGGGGGCAGTGCCGTGCGCCTTACCTTTTCATCGGCGGGAACCCTTGCTCAATCGCCCG
Organism: Streptomyces soli; assembly: GCF_003999195.1. GTDB lineage: Bacteria > Actinomycetota > Actinomycetes > Streptomycetales > Streptomycetaceae > Actinacidiphila > Actinacidiphila soli. The sequence goes on from NZ_RJVR01000331.1 coordinate 27,131, forward strand.
CCCGGGGCGGTGAGTAGGGGCTCGTGTCGTTCATTGACCCGTAAGGGCGGCGGCGACCGGTCCCCGATCGGCCGGGGGCCGGTGGGTGTGGGCGGGTGGTGGATGGCCAGGGGCCGGTGGTCCGGGCGACAACTACCAAGGACTGTGAAGTAAGGACTGAAACCCCACCCCACCTGGCCTCTTTTCAAAGAATCACCCATATGGGGGACTTGGGCGCGCTGGCGTGGATGGTGGGGGTATGGTCGCGGCAAACAACCTCACACAGACGAACGGCCCCGGCAGGGACTACCCATCCCGACCGAGGCCTGACCACCCAGGAAGAGTTGACCTTCCCGATGGCTGAGCCGCAGTCTATCGCGCCCTTGCGCGCGTCCGCCGAGCCTGTGACGGCTGGTGTCGTGCATGTACGACGCCGTCTCACGGCGAATTTCACGATCCTGTCCAACCGCCTCGCGCAGCGCCCGGGCAGTGCCGTGACCGTCGGGGTCGGGGCGTATCTGATGTCCGTGCCGGATGGGGTGCCCGTCAGCATCGATGCGCTGCGTGCGCACTTCACCGAGGGCGAGACCCGGTTGGCCCGGGCGTTGAACGACTTGGAGGCGGAAGGCTTCCTGGAGCGGGTCACCGTGCGGGTGGCGAATGGGCAGGTCCGTACCCGTACGTACGTCTACGACGTCCCCGCCACCGCCACCGCCCACGCGCAGGCAGCCGACCAGGCCCGGCCCGTCCCGCACAGCGCGCCGCAGCCTCATGCGTCGGGCCGACCGGAGCCCGCGCCACAGTCCGAGTCCGAGTCCGAGCCCGAGCCCGAGCCCGAGCGCGAGCCGGCTGCGGAGCCCGAGCAGCAGTCCGCGCCGCAACGCGTGTCGGAGCCCCAGCCTCAGACCGCCCGGCGACCGGCACCGTCAGTCGCATCGGACGCGCCCGCCTTCCCGCCCGCGCACGTGCCCGCGCCGGAGGCCGCGCCCGTGCCTGCGCCCACACCCGTGCCCGAGCCCGTGCCGGAGGCTGTGGCTGTGTTGGCTGCGCTCCGACTGAGGGACCCGCGGTTGCTGCTCTCGGAGCGGGATGTCTGCCGGCTTGCGCCCGCCGTGGGGGAGTGGCTGCGGCGAGGGGTCGGCCCGGAACGGATCGTGGAGGCGGTATGCGCCGACCTTCCGGGGCCGGTCGTGCGAAGGCCGGCCGGGCTGATCGCGTACCGGCTGGGGCACCTCAAACCGGTGGAATCGGCACCGCTGCCCTCCCCGCAGGGCCGGCGCCCGAATGTCGTACCGATGCAGAACTGCGACGCGTGCGACCGGGGATACCGAGCCGAGCATCCGGGGCTTTGCCGGGACTGCGTTACGGTCTCCGCAGCTGCCTGAGCAGGAGCGAGGGGGCGATGTTCGGCTCGGCGCGATCGTCGGATATTCCCTGACTGCAGGGCATTGGTGATCGGAGTGCCCCGAGCCGGGTGGAGGCAGTCGGTAAGGGCCTGTTAGGCGTCCTTCCCGTGCAGCCAGGCCGCGGTGTCCAGGACGCGCAGCACGGTGATGTCGTCTCCGATACCCGACAGGTCGCGGACGGCTTCGAGGTGGTTGACCAGCTTTTGGTCGTCCGCGCGCAGTGCTGAGCGCATGTCGGACCAGAAGGTCAGGTCGTTGTGTGGGCGGTTGAAGACTCGCTTGATCACCGAGTCGTATACGGGGAGAAGCCTTGGTCGCTTGCGGGCCAGCAGCTTTCCCGCTCCGACCGGGCCGATGTCATCGGTTTCGCGCAGCCGCTCCCACAGCTGCCAGGCGGGTCCGCCCTTGGCGATGATGTCCTGGTCCGCATCGACGAGTTCGACGTCTGTGGGCAGTTGCTCGAGTAGATCGCTGTAACAGTCCTCGGCCGCGGGCTCCACCAATCGGAGCGCCGCCCGCGCACGGATGGTGACGCTGAGCGTTGACACGGCCATCACGTCGTCCGCGGTGAAGCGATTCGCTACGGATGGCTTGTCCCCGCCGCCGGCCAAGCGCTCGAAGCGTGAACCCGTATAGCGGGGCGAGCCGTCCGGGTGTTGGCCCCAGTAACGGCGCAGCAGTTCGGCTGCGCATGCTTCGTCCCAGAGGCAAGGCGGGATGTGCAAGGACATGTCTCCTCCAAGGAAGTCTGATGCCGGTCACCTCGGCCGCCACCGTCACCCGACTCCCGCAGGTGCGGCGGGGCGGGTGCGCTCGTGGTCGGAGAGGGCCCGGAGGGTTCGGTCGACGACCTCGGCGCGGCGGCCCTGGGAGGAGGCGACGGCCAGGTCGATCACCAGGCGGACGCGGGCGGCCTCGGCGGCGGAGTAGGCGACGCCCGAGGACTTCTGGCGGTTGCTGACCGTCATCATGGTCTGGCCGCTGCCCATCTGGTGCTCGTGCGAGAGCCACTTGTCGTACGCCCACTCGCGGCGCTTGCCCGCACCGTCGAACAGCACCCGCCGGTCGGTGATCGCCATCTCCCCGCGTTCCGTCTGCTCGGTGAAGCTCACCCCTTGGCGGGTCCGGGCTTCCACCAGGGACGCCGGCGCGACCAGCAGCACCCGCTCTCCGGCGCGGTGGCGGCCCCACCGGAAGTCGGCGCCGCTGGTCTCCTTGCCCCGGAGGTTCTCGGCCAGCGCGTGCAGGTCAGCCAGTTCGTCGCGTCGTCTCTTCCACTCGGTTAGCCGGCGGGCGTGATCGTGTTGAGCCTGGCGGAGACGGTTTTGGCGGAGCTGCTCCTCGCGGGCCTGACGTTCGGCCGCTACTCGCGCGGCCCGCTCCACGGACTGGAGGCGGGCGCGCTCCCGGCGCCGGGCGTTCCACACGATCAGGCGCCTACGGTGCCGCCACAGCAGCCAGGCCGCGACCGCGAGGACGCCGGCGAACACGAGCAATGCCAGCAGACCCCCCACCAGCTGACCGGTGGTCAGCTGGTCCGAGATCTGGAGCCTGAGCTCCCGCCGGGCCGTGTTGCCGTACGCGTCCTGAGCGGTCACCACCAGCGGATGGGTGCCGGCCGGCAGCCCGGCGCGCAGTACGTGGCGAGTGGTTTGCAGGGTGAAGCTCCGCTCGGCGCCCGCGCCGGTCACCCGGATCCGGGCTCCCGGTTCGCCGGTCACGGTGATCACGGCCTCGCCGTACCGGGCCCGTTCGGTGTCGTACGTCACTGTCAGTGACGGCGGCGCGGTGTCGACCGTGAACGCCGCGGTCCTCGCATCGCCGTGGCGCCCGTAGGCATCGGTGAGGACTATCCCGGCGCCCCCGTCGTAGGCGCCGTCGGGCAGTGGCACCGTCAGTGTGGTCCGGCCCGAGTCGTCCAAGGTGAAGGGCTGTACCGTGTCACCGACCGTCAGCTTCCCTCGGCTCCCGCGCGGGCCCGTCAGCTCGAAGCGGGACGAAGGCTTGTTCGCGGCGCTGACGCGGCGCACCGACGGTGTCAGCTTGTCCAGGGAGACCTTCAGAGTGCCGTGCGTGCGGGTCTCGTTCCCGGCCTTGTCGCGAACGGCCACGTTGACGCCGTAGGTGCCGTTCGGCAGCCACAGCTCGCCAGTGACCTTGCCGTCGTCTCCGACGGTTCCTGTCAGGTGATCCTTGCGGCCGGCGACCGTGATGTCGTACGCCGCACCCGCCTCGGCGGAGAACGACACGGTCACCGAGCCGCTCACGGGATCGGCTGCGGGAGCGGACAGACCGCCCACCTTCGGCTTGTCGGCGTCCACGCTCACGGTGAACTCGCCGCTGGCGTCGCTCTCGTTTCCTGCCGCGTCGATGGCCACGACACGGTAGAGGTGCTCGCCGCTCTTCGCGGTGAATGACACGCGCTGCGGTGAGCCGGTCGCGGTCGCCTTGCCCGCGACCCGCTCGTTGTCGTCTCGGACCTCGATGCGGGACCCGCGCTCGGCGGTCACGGTTACGGTGACGACACCGCCCGCCCCGGCCGCCGGGTTCTTCACCTTCGGTGCGGACGGGGCTTGGTAGTCGCTGGTGGTCGTCTCCGTGGTACCGGGCGTGCTGGACGATCCGCCGCAATAGGTGTAGTGGCCAGTGTCACCGCATACGTACGAGCCGGTGTCGGACGGGCAGGAATGCCAGCGGTGGCAGCCGTCGCGGTGGGCCTCGGCCGGTGTCGCGGTGCCCCACACTGCGGCCAGGGCCAGCAGCAGCGCCGCAACCTGGTTCAGGGCACGCCTCAGGGATATATGTGCTCTCACGAAAACTGGTTCCCCCCAGTTCAACGGCGGCATTTCGCTCGCCGGAGCCGGGAGCTTCGCACATAGTGTGGCTTTCGGGCAAGCTACCCGCATGACCGGATTGGGGGCGGACCCGGCAGTGCTGCTGAGTCGCGAATCAGTGCGCCGCGACCGGGTGCGTGGGGCCTCCGGCGACACCCGAGTCCCGGGGATGAAGCCGAATCAGCCACCCAAGGCCGACGACGCAGCTGCCGACTGACCCGTGGCGGACGTTCCGCCGTCGACCTGACGAATTCGACACGGGGGAGTTGCCTCAGGCAGTTGGCGGCGCGAAGGCGGCCGAACACTCGCCGGCGTCGGTTCTCGGCTGGGACGTGGCGAGGATACCCCCACCTCTGCAGCAGGACAGCGACCCAATTGACGTACACGGCCCCTACCATGATCCCGACAGACCGGGCAACCACAGGGGAGATGCGCATGAACGACCAGTCCCGACCGGAGGCCGGCACCAGCGGCGGTGCGATAGCAGGAGCCGCTCCGGTCGTCGAGGCGGTGCAGCGCGTCTTCCGCGATGGGCTGCTCGGCACCTACTCGTCCTTCGTCCCCGGGCTGGCAGTGTGGACGGCGGGGACGGCGAGCGACCTGCGCGCCAGGTTCGTCGACCAGCCGGACGAGTCCTCCGACACCTTCCTCGTGAAGCTGAAGCGACAGCTTGCGGGAGCGCCTGATGAGACGATCGTCCTCGCGGCGGAGCTCCTCTACGTCAACCTCGTCCCGCTCAAGCCCGAGCAGATCGGGGTGCCCAAGAAGCGGGAGATACTCGCGGAGGTCCTGTCCTGGGCGCAGCGAGACACCGCCGTGCCCCCGGAGTTCGACGCTGCGCTGGCGGGATTCATCAACGGCGGCCAGGGATTCCTGAACTACCGTTGGGCGCACTTCCAGCTCCTGGTCCTCCTTGTGGAGCGGTTGACGGCGCTGCCGGACACGCAGCGTCAGCAGGTGATGGACGACCCCTGGCGCTTCCGGGACGAATGCCTCAGTGTCCGGGCCGGGATGGGTCACAACAAGGCCAGGTCGCAGATCCATGTCCTGCAGGCGTTGCTCTTCCCGCAGACCTTCCTCCCCATTGCCAGTGGACAAAGCAAGCAGAGCATCCTGGTCGGCTACCGCGACCGCCTCCCCGAGACCACCGGCGACGATGACCGGGATCTGCTCGTCCTTCGCGACCTGCTCCAGAAGGAATCCGACGGGCCGGTGAGCTTCTTCGTGGAGCCCTGGCTGAGCCATTGGCGTCCCGCCGCACCGGCAGACGGGCAGCGGGGCTGGTTGGTACGCGGATTCAACGTCGACGGGCTCAACTTCATCCCATCCTGGCTGGAACGTGGTTTCTGCTCGATGTCCTGGAGGGAGATGCCGGAGATCCCCGCAGGCTCGACGAAGGCCGTGATCCAGCAGGCTGTCTCCTTGGGGATGCCGGACAACAGCGCTCAGTCCCGTGGGCAAGCCACCGCCCAACTGCACGTTTTCCTGACGCAGATACAGCCTGGAGACGTGGTGGTGACCGTCAGTCCGGACGAGGTGCATGTCGGCACGATCGAGGGTCCGGCGGTGTACGACGTTGAGGACGGCCTGGATTGCGCGCGACGCCGCCCGGTGAAGTGGGCGACTGCTGGGCGCCCACTGCGCCGGGACCAGCTTCCGGAGCAGGTGCAGAGTCAGCTGCGGCGGCCGCCGACCGTGTACGACATCAGCGCGGTGGCCGCGGAGCTGGCCGAAATGGCGGGTTTGGAGGACGTCGTGGAGGACCGCCTCCTCGAGGCCGACGCCACCCGTCCTCTGGAACTGGCACCGGTCACCGACGCGCTGGCGGCAGAGTTGCTGATGCCGGTGGAGTGGCTGCGCGACACCGCACGCCAGTTGGAGCAGGCGCTGCAGATAATCCTGTACGGGCCGCCCGGCACCGGCAAGACGTACCTGGCCCGCCGGCTGGCCCAACACCTGGCCGGCCCTGACCGCACCCGCCTGATTCAGTTCCATCCCTCGTACACGTACGAGGACTTCTTCGAGGGCTTCCGCCCGGTTAAGGGCGAGAGCGGCACGGTGGCCTTCGAAGTCGTACCAGGCCCGTTCAAGCTCCTGGTCGACCGGGCCCGCCAGGACCCTGCCAATCCCTACGTACTCATCATCGACGAGATCAACCGGGCGAACCTCGCCAAGGTCTTCGGTGAGTTGTACTTCCTCCTGGAGTACCGGGACGAGCCGATCATCACTCAGTACTCGCCTGAGCAGGAGTTCGACCTGCCCAAGAACGTCTTTGTCATCGGGACGATGAACACAGCCGACCGCTCCATCGCCCTCATCGACGCCGCCATGCGCCGCCGGTTCGCGTTCCGCCGCCTCGCCCCGGACCGCGCTCCCGTCGCGGGCCTGCTCCGCCGGTGGCTGCGCAAGCACGACCTGCCCGAGTACCCGGCCTTGCTCCTGGACGCGCTCAATGAGCGTCTCGCTGACCCGGACCGCGCCATCGGCCCCTCCTACTTCATGAACCGGCGCGCCACCGACCAGGACGGCCTGGAGCTGATCTGGAGCACCCAGATCCTCCCGCTGCTTGAGGACCAGCTCTACGGCACCGGCATCGACGTCGAGGAGGACTACGGACTGGCCGCCCTCAAGGCCGCCGTACCCGCACCTGCCCCCGCTGCGGAATAGTCGAGTGTCCATGCTCACCACCGACCCGATCCGCCTGACCGAGACAGGCCCCGGTGTCATCCGCGAGCTGCATGCCGCTCAGGTCGCCACCCTCATCACGCGCCCGGACCTCGTACGGCTTTCCCCCGCCACCGGAGGACGCTGGCGCATCGCCGGCAACCAGAAGGTGGGCCTGATCCGCCTCGGTCGCGAAGAGGGCGCCGTGGAGCTGCACATCCGGCCCAAACTCGGCATCTCTCGGCTGCTGTTCCTCCTCACCTACGCGTCGGGGGATCCCTGGCACGACCGCCCGGTCACCGCCTCTGCAGCTGACGACCTGCTGCCCGCCATGGCCGACGCATACGCCCGCGCCGCCCGCCGCACCTTGGAATCCGGGGTGCTGCATGGCTACCGAGCCACCGATGAGGACCTTCCGGTCGTCCGCGGCCGGATCCGCACCGCCGACCAGATGCGCCGCACAGGGCTGCCGCTACCCGTCGCCGTCCGCTACGACGACTTCACCGCTGACATAGCCGAGAACCGCATCCTGCTAGCCGCCCTCCACCGGCTGGAACGCCTCCCGGGTGTCACCACGTCCAACCGCCACCTGATGCGGCACCTCGCGGGCCGCCTTTCCGGCGTCGCCACACTCCGCCCTGGCGCCCCGCTGCCGACGTGGTCCCCGACCCGGCTCAACGCCCGGTACGTCCCGGTGTTACGTCTGGCGGAACTGGTCCTGACCGACCGTTCCCTCACCCCACAGGGCGCTGCGTCGGTCGTGAGCGACGGCTTCGTACTCGACCTGCCCGGCGTGTTCGAAAGCTTCCTCGCCGCAGCCCTCGGCGAGGCATTGACTACCCATCAGGTGCGGTGCGCGGCCCAGGAATCCCACCACCGTCTGGACCTCGGTGCCCGTATCCGTATCCGCCCCGACCTGGTGCTCTACCGGGCCGGAAGCGCGCTGACCGTCCTCGACGCCAAGTACCGGGACCTCGGTACCGCGCCGCCGGCCACGGAGCACATGTACCAACTGGTCAGCTACTGCGCCGCGCTCGGCCTGGCGCACGGCCATCTGGTCTACGCAGCCGGACAGGGCGGTCCACCCACCCCGTACACGATCCGGGACGCGGGCATCACCGTGAGCGCTCATGCCCTCGATCTCAGCCGCCCCCCAGCGGAGATCCTGACCTCCGTCGCGAACCTCGCTCAGCATGTAACGTCCGCTCCCAACCTCTCGTGACCGGATAGGCGACCGATGTTGGCAACGTGCTATAGGAGAGGTGTGCGGCTGCGAGCGGGAGGCCGATATCTGGCAATCCGAGGTGCCTTCCTGGATCATGTCCAGGAAGTGCAGCCCGAGGCCGGTGTTCAGTTTCGCCACGGATACCAGCAGCCGGAGAGTTGGCTGCGATCATCCGCTCCTTGTCACGGCGGCCCTACTGAGTCAGGATCTTCAACTCGCGTTTGAGCTTGGGCCGAGCCTGTCCGCCGTGGACAGCTTGTGCTCGGCGAATAGGGCCGCCCACCGGACCCAGTCGTCCTGATTCAGAAAGCAGGTCCGGCGCCCGCCGCCCCGGTTGGCCGACTATTCGGTGCCGGGCGGTACGTAGCCCTTGCCGTGCATCCATACCACGATGTCGAAGACCCGTAGTGGAGAGATGTCGTCTCCGATGCCGGATTCCGCCCGGATCTTCAGCAGCCGCTCGTGCAAGTGCTGGCCGTCGGCCCGCAGCGTGCAGCGCAGCGGCTCCCAGAAGCCTCCGGTCAGCTGGAGGGTGGACTTCACGACGGTGTCGTAGACGGGTACGAGGCGCGGCCGCTTGCGGGCCAGCAGCTTTCCGGCGGTGACCCAGCCGACCCCGGGTAGCGCGTTGAGCACATTCCACAACTTGGTGGCAGGCCAGCCGTCGTTAATGGTGTCATCCGGCACGTCGACAAGATCGGTGTCGGTCGGGATGAGACGTAGCAGGTCTGAGAGTTCGAGGGCCCGGGTCTGCAGGATCTCCAGCGCGGCGGGGGCGGGTACGTCGACGCTCAGCATGCTTACTGCGACGAGGTCCTCGGCTGTGAACAGGTCCCTGGTGGCGAGGCGGTCGCCGCCACCGCCCAGGCGCTCGAAGAACGCGCCGGTAAAAGGCGAACCATCGGCAGGAAGGGTGCCGAAGTATCGGGCAAGAAGTCCGGCGGCAACTCCATCCTCCTCGAAGATGTCCGGAATGTCGATCAACGTCATGAGCCCTCCCTGGCCCTGTGCCACGCTCCGGGGACCGGTCCCCGCGCGGGGCAGGGTCGGGGCGTCGCGGTGAACGGCCAGAGCATACGGTCTCTTCGGACAAGCTGCCTGGAATTCAGTCAGATCGACTCCGGCACAGACTCGCGGTGATTATTACCAGGCGGTTGTGCGGTTGTGCGGATGACGCGAGGTCGACCGGAATGGGGATATGCCCTTGTGACGGGGGCCTTCTCCTCACCACGAGTCCCAGAGAGCACCGTGGCGGTGCCGCCAAGGTGGGATGTCGGCATCCTCGAAGTCGGCGAGGAGCACCGCTCGGCGTATGCGGAGCCTCGCCGTCTGGCGGGCCCTGCGCTCGGCGAAGTCGGCGGCGTGCCCCATCCAGGCGCTGGGGCGGAACGCGCTTGCGTAGTCGTATATCTCGAGGTGGTGGCGGATCTCCTCGGGGATCGGCCGTCGGCACCGGCGGGCGGCCGCGGTCAGGTGCGCGGCGCTGTATCGCAGCGCCCGCAGTGAGACCTGGCGGTGCGGTCGGCTGCAAGGGCGTCCGTGCCAGGGGCCGCCGGTGCCCGGGTACCGGGCGGGGATGTGGCTGACGGTGCGGGACATGAGGACTCCGTAGCCCGCCAGGAGGGTCCTGGCGTCATAACCGGGATCCGTGGGCTCCGCGCGCTCGGAGAGGCATGGCGTGAACGTACCTGCCGGCGGCACACCGCGCCGCTCAATATCGGCAGTTTCACGGGCCGCAGGCCCGAGTTGTCGTTCCGTCATGCTGCTTTCTTGACCTCAAGCCTGGTTGAAGTTCTACCGTCCTTACATGAGCATGGAGATCACGGCCTGGACCCAGCTGCAAAGCGTCATGAACGCCACGCAGGACCGCCGCCCCCTGGCCCGCGACACACTGCGTCGTGTCGGAGCGTTCGCACGGCCGCACCGCCGCCGCATCACCCAGTTCGTGCTGCTCAGCGTGATGACCGCGCTGCTCGCCGTCGCGACACCGATCCTGGCCGGACAGGTAGTCGATGCCATCGTCTCCGGCAACCATTCGGGCCGGGTCACCACCCTGGCCGTGCTCATCGCCCTGATCGCCTTCGCCGAGGCCGGACTCGGGCTGCTGAACCGCTGGCTGTCCGCAAACCTCGGCGAGGGCCTCATCCTCGACCTGCGCACCTCTGTCTTCGACCACGTCCAGCGCATGCCCGTCGCCTTCTTCACCCGCACCCGCACGGGGGCTCTCGTCAGCCGGCTCAACAACGACGTGATCGGCGCCCAGCGGGCCTTCAGCAACACCCTGTCCGGAGTCGTCGGCAATATCGTCACCCTGCTGCTGACTCTCGCGGTCATGCTCACCCTGTCCTGGCAGATCACCCTGTTCGCCCTCGTCCTGCTGCCCGTCTTCGTCGTGCCGGCGCGGCGCATGGGCACCCGCATGGCCGGCCTCCAGCGGGAGGCCGCCGCCTACAACGCCTCCATGGGCACGCAGATGACCGAGCGGTTCTCCGCCCCCGGCGCCACACTGGTGAAGCTCTTCGGCCGGCCCGCCGACGAGTCGGCCGAATTCGCCGACCGCGCCCGCCGCGTAAGGGACATCGGCGTGCGTACCGCCATGGCGCAGTCGGGGTTCATCACGGCTCTCACCCTGGTCGCCGCCCTCGCCCTGGCGCTCGTCTACGGACTCGGCGGCCACTACGCGCTCAACGGCACCCTCGAACCCGGCTCCGTCGTCGCGCTCGCCCTGCTCCTCACCCGCCTCTACGCCCCTTTGACGGCTCTGGCGGGCGCCCGCGTCGACGTCATGAGCGCCCTCGTCAGCTTCGAGCGGGTCTTCGAAGTTCTCGACCTGGAACCTCTCATCGCCGACAAGCCGGACGCCCGCGAGGTACCGGACGGGCCCGTCGCCGTCGAGTTCGACAACGTCCGCTTCGCCTATCCGTCCGCCGACAAGGTGTCGCTCGCCTCGCTCGAGGAGGTCGCGAGCCTCGACACCCGCGTGGGCGGTGAAGTCCTCCGCGGAATCTCCTTCCGCGCCGAGGCGGGCCGTACGGTAGCGCTCGTCGGCTCGTCAGGAGCCGGCAAGTCGACCATCGCCCAGCTCCTGCCCCGCCTGTACGACGCGGACGAGGGCGTCGTACGCATCGGCGGCATCGACGTACGCGACCTGTCGGCAGCCTCCATCCGCGCCACGGTCGGCATGGTCACCCAGGACGGCCACCTCTTCCACGACACGATCCGCGCCAACCTATCGCTCGCCAGGCCCGAGGCCGACGAGAGCGAACTGTGGGACGTACTGCGCCGCGCGCGCCTCGAGACCCTTGTGGCCGAGCTTGCCGACGGCCTCGACACTGTCGTGGGCGAGCGCGGATACCGGCTGTCGGGCGGCGAGCGGCAGCGCATGACCATTGCCCGGCTGCTCCTGGCCGGGCAGCGTGTCGTCATTCTCGATGAGGCCACCGCCCATCTGGACAACACCTCCGAGGCCGCGGTCCAGGAGGCCCTCGCCGAAGCCCTGGAGGGCCGGACGGCCGTGGTCATCGCCCACCGCCTCTCCACGGTGCGCGCCGCCGATCTGATCCTCGTCGTCGAGGACGGACGGATCGTGGAACGCGGTACGCACGCCGAACTTCTCGCGATGGACGGCAGATATACGGAGCTGTACCGCACCCAGTTCCGGGCGGAGGACGACGCGGAGCCGGTCGAGGTCGCCTGAGCCCGCGGCCGTCGGAGGACTGCCAGCCGATGCCGAGACGATCAGCAGTTCGGTTAGAGTCCCGTCGTGGATTGGACGGAAGGTGTGCGGGGCCTGCGGCAGTGGTCGCAGAAACGGGGAGCGCGCTCCGCACAAGCCGCTGCTGATGCTGTACGCACTGGGGCGGTTCCAGCGGGACGCCGGTGAGCCGCTGCGGTACACCGAGATCGAGAACGAACTGGCCCATCTGCTCCGGGATTACGGTCCGAACCGCCGGACGAGCCCCGCGTACCCGTTCCACCATCTCGTCAACGACGGTGTCTGGGAGGTGCGGACCCACCTCGGGACCGGCAGTCCCGGGACCGGGGTGCGGGCGCTGCGCGAGAGCGGGGCGGCGGGGCGGCTGGCACCGGGACTGCGGGCCGCGCTAGCCGACGATCCCGGGCTGCTCGGACGGCTGGCGCACCTGCTGCTGGACGCCCACTTCCCGCCGTCGCTCCACGCGGAGATCGCGGCGAACGCGGGTCTGGACCTCGAAGCCCCCGATGGCGCGTGGACAGTCCCCGGTATCCCGCGGCCCCGGCGGCGTGACGCGGAGATGCGGGAGCGGGTGCTCGTCGCTTACGAGTACCGGTGTGCGTTCTGCGGGTACGACGGGGCGATCGGGCGCGCCCCGGTCGGGCTGGAAGCGGCGCATGTGAAGTGGTGGGCGTTCCGGGGCCCCGACGAGGTCTCCAACGCGCTGTGTCTGTGCTCCCTGCACCACAAGCTCTTCGACAAGGGGGTGCTCGGGCTGGACCCGGCCCGCCGGGTCACGGTGTCCCGGGAGTTCACCGGGCAGAGCCTGTCCGCCCGTACGCAGGTGATCGCCTTGGCCGGTCAGCCGGTTCTCGGCCCGCAGCCGGGCAGCGCACCGGTCGCCGCCGAGCACATCGGGTGGCACACCTCGCAGGTCTTCCGGGGCGAGCCGCGCGCTGTCGTGGCGAACTGACGGCAGTCGCAGCACCCATCTGCCCGGACCGAAGGCGAAGTCCCGGGCATGCGTCCCGGCGGCATGAGTTAGGGCCTGGTGTTAGGTTGCAAATGAACACATTCCGTAAGCGTGTCCATGAACAGATCTGGTGCCGGTATGGCTGAACAATCGAACAAGCCGGGACGGCTGCTGGACCGGGAGCGTGAGTGGGCGCTGCTCCGCGAGTTCGTTGAGGATCCCGCGCCCGAGCTTCGGCTGGCGATCATGTCCGGTCGGCGCCGCAACGGAAAGTCGTACCTGCTGGAGGCGCTGACCGAGGCGGTGGGAGGTCTGTATCTGACCGCGGTGCAGGAGGAGGGCAGAGTGCTGGCGCTTGAGCGTTTCAGCGCGGCGATCGCCGCCCACGCAGGCGTGCGGCCCGGCGCGCTTCGGCTAGGGGGTTGGCAGGACGTACTGACCACCGCCCTCGATGTGGTCAACCGAGCCCCAGGGGCATCGCTGGTGGTCATCGACGAACTGCCCTACCTGCTGCAGCACTCCCCGGAGATCCCTGGCTTTCTGCAGTTGCTGTACGACCAGTCGCAGTCCGGCAAGGCATCAGGAGGCCGGATCGTTCTGTGCGGGTCAGCGATGAGCGTGATGAGCGAATTGCTGTCGGGGACCAAGCCCCTGCGCGGCCGGGCGGTGCTGGACCTGCGGCTGCCGGCCTTCGACTACCGCACAGCCCGCACCCACTGGGCCGTGGCCGATCCGGTCACGGCACTGTACGTCGACGCCGTTCTGGGCGGCGCACCCGGCTACCGGCCGCTGGCACCGGGCGCAGCCCCGCAGAGTGTGGCGGAGTTCGACGGCTGGCTGCCTCGTACGCTGCTGGACCCGGGGCGTGCGCTGTATTCACGGGTGGAGGCGGAACTCCTGCTGCGGGAGGACCCGCGCATCACGCACCGCACGGTGTACTACGACTTGCTGTCGGCGGTGGCTCGGGGCGCCTCGACGCCCTCGAAGATCGGGGCGATGCTGGAGAAGCAGCGCTCCGCGGTGGTCGCTCCGCTGGAGGTGCTGGAGTCCACCGGATACCTGCGCAAGGAGCAGGACCTCCTCAAAGCCCGTAACCCGGTGATCACGGTCGCTGACCCCGTGATCCGCTTCAACCAGCTCATCACGCTCCCCCTGGTCGATCTCGTCGAGCACGGGCGGGGGCAGCAGGCCTGGTACGACTCGCGGCCGACCTTCCACTCCAAGATCCTTGGCCCACACTTCGAAGAGACAGCCCGGGAATGGACCAGATCCTTCGCCTTCGACGAAGCTCCGGTACGGTTCGGCGCGGTGGGCTCTGCCGAGATCGCCGATCCGGCCGCGCGCACCAAGCACGAGGTCGACGTCCTGGCCCTTGCACCGGGAGAGCGCCCGCAGTCCTCGCACGCCGCAATCGCGCTGGTGGGCGAGGCCAAAGCCACCGCGCAGCCACGGGGTATGCGGGACGTGGAACGCCTCGAGCGGATCCGCGACCTGCTGGCGGACCAGGGCCACCGCAGTCACGACGCGGTCCTCGCCCTGTACTCCCTGCATGGCTTTCACCCCGACGTGCTCCAGGCCGCCGCCCGCCGTCCGGACCTGCTGCTGATCGACATCGATGGCCTCTACGGGGACCGGTCGGTACGCGGCGGAGCCTGAACGGGACTACGGCAGGCCCCGCCAACCGGCGACACCCCATGCGCAGGTCCCGTGTTCCCAGTCCTGTGTTTGGGGCAACAACGTGTCGTGACGGAGGACGTTCAACGTGCGGGCGGCCGGGACTGATAGGCCGCCGTCGGGCGGCGGGCACACCGGGCCTTCAGGTCGTGGACCAGGACCGCGACGGGCGTCCATGCAGCGCGACGCGATTGTGCGGAGCCTGCTTGACGCCCAGGGCAACAAGAACGAAGCTGCGAGAGCGCTCGGTGTCTCACGTGCCACGTTCTACCCAGGCCCGCGTCGGTGGGCTCTCGCGTTGCCGCCTCAAGAGACATCCTTGGGGTCCATTGATCCACATCTCTTGACAATTGATCACAATGTCGGCTCAATAAGTTCTCGTGGGATCTTGCGCAAAGAGGCAATGAGGCCTGGAGAGCGCGAGAGGTGAGAGCAGTCTGCCGATGGGCATCCACCAGGTCGCGGACGGCTACCACGAGCAACTCGGCCGGATCCGGAATCAGCGAGTTGTTCCTTTCTGAGCCCTTGGCTGTTACGCCACGCACCGCGCGACGGGTGCCGGCCGCCGCACGGGCCCCAGGCCTTCACTCATTGCCTGACGTAGCCGAAGGAGAGAACGCTGCCCCATGGACATTCTCGAGTTCACCCCGAAGCCCGATCAGTACGCGTGGACTTTCGGCGGAGCCGCGCCCACGCACCGGATCAAGCCGGGAACGGTACTGCGTCTGTGGAGCGACGACGCGTTCTGCGGCCGCTTGCGTAACATCACCGATCTGCCCAGTGCCTCGTTGGACTCGCGCTACCTCAACCCGCAGACCGGCCCGTTCTACGTCGAGGGCGCCGAGCCGGGCGATACCCTGGTGCTGCACTTCATCGACATGACACCGGCGCGTTCCTGGGGGGCCTCCGCGACCATCCCGTTCTTCGGCGGGCTGACGGGTACCGATCGGACGGCCACGCTGCAGGAACCGTTGCCCGAGCGTACCTGGATCTACCAGGTGGATTCCGCACGCAAGACGGTCACCTTCGAAGCACAGGCCAGCGAGTTGAGCCTGGAGCTGCCGATGGCGCCGATGCTCGGGACGGTCGGCGTCGCCCCCGCTCTGGGCGAGGTCCGCAGCTCCCTGGTCCCGGACATGTTCGGCGGAAACATGGACACCCCGGAGATGCGCCCGGGGGCGACCTGTTACCTCGGGGTCAACGTGGAGGGCGCACTGTTCTCCGTCGGCGACGGCCACTACCGCCAGGGAGAGGGGGAGTCCTGCGGCACGGCGGTCGAGGGAGCCATGAACACCACCCTCGCCGTGGAGCTGATCAAGGGCGGTGCGCCGGTCTGGCCGCGGATCGAGGACGACGACCACCTGATGGTCATCGGGTCGAGCCGTCCGCTGGAGGATGCCTGGCGGATCAGCCAGGTGGACATGGTGCTCTGGTTCGGTGAGCTCTTCGGACTGGACAGGCTGGACGCCTACCAGCTGCTGAGCCAGATCAGTCTGGCGCCCCTCGCCAACGTCGTGGACACCAATTTCAGTGCCATGACCAAGGTGGCCAAGTCCCTGCTACCGCCGACCCAGGTCTACGGCGGGATTCATCGGCACCTGCGCGAGCTGGCCGCCACCCTCTCCCCGCACTGAAACCCGCCTTCACAACAACAACCAGACGACCGCGTGCGACGCACAGCGAGTACGAGTACCAAAGGAGATTGGGAACCGTGGATCTTCAACTTCGTGGGATGCGCGCCGTGGTGACCGGTGGCACCAAGGGCATCGGCCGCGCGATCGTGGAAACGCTCGCCGAGGAGGGGGTCTCGGTCGCCCTGTGCGCGCGTACCGAGTCAGATGTGACCGAGACGGTGAAGACGTTGCAGCAGAGCGGAGCGGCCGTCACGGGGCGGGCGGTCGACGTGGCCGACAAGGTGGCCCTGGCCACCTGGGTGGAGGACGTCGCAGCCGATTTCGGGGGCCTGGACATCGTCGTGTCGAACGTCAGCGCGCTGGCCATACCCGACGAGGAAGAGAACTGGCGAAAGAGCTTCGAGGTCGACATGCTGGGCACCGTGCGGCTGGTTGAGGTCGCGCTGCCGCACCTGGAGCGCAGCCAGGCGCCCTCGATCGTGACCGTGTCCAGTGTGTCGGGCCGCGAGATCGACTTCGCCGCGGGACCCTACGGCACCTTCAAGGCCGCACTCATCCACTACACCCAGGGGCTGGCCTATCAGCTGGCCGGCAAGGGCATCCGGGCCAACACGGTCTCGCCGGGCAACACCTACTTCCCCGGTGGGGTGTGGTCGGACATCGAGCAGAACAACCCCACGTTGTTCAGCGAGGCCCTGGCGTTGAACCCGACCGGCAGGATGGCCAAGCCCGAGGAGATCGCCCGTGCGGTGGTGTTCCTGGCCAGCCCGGCGGCCAGTTTCGTGACCGGTACCAACCTCGTCGTCGACGGAGCGTTGACTCGCGGCGTGCAGGTCTAAAAGACTCCTGAAGATCTTCAGTGGTCTTCCAGGGCCTGTCCGGCCGCTGCGCCACTGTGCCGCCGGCGCGGCGTGGCCGCGGCGTTGCGTGCCCTGGCACTGGGGGCACGACGCTCCGGACGACGCATTCGTCGACGTGGAAAACGTGCTGCTGTACAACATCGGAGCCGCGGCTACGGGCATCTGCTGGGCCGGCCTGGTCTGCCGGCGCGGCGGTAGCCGTGGCTAGTGGCCGGTGCCGGGAGGAGTTGGAGTGGCAGTGGCGCCTGGCGTCTGCGTCGCGGATCAGGGCAGGTTCACCGTGGTGAGACTGCTTGCCGGAACGCCGGCCAGTGCGCCTTCGATGGCACTGCGCCAGATCGGTCCGGCCAGGGTGCCGCCGAAGGCTTGGCCGACTACGGTGCCGCCGATGCTCTGGCCATCCAGGTCCTGGGGGCTGACCGAATCGCTGACGACGGTCGCACCGGAGAGTTCGGGGGTGTAGCCGACGAACCAGACCTGCTTGCTCGCGTCCGTGGTGCCGGTCTTGCCGGCGCTGTCACGGTCGGTGAGGCCGGCGGGCTTGCCGGTGCCGTCCTGGACGACGCCCTTGAGGATGGTGGTGATCGTGTCGGCGGTCGTCGGAGACATGACCTGCGTGCAGCCGGCCTGTGGGACGGGCAGGTTCTTCCGGTCCGGTGTGGTCACCGAGGTGATGGCGGTCGGGGCGCAGTAGGTGCCGTGGTTGGCGAACGTGGCGTAGACGTTCGCCATCTCCAGCGGGGTGAGGTCGTTGCTGCCCAGCGTCATGGACGGGACCACGCTGAGCTTCTCGCCGCCCGCCTGTGCGGTGATGCCGAGTTTGTTGGTCATGGTCGCCACGTTGCACAGGCCCGCGTCCGCCTCCAGTTGCGCGAAATAGGTGTTGACCGACTGGGCCATGGCGGCCGGCATCGCGAACGGGCCGACCAGCGATTTGCTGTCGTTGTGCACCGCGCCACCCTTCGGATATCGGCCGCCCGCGCAGTCCGTCATGGCGGGCCACGGCATGGTGTAGGGGGACGGATAGGTCTGCGAAGGCTGGATCCCGTTCTCGATGGCCGCTGCGGCTACGATCGGCTTGAAGGTGGATCCGGTCGGAAAGCCCAGGCCGCCGCCCATCGCGGTGCCGACGTTCAGATTGATCTCGGTCTGGTGCGTGCCGACGCCGTACGGACGGCTCTGCCCCATGGCGATGATGTTGCCGGTGCCAGGCTGCACCAGCGTCATGGCGGTGGCGGCCTTGTCGGAGGCGTACACGTGAGAGGTGACCGACTGCTGCAGGGCGCTCTGCGCCTTCGGGTCCAGCGTGGTGTGGATCTGTAGGCCGCCCCGGCTCCACAGCGCCTGGCGGACGGCCGCGGTCTTGCCGAAGGCCGGATCGCTGAGGATGGTCTTCTTGACGTAGTCGCAGAAGAAGCCCTCGCCCTGCTGTGCGGTGATGCAGCCCTGCTGCGGCGTGCTGACCTTGAGTTTGATCGGTGTGCCGATCGCCTTCTTCGCCTGGGCCTGGGTGATGGTGTGGTATTGGGCCATCTTGCGCAGCACCGTGTCACGGCGCTGCTGGGCGAGGTTCTTGTCCACGATCGGGTCGTAGGCGGACGGCGACTGGACCAGGCCGGCCAGCAGTGCGGCCTGCGGCAGGGTGAGGTCCTTGGCGTGGACGCTGAAGTAGCGCTCGGCCGCCGCCTCTATCCCGTACGCCTGCTCACCGAAGAAGGTGATGTTCAGGTAGTTGGTGAGGATCTGGTCCTTGCTGAGCGTCTGCTCCAGCTTGATGGCGTAGCGCAGTTCCTGGATCTTGCGTCCGAGGGTCTGCTGCTGTGCGGCGAGCACCGCCTGCTGGTTGCTGCCGGCCTGTTCCACGAAGACGTTCTTCACGTACTGCTGGGTCAGCGTGGACGCGCCCTGGGAGACTCCGCCTGTGGCCGCGTTCGTGTTGAGTGCCCGCAGCACGGCCTTCGGGTCGATCGCTCCGTGCTGGTAGTAGCGGTTGTCCTCGATGTCCACGAGGGCTTTGCGCATGATCGGGGCTATCTGGTTCTCGGGGACGACGGTCCGGTCGCGGTCGTACACGGTGGCTATCAGGCCGCCGTTGGCGTCGTATATCGAGGAGGCCTGGGACAGCGGTGGCGCCGTGAGATCCGCCGGGAGGCTGTTGAAATCCTGCACCGCAGATTTGGCGACCAGGCCCAGCGCTCCCACTGAGGGCAGTGCCAGGCCGGCGACGAGGCCACCGGCCAGGATGCTCAGGACCAGGAGACCAGCGGCGAGCCCGGTCTTCCGTACGGGGGAGCGCTTTTGTGCCATGGGCCCCACTCTACGTAGCCCAGATATGAAGACCTTGTGACACCTCCTGGGTCCTTCGTCACACGACCACCGACGGGGGCCGCGTGCCGCGTCGCATGCAGCGGTCCGTGGCGCCAACGACGCGCCACGGACCGCTGGACGGAGGTAAAAAGCAGGTCAGCCTACGTCGCGACCCAGAGATCGACGTCGCTCTCCAGTTTCGCGCGAGTGTCCCGCAGCCTCTCCTCAAGTCCACGCGGCGGCGCGCCCGTCGTGCTTCCTCCAGTCACTTCGTGGAGAGCCCTTCCTTACAGGGGACGGGCTCCGTCGGTCATCGGTCGGTTCACCGGGGCCGCGGGCTTCGCGGACGCCACGGCCTCCAGCGCCCTGATGGCCTCGCGCACACCGCCCTCTCGTGGGCCCTGTGGACCACGAAGCGTACGTATGTACGTATTCGCTCGGCGGTGACAGTACCCGAATCCCATGGCCGGCGAGGCGCGCGGTGCACTCGGTCCGAGTGACGATGGTGGTCGGCCGCGGCGGGCGCATCAGCTCGGCACCCGGCACCGCCCCGAGCCCGGCGGCTGTTTCGTGATCGGCGACCAGGCAGGGCAGGCAGCAGTGACACATCAGGGCGTGGGTGCCGGCGATGCGGCCTCCCATGCAAACCCGTCCGGGTCGGTGAAAGGCCCGGCATCGCCACCGATCATGAGCCGGTGCGATCCGGTGCCGTCGGGAGAGACGCCGGCGTCCTTGGCAAGGGCACGGCGCCTGTACAGCGCCAGCTTGACGGGACTCGACCCAGCAGCGAACTCGACGTACATGCGGCCGAAGCTCTTCGCCACGGCAAGGCCTTGGTCGACGTAGAACCGCTTGCTCGCGGCCACGTCTGCGACTCCCAGCAGGAGCACGATCTCGTCGACCCGCCGGGTGGCAGGGCCGGTGTCCTTCTTCGCCGAGGTCGCGACCTTCCAGATCGTCCCGTCCGGGGCTTGTACGACACCGCCGTAGCCCCAGAGCGACTTCGCGGCAGGCTTCAGCGGCGTGGCGCCGGCGTCGAGGGCGGCGTCGATGAGGCTGTTGACGGTGGCCGGCTGGGACACCGTGAGCGCCAGCGTGAACCCGCGGAAGCCGGTTGTGGGTGCCTCCAAGGCCCGCAGGCGTATCTGCGTGTCCAAACCGAAGGCGGCGGTGTAGAAGCGTTTGGCGGCCGTGGGGTCGGCCACGTCGAGGGTGACGGATTCGATGGATGCCATGGCCGTCACGCTAGTTGCGGCTCGGTGACCGGCGCTTCTTGATTCCTGATCGGTCTTGTCACCTGCTTTGCCACACACGGCGGCATCCCCGCCGCAGCGCCCGTTGCGCGGCGCCGGTAGGCGCTGGGCGGCATGCCGACCAGCTCGGTGAAGCGGGTGCTGAAGGTGCCCAGCGATGAGCAGCCGACCGCGAAGCAGACCTCGGTGACGCTGAGGTCGCCACGACGCAGCAGCGCCGTCGCGCGCTCGATGCGACGCGTCATCAGGTACGCGTACGGCGACTCGCCGTAGGCCAGCCGGAACTGGCGGCTGAGGTGCCCGGCGGACATGTTCACGCCGCGGGCGAGCGCCTCGACGTTCAGCGGCTGCGCGTACTCCCGGTCGATCCGGTCGCGGACGCGGCGCAGTCGCGCGAGGTCGCTCAGGCGCTGCGCCGCGGTGCGTGCGCGCCCCCACGAGGGGTGACACATGAGAGAACTCCTTTTCATCGATGTCCGCGAGCACCTGGGTTGCATGCCGAGGTAGGCGGCGAGGTGCTCGGTGGCGATGACCGGCTTGCCGGAGTCGACGAGCCGGTCGAGCAGGCCGAGCAACTGCTCGACGGCGGCGGGATGGAGGCCGGTGCTCGGCTCGGCGAGGATGTAGACGCCGCCCTTGTGGGAAGCAGGCGTGCGCGCCTCGGCCTCGGCGGCCGACATCGCGAGCACCTCTGCGATGGTGCGGCCGCCGAGGGGGTGGTCGAGGACAGCGGCCTGGAAGCGCTGGCCGCCGTATTCTCGCAGGTGGTCGCGACGCCGGCCATCATGGCCGAATCGATGACCGGACGGCTCAGCGAAGCTCCTGGATGCGGACCAGGTTGCCCGCGGGATCGCGGAAGGCGCAGTCGCGGATGCCGTACGGCTGGTCGGTCGGCTCCTGGACGACCTCGGCGTCGCCGGCCTGCACCTTCTCGAAAGTGCCGTCGAGGTCCCGGGTGGCCAGCAGGATCCAGCCGTAGGTACCCTTGGCCATCATCTCGACGATGGTGCGGCGCTCGTCCTCGGTGACCCCAGGGTCGGCGGCCGGCGGCGCCAGGAGGATGGACGTGCCGGGCTGCCCGACGGGGCCGACCGTGATCCAGCGCATCTTGCCCTGTCCGACGTCGCTGCGGACCTCGAAGCCGAGGGCGTCGCGGTAGAAAGCCAGGGACGCGTCCGGGTCGTCATGCGGGAGGAAGCTCGTGTGAATGGTGATGTCCATGACGATCATGCTAGGTGCGCCTCCGTGACCCGCGCTTCTCGATTCCTGATCGATCTGGCCACCTGTTTCGCCACACACGGTCGCATCCCCGACGTCGCGCGCACCGCCTGGCGCCGCGTCGCCCAGGATCTCCTCAACCGTCTCCCGGGTGATCACAAGCCGGGAAACGCCTCCTCCGCAGCCATCAGTCGCCGGTTCAGCTCCGCGTTCTGCTCCCGGGTGCGCTCCACCCGCTCCCGGGCCGTAGCCTCCCGACCAGACAGCTTCTCCCACTGCCGACACAATCGCTGTGGGGTACAGCGAAACACGGAGACGTCGGCCGCTGGGTATGTTCTTGCTTTTCGACGGGAACTGGCCCCGACCCGAAAGGGTCCGCGTCGAGCGTACAGCACGACGCGGACCGTCCGGCTGGAGGTGAAAGACCAGGTCAGCCGACCTTTCGGAACAGTCCCTCCTGCATCACGGAGACCAGCAGTTGGCCCTGGCGGTCGTAGATCTGGCCACGGGCAAGCCCACGCGCTCCCGTCGCGATCGGTGATTCCTGCTGGTAGAGGAACCACTCGTCGGCCCGGAAGGGGCGGTGGAAGCACATCGCGTGAGCGCCGACAGTGGCTGCGATTATGGTTCTGGCCTGCTCTTTTTCTGTCATGAAGCGTTCCGCGTCGGGTACCCGGCACGCTATGGGCACACTTTGGTGATTCTGCCCATGCCGTCCGAGCAAGCTCTACGCGACCCCTGTTCCGGCGAACCCGCAGGACATTCCTCCCGCCGCACCTCGATCAGCAAAGCCTGCCCGGGGTTGAGGGTCGGCATGGGTACTCCGGCGACTGCCAGCACGGCCCCCGGCAGTTCGATCCAGCCCTGTACCGCTTCGGTGAGCCAGGCCGGGCTGCTGGTCTGGTGGAAGGAGGGCAGGCCGAGGTCGGTGCGTACCCGTACCTGGTAGCGGGTGTCGGCGGCGAGTCCGGGCAGGCGTACCCGTCCTGACTGGCCTTCGGGTGAAGTCGTCAGGCGCGCCCAGCAGTAGAGGGCGGCCGACCCGTCGTGGGCGACCACGCCGTGCAGCAGCCGGGCCTCGTCCTCCAGGTCGGCGCGGACCGTACGCCCGCCGTGCAGCAGGGGGCGCAGTTCGCGGTAGAGCGCGGTCCAGGCGGTGAGCCGGGCCAGCTCCTCGGGCAGGCACAGGGTGATGTCCTGCTCGATGCCGGGGTGCCCGAACAGCGCGGTGGTCAGCCGAAAGGCGTCGGAGCTGTTCCGGGCGGTGGTGTGGCTGGGCGAGGGGCCGAAGTGGGCGCCGATCAGCTCGGGCGGCAGGAGTTGGGCCGTCCAGCGCTGGATGGACTGGCGTTCCACGGGGTCGTTGCAGTCCGAGGCCCACACCCGGTCGGTCCTGGCGAGGATGCCCAGGTCGATCCGGCCGCCGCCGCTGGCGCAGCTCTCGATCTCCAGACCGGGATGGCGTTCCTTGAGCGCGTCCAGCAGCCGGTAGAGGGCGTCCACCTGTGCGTGCGCGGCTGGGCGGTCGTCGGTGCCGTGTACCGCCTCGTGCAGCTCGCGGTTGTGGTCCCACTTCAGGAACGCGATGCCGTACGTGTCGACGAGCCTGTCGAGGGACTTGAGCAGGTACGTGAACACCTCGGGGTTGGCGACGTCCAGAGCGTGCTGGTTGCGGGCGGAGGGGCCGACGCCCGCGGCCGGGCCGAGCACCCAGTCGGGGTGCTCGCGGGCCAGGTCGGAGTCGCGGTTGACCATCTCCGGCTCGACCCACAGCCCGAAGTCCATGCCGAGGGCGCGTACGTGGTCCACCAGCGGGCCCAGCCCGTCCGGCCAGACGCCGGGATCGACCGTCCAGTCGCCGAGCCCGGCGTTGTCCGCGCGGCGACCGGAGAACCAGCCGTCGTCCAGCACGAAGCGCTCGACGCCGACCTCGGCGGCCCGGTCGGCCAGCCGCAGCAGCCGGTCGAGGTCGTGGTCGAAGTAGACGGCCTCCCAGCTGTTGAGGACGAGAGGGCGGGGCGCGGACGGGTGGTTGGGCCGGCCCCGCATCAAGGTGTGGAAGCGGTCGGCGAGGCCGTCGAGTCCTTCGGCGGACCAGGCGAAGTGGCAGGCCGGGGTGCGGTAGGTCTGACCGGGCGCGAGGCGGATCTCGCCCGCCCGCAGCAACTCGCCACCGCCGAGTACGGAGGCGTGGGTGCCCGCGCCTTCCGGGAGCTGCTCGACGAGGTAGCGCTGGTCGCCGCTCCAGCCGACGTGCACCCCCCACACCTCGCCGGCGCCGAAGCCGAAGCCGGGCACGCCGACGGCGAGCAGGTAGGGCGAGTCGAGGCCCGGCTTGCCGCGCCGCACCTCGCGGGAGTGGACGCCGTGGGCGATGGTCCGCCGCTGGGGCGAACGTTCCCGGCTCCACTTGCCGGTGAAGTCGAGGATCTCGGTGGCGCGTCGGGGCAACGGCAGAAGCGTGAGGACCTGCGCGAGGTCGTACGGCGCCGGATCGCCCTCGGTACGGCGGGTGATTCCCGAGGTGACGGAGAGAACCCCGGAGGGGTCCAGCGTGTAGGTGAGGGTGATGTCGAGGTCGGAGGAAGCGTCGGTCAATTCGACCTGTATCTCGCCACTGCCGTCCGACTCCTGACGATAGGTCGTGCCGGTCGTAGTGAGCCGGGGGGCGGCAGCGGTGCCCGCGAGGTGGCCGTGGTGGGCGGGGGTGCCCGACCAGCCGTCGGCCTCGGTGGGCCACACGGTGAAGTGGCGAGGGACGTCCACGGAGTTGTTGAGAATCGCGGGCTCGGCGGTCAGGCTCAGCGCTGCGAAGTCCGCGTCGGTCAGCTCGCCGAGGTCCGCGCCCCAGTGGAGGACTCTGGGCACCGGCTCGGTGAGTTCCACGGCGAAGCAGGTGCCGGCCGCGCGCAGGGAGATGATCCGCGCGGGGGTGGTGGGCATGGAGAGACCTTTCCTGATCCGCGGCCGGACGTGCGGTGGGTAGGCACCTCCGGCCGCAGAACGTCAACAGACGCGGTGCGTCAGTTCTTCTGGGTGAGTACGGTGTGGCTCTGGCTCTGCATCTGTGCGAAGACGCTGTCGCTCTTCTGACCGGAGAAGTACGCCTCGAACAGCGGCTCGACCGCGGCCTGCAGGGCCGCACCGTTGTGGAGGTCAGGGGCCGGGTAGAGGATCTTGTTCTTGAGCATGTCGGTGAACACCGACAGATCGATGCCCTGGGTCTTGAGAGCCTTCGCGGAGGCGTCCATGGAAGCGGGGATGGACGGGAGGAAGGTGCCGGTCGTCGACGCCTTGGACTGGCAGGTTTCCGAACCCATGTAGGAGACCCACTTCCAGGTCAGGTCGGGGTTCTTGGTGCCGGCCCAGATGTTGTTGCCATTGGAGTTGCTCATCACGGAGCGGGTCTTGCCGTCGGGGCCGAGTGGGGTGGGGGCGATGCCGACCTTGAGGTTCGGGATCTTGGCGAGGGTGGATGCCTCCCAGGAGCCGCTGGTCTCCATGGCGACCTTGCCGGAGGAGATCAGGTCGATGTCCGAGGCGACGGTCGACCCGAGCTTGGGCGCGTACCCCTTGTTCACCAGGGTACGGATCCAGTCCATCGTCTTCACGAACTGCGGGTCGTTGTAGTTCAGGGATGTGGGCCAGCTCCCGTTGTTGGTCAGCCGCCAGCCGGTGGTGGAGATGAAGGGGCTCCAGGTGGTCTGGCCCAGGAAGTCCTTGGCCGCCATCTGGCCGAAGCCGTACGTCTTGATGTGGTTCTTGTCGAAGCCGGGCTGGTCGCCGCGGCGGCCGCTGGTGTCCACTGTCAGGTGGGCGATCATCTTGCCGATGGTGCCGCCGTCGTCGGGGTTCCAGTTGAGCGTCTCGACCTGCTGCTGGGTGTAGCCCGCCTTGGCGAGCATGTCGGCGTTGTAGAACAGGCCGGCCGCGGCCCAGTCCAGCGGCAGGCCGTACTGCTTGCCGTCGGTGTACTTCCACGAGTCCACCCCGACGGAGAAGCGGGACAGGTCGAAGTTGTCCTTCTTGATGTAGCTGTCCAGCGGCAGCAACTGGTTCTGGTCGGCGTACTGCTGGAGGTACGTGACGCTGTCCTGGAAGGCGTCGGGCGCGTTGCCCGCGACGAACCCGGCGGTGAGCTTCGTGAAGTAGTCCGTGACGCCGTACTGCGAGATCTTCACGGTCACGCCGGGGTTGGCCTTCTCGAAGTCCGTCGCGCAGACCTTGTACGCGGCGGCCTGCTTGTCGTCCCAGGTCCACCAGTTGACGGTCTTGGAGCCGGAGGCGGAGCTGGAGCTGCTGCCGGAGCAGGCCGAGACCACGGCGGCCAGGGTGAGGGCAGCGCCCAGCGTCACGACCTTGCGAACTCTCGTCATTTCTTCTTTCACTTTCTTTGAGTGGGTCGACTGTCCAGAAGAGCGGTGAGGAGGTCAGCGCACTGGACGGCCTTTGGGCGGCTCTGGGCCTGTGCCCTGGATCAGGGCGTCGAAGGCGGCGGCGACAGCGCCGCCGCGAGTGCCGGAGCACTCGGTGGACTCGTCTACTTGATGCCGGAGAAGCCGATGGAGTTGACGATGCGTTTGCCGAAAGCGAGGAAGAGGAGAAGCATCGGCAGGGCGGCGATGAGGGCGGCGGCCATCAGTCCGGCCCAGTCGGGGGCGGCTGTCGGCGAGGACTGTTTGAACACGCCCAGTGCGAGGGTCAGCGGCTGCACGTTCTGGGAACTGGTGACCAGCAACGGCCAGAAATAGTCGTTCCAGGCGTTGACGAACATCAGCAGTGAAACCGTCGCGATCGGTGCGGATGACATGGGCAGGACGATCCGGAAGAAGATCCGCACTGGTCCGGCGCCGTCGATGATCGCGGCTTCCTCGATCTCGCTGCTGAGCCCGAGCATGAACTGCCTCAGGAAGAACAGCGTGAACGCCTGGAAAAGCCCCCCGGGCAGGATCAGCCCGCCAAAGGTGTCTGTCAATCCAAGGTCTTTGATCAACACGAAGTTCGGCAGCAGCATGAAGACGCCGGGAACCATCAGGGCGCTGATGAGGACGTTGAAGACGAGGTTGCGGCCGCGCCAGTGCAGCCGGGAGAAGGCGTAGGCGCCGGCGGAGGAGAACAGCACGATCAGGACGGTCTGGCTGGTCGCGTAGATCACGGAGTTGCGCAGGTACAGGGGGATGTCGAGGGAGGCGCCGGAGCCGCCTTGGGCCTGGGCCTGCGCGGGGGATGCGATGCCCAGGGCGCGTTCGAAGGCCCCCCAGGTAAAGCCGACCGGCAGCGGCGAAGAAGGATGACTTGCCAGCAAGTAGTTGTTGGACAGCGCGGTGCGCAGGATCCAGTAGAACGGGAAGAGCGTGATGACCACGACGACGGCGAGGTACGTCCACGCCACGATCCGGCCGGGCGAGAGCTTGCGGGACCGGCTTGGGGAACTCGGGCGCTGCCCGTTCCGCGTGGGTGCGAGGGTGACGGCCATGACAGCCTCCTTCAGTTCAGGTCGGATTCGTTGGCGCGGGCGAGCCGTAGCTGGGTGAAGGTGACCGCGATGAGCAGGGCGAACAGGGCCAGCGACATGGTCGCGGCGTAGCCGAAGTCGAACTGGCTGAAGGCCTTGTTGTAGATGTACATCTGCAGCACGTTGGAGGCGTTGGCCGGGCCGCCCTTGGTGGTGACCTGCACGATGTCGAAGACCTGGAAGGAGTTGATGACGGTCAGCACGACGACCATCACCAGGATCGGGCGCAGCAAGGGCACGGTCAGGCGGCGGAACATCTGCCACTCGCCGGCGCCGTCGACCCGGCCGGCTTCGTAGATGGTCGGCGGGATGGTCTGCAGGCCGGCAAAGATCAGCAGGGCGTAATAGCCCATCCACTTCCAGACGCTGATCGCGGCGAGGGCGGGGATCGCCCAGTTGCCGCTGCCGAAGAAGTCTATGGAGTGGCCGGTCAGATGCTGCAACGCCATGTCGATAATGCCCAGTTGGGGGTCGAGCATCCATTGCCACACCAGCGCGGCGATCACATTGGAGATCAGGAACGGCAGCAGGATGACGCCGCGCAGTGCCGAGGAGCGGGTGACCCGGTGCAGCACCACGGCCGTCACCAGCGACACCAGCGTGCCGAACACCACCGACAGAATGACGAAGTACACCGTGACCCACAGCGAGTGCCAGAAGACGTCGTCGTGGATCATCTCGCGGAGGTTGGCCAGGCCAACCCAGTTCGGCGGGGAGAGGACGTGGAAATCGGTGAAGCTGAGGTAGATCCCGCGGAAGGTCGGGTAGGCGTAGAAGATCAGGAAGCCGACGACCGACGGGATGATGAGCAGCAGCGCGACCGGCAGGTCCCTGCGGCGGGCCGCGGCCGACCTGGTGGGCGTGCCCCGCCGCACCTTCGCAAGCTTGCCGTCCTTCTTCGTGAGCGGTGAGGTGGCCGTGGTGGCCACCGCGCCGGCTGCGCCGGACGGCGGTTTCACCGGCGTCATGTGGTTGCCCTGGGGTGTGACCACCACGGCACTCTCCTTTGCGTGTTGTGGTGTTGCGCGTGCAGCGGGTGAGACGATGAGGGCGAGTCAGATGGCGTTTAGCCGTGTCCGTCCGATCACGAGCGGCCCTTTCGCCGCCCCACCCAGCCTGGCGGCTGGGGGAGGGCCCCAGGCGCGGCCCCCGGCGTTGCCGAGACGCCCGAACAGAGCCGCTGTGCAAGCGCTCCGGCGCCTTGCGATGCACCGTGCCTGGGGTTCCCCCAGTCTTCGGCCGGGGGAACCCCACCCGGCGTCCAGCTGGGGGAGCGACGCCTTGACCACCCGTGATCGGCCGGACTCGGCGTTGTCAGACGGTGAGCTTGTCGATGTCGGGTGCCCAGTCCGTCGGGTTGGTGAAGGTCAGGGTGTTGCTGCCTGCCTTCAGAGGAATGGACACGGTGATGGACTGCGCGGTGTCCCAGGTGTTTTCGTTGGTGCCGGACAGCGGGACCTGGATGGTCTTGTCGCCCACGGTGATGTCGATGATTCGGCTGGAGTCGCCGTCGACGTAGTCGAGCTTCATCAGGTAGGTGCCGTCTTTGGGCGCGGTGACGTTGTTGACGGCTACGGAACCCCAACTGAGATTGGTGACCTTCTTGCCGCCGGAGCAGCCCGAGCAGTCGACGGCGCTCGCGCTGCCGGTGAGGGTGTTGCCCGACGCCTCGGCCTCGTAGCCGGTCGGCCCGCCGTCCGCCGGCGTGGTGACGGCGACGGCCTTGCTCGGGACGGACCTCCGGCCCTTGGCGTCGTGCGCGACGACGGTGAAGGCGTAGTCGGTGGCCGCGCTCAGGCCGCTGACGGTGGTGGAGGTGCCGCTGGTGGTGGCGACCTTCGTGCCGTTCGCGTAGACGGTGTAGCCGGTGGCGGGTGAGGTGCCGGTGTTCACCTTGTCCCAGGCCAGTGACACGCTGCTCGCGGTGGAGGCGGTGCCGTGCACGGCGAGCGGGGTGCCGGGCGCGCTGCTGCTCTTCGGGGTGAACGTGAACAGCCGCGAGCCGTGCGCCGGGAGGTTCTCGGTGAGGCTACCCGAGACGCTGCCGAGGTTCTTGTGGCTCCACAGGTCGCGTACCGACGCCTTGCCGCTGATACCCAGGTCGGAGAAGTCCGCGGTGACGTCGATGGAGCCGGCCCCCAAGTTGAACAGGGCCACGGTGTAGCTGCCGTCGGCGTTGCGGGCGTACCAGACCTGTTGGTCGCTGGTCTGGCTGACCGGTTTGGCCGGGTTGCCGGCCTGGTCGACCGCGATGACCTCGTCGTTGGTGAGCAGCGACAGGCCGTACGAGTCGAGCTTGGTCAGGTCGTCACCGGAGTACAGCGGCGCGGACTCGATCGCCCACAAGGTGGCGTAGCTCTGCCTCTCGGTATCGGTGATGCCGTCCATGGCGCCGACGCCCACGTCGAGGGCGTCGAGGTTGTTCCAGTGGCCGGGGCCCGCGTCGGGAATCCACTGGACGACGTCGTTCCAGCGCCCCTTGACGGAGTTGTTCCACGTCACCAGCGAGTTGCAGTAGCACTCGACGTCGGTGTCGACCCGCCAGCCGTTGGAGTTGGCCTTCCACACGTCGGCCTGGGTGTGGCTCAGCGACCATGACAAGGTGAGCTGGATTGGGCGGCCCGTCTGCTGCAGCGCCGTGTGGAACGCCTTCACATCGGAGGTGTTGTCGTGGGCCGCGTCGCCCTGCCACGAGCCCGGGCCCACACCGTCGACCTTCAGGAAGTCCACGCCCCAGTCGGCCAGTTCATCGGCGACGGAGTCGATGTACTTCTGCGAGCACGGGTTGCTGAAATCCATCTGGTACGCGGATGTCCACCCATTGGTCTTGCGTAGGTCGGGGTAGACAACGTCTGCGGTCGTGCAGCCGGGTGCGTTGTAGATCGGGGTCTTGCCGTCGTTGTACGCCCCGGGGTCGAGGCCGACCGCCAGATAGAGGCCAAACTTGAGGCCCTTGGCGTGTACGTAGTCCCCCAGGGACTTCATGCCGTCGGGGAACGTGGAGCTGTTCGCTATCGGGCGGCCGTACTGGTCGAAGCCGTTGGTCCAGCCCGCGTCGACGTTGACGTACTCGTAGCCGTGTGACTTCAGCTTCGAGGCCATCACGTCGGCCTGCTGCTTGATGTGGGCCTCGGTGAGCCAGCTGAACCCGCCGTAGCCGGGGTAGCTGGTTGCCTCCAGGCTCCAACTGCTCCAGCCCATGTACGGCTTGGCGGCCAGGACAGATGTGTCGCCGTGGCCCTCACTGACGTGAGAGGGTGCGGCCGCGGACGCGGCGGTCGGCACTGCGAACGACGCCGCGAGGGCGGTGGCTGCGATGACGGGCAGGGTACGTAGCCTGATGCTCTTGGATCGCGGTCTGTGGTGTGACGAATATGCGGGTCTTGCTGGACGAACCATGGGTTAACTCCATCTCGGCGCGAAATGGCACAGCGGGCCCCTGACGAGTCCCTGTAGTGCCCATGCACGGTCAGCCGCATGACGAATTGGTTGGCTGGGGCAGTTCGGGCCTGCCCCCGTACCCCTCTCAGTGGTGGTCGTCCCGGAGCACCACCGGAGGGTGACAACAACGCGGTCGGCTGGGCAGGAAACCGGCTGCTACCTGCATCGGAGGACCGTCTCATCCACCTGAAGCGAGGTGCGGCGAATGTAGTCAGGGTTTCCTTCCAGCGTCAACATATTGCGCAACACGAATGATGAATATTCGTCAAAGGAATGAGTCCCCACTGGCCGGATAGTGGATGAAGAAGCCACTATCCGGGCGTGACGGAACGGCTTTCTTATTTTCCGGTGGAAATGTATTGTCGCCGAATGATGTTCGCCGACCAGCCGCCCGCGGCCGCCCTGGTCTTCCAAACCCTGCTCGCCCACGGCCCCCTGACCCGGGCCGAGGTCGGCCGCCGTACCGGGCTGTCGCCCGGCGCGGTCACCAAGGTGGCCACTCGCCTGCTGGCCGACGGCTGGATCACCGAGCTGGGTCGGCCCGCCGTGGAGCGGGCACACGGCCGCCCCGCCACACTGATCTCGGTACGCGCGCGGCGCGCCCGCTTCTTCGGCGTGAAGGTCACGGCGGACGAGCTGATCGGCGTCGTCACCGACCTCGCCGCGCAGCCGCTCGCCACCGCCCGGGCCGCCTTCGCCTCGCGTGATGTGGGCACCGTCGTACTCGCCATCGCCCGGCTGATCGAGCGGCTGCGCAGCGACGTGGGCGCGCTGGAGGAGGGCGTGGTGCACAGTGCCGGCGTCACCATCTCCGGGGACGTGGACGGGCAGAACGGCATCGTGCAGTACTCACCGTTCCTCAACTGGCACCGGGTGCCGCTCGCCCAGCTCGTCGAGACCGCCACCGGCATCCCGACGGTGATCGAGAACGACGTACGGGCGCTGACCGTCGCCGAGCAGTGGTTCGGCGCCGGCGCCGGCCTGTCGTCCTTCGCGCTGGTCACCGTCGGCGCCGGCATCGGCTGCGGGTTGTCCATCGGCGGCCGGGTGGTGTCGGGTGCGCACGGGGTGTCAGGGGAGCTCGGACATCTGCCGGTCGGTGGCAGCAACCGCGTATGCACCTGCGGCAACACCGGTTGCGTCGAAGCCGTCGCCTCCACCCACGCCGTCACCGAACAAGCCCGCCAGGCCAGCGGCAACCCCACCCTGACCATGGACGAAGCAGTCGGACTCGCGCACGCCGGCGCCCCCGCCGTACGCGCCGTCTTCTCCCGGGCCGGACACGCCCTGGGACTCGCACTGGCCTCCGTCGCCAACCTCATCGGCCCCGAACGCATCATCATCTCCGGCGAGGGCGTGGCCCCCTACGCCCTCTACGAGGACCAGATCCGGCAGACCTTCGGCGCTCAAGCGTTCGGTGCGGCCGCCGACTGCGACCTTGTGGTCAGGCCGCTGCCCTTCGAGGAATGGGCCCGCGGCGGGGCCGCGGTCGCCGCCCAGCACCTCTTCGCCCCCACCAATTGACGCTTCCGGATTACGTCCGCCCTCCACATCTCGTCTGGTCCGGCGAACCACCAACACCGCCGGCCGTCCGGTTCCATCACCTCCTGGAAAGTGCATGCCATGCTCAACCTTGCTTCCGAGTGGATATCCCGCATCACCGACATTCCGTCCGGCGCTCTCTGGTACGCCCGCCCGGCCACCCGCTGGTTCGAGGCGCTCCCCATCGGCAACGGCCGCCTCGGCGGAATGGTCTACGGAGGTACCGACCGGGAGAGAATCCAGCTGTCGGAGTCGACGGCGTGGTCCGGCGAGCCGTCGACGTCCGATGTGAGCCCCACCGCACAGCAGTACCTCGCGCACATCCGCGAACTTCTCTTCGCAGGCCGCCATGGGGCGGCACAGCGGCTCGCCACCGAGCACCTCCTGGGCAGGCCGGAGTCGTTCGGCACCAACCTGCCCCTGCCCGAGGTGCATCTGGAATTCCTCTCCGAGACTCCGGTCCGGGACTACCGCCGGACCCTGGATCTGGACACGGGCGTCGCATCCATTACCTACGAACAGGACGGCGCACGCATCACGCGCGCCGTGCTCGCCTCGAATCCGCACGGCCTCATCGCGGTCCGTCTCACCGCCGACCGGCCAGGCTCGATCGGATTCTCCCTCGCGATCCAGGACGGGGTGATTCCCGGACGCATCGTGGCCACTGACACCGGCGTCGTCCTTCGCGGCCATGCCTATGAGAACCTGCACAGCAACGGACAGCAGGGTGTCGCCCTGGAGATCCATACACGCCTCGAAGCCGAGGGTGGATCCGTCCGCTGTGTTGACGACACGCTGCACCTGGAGGGCGCGGACTCGGCAGTGGTCTACGTCGCCGTCGGTACGAGTTGGGCGGGCGACGATCCGGCGTCCCGGGCGAACGCACTCCTGTCAGCGGCCCTGGACGCCGGGTACGCGGCGGTCCGCGCCGCGCACATCGCGGATCACCAGGGCCTGATGCGACGGGTCTCCATTGATCTGGGGAGTGCACCGGCGGATGCGGCGGCTCTGCCGACCGATGAACGCCGTGCCCGGTTCGCCTCTGGGGAAGCCGATGACGGACTCGTCGCGCTGTACTTCCAGTTCGGCCGCTACCTGACCGTAGCCGGTTCCCGCCGTAACTCACCTCTCCCGCTGGCCCTCCAGGGACTCTGGAACGATGGTCTGGCCAGCAGCGCGTCCTGGACGAACGACTTCCACCTCGACATGAACACGCAGCAGAACTACTGGGCGGCCGAGCCGACAAACCTCGCCGAGTGCCAGGAGCCGCTGTTCCGCCTCATCGAGACCACAGCCGCACACGGGCGTACGACCGCCACAGCGCTGTACGGCGCCCCCGGGTGGGTCGCGCACACCGTCACCAACGCCTGGGGCTACACCGCACCCGGTTCGGGCATCGGGTGGGGCTTGAACGTGACGGGAGGGGCCTGGATCGCCCTCCAACTGTGGGAGCACTACGAGTACGGAGGCGACGAGGTCTTCCTGCGTGAGCGCGTGTACCCGGTCTTCCGGGAGGCCGCCGAGTTCTTCCTGGCCTATCTGGTGGCGGAGCCGGAACACGGCTGGCTTGTCGCCGGCCCGTCGGAATCCCCGGAGAACTGGTATCTGGCGCCTGACGGCAGCCGGTGCTCGATCTCCATGGGATCCACCGCCGACCGGGTCTTCGTAGAGGCCGTGCTGCGTATCTGCGCCGAGAGCGCTGAGCTACTCGATGTCGATGTCGAGCTCAGGGCCCGGATCGCTTCGGCGCGCCGCTTGCTGCCGCCGTTCCAGATCGGGCGGCACGGACAGCTGCAGGAGTGGCTGCACGACTTCGAGGAGGCCGATCCCAGCCACCGCCACACCTCGCATCTGAGCGCTCTCTTCCCGGAACGGCAGGTCACGCCGCGGGACACGCCGGCCCTGGCACGTGCCGCGGAGGTCACGATCGAGCGCAGGCAGCAGGCCCCAGGCTGGGAGCAGACGGAATGGGTCGAGGCTAACTTCACCGTCTATTTCGCCCGCCTGCTCAAGGGCGACCAGGCCCTTGCGCACCTCACGAACCTGATCACCGACGCGAGCGAGGCCAACTTGATGTCCTACTCCGCCGGCGGGGTGGCCGGGGCGGCGCAGAACATCTACTCCTTCGACGGCAACGCGGGAGGGACCGCCGGGATCGCTGAGATGCTGCTGCAGTCCGATGGCGACCAGATCGAACTGCTGCCGGCACTCCCGGCGAGCTGGCGGGACGGGTACATCTGCGGACTGCGGGCCCGCGGAGGCTTCACCGTCGATCTTCGCTGGCGCGACGGGCGCCTTGACGCCGCGCGTATCCAATCCTCCACCGCCGGAAGCACCCGACTGCGCTACGGCCAGGAGATCATTGAGGCGACGCTCGACAAAGGGGAAGCGGTTGTCGTCAGCTTGAGCTGACGACAACCGCTTCCCCCGATGGTCACTGGGCGATCTGACCGCCAAGTGGAATGGATGCCGTCACACCGTCCTGGTGCCTCCCACTCCCGGAATCTGCCAGCGGGCCCTTGCGGACGGATCGATGGCGGTCGAGGCGCCGGGACTCTGCGGGCGCTCCATCAAGCCTTCGCGGACGACACTCCGCTCGACGAACGCCTCCTGGGTCCACGGGATGAACTCGATGAGGGGAGGCACTTCGGACAGGACGGTGCCCACCAGGTGCTGGTGCACCTGCATCATGTCGCCGGCGTGTGGAGCCAAGCGCAGTCCTCTCGACGCTGCATGGCTGGCGATCTGCAGCCACTCCGTGACGCCGCCGACGCGGGTGACGTCGGCTTGCACGACCCGAATGGCGTCCGCCGCCACGAAGGAGGCGAACTGGTGGTAGGAGTAGATGCTCTCCCCGGCAGCGACATCCAGCCGGGTCGACGCCTGCAGGCGGGCGTGCGCCTGGAGATCGTCGGCGTGGAACGGCTCCTCGACCCAGTCCATCGCCACTTCCTCAAGGGCGGGCATGATCTTGTTCGCCGTCGACAGGTCCCAGCGCTGGTTGGCATCGCACATCAGCGTGACGTCGTCTCCGATCGCCCGGCGGACGGCACGCGCCCGTCGTGCGTCCTCCCTCCAGTCGGGGCGGCCCACCTTGATCTTCACCCGGGACCATCCTCGGTCGATCAGCGACGTGAGGTCCCGGACCAAATCGGCATCGGTAAGGTTGAGCCAGCCCCCATCGGTGTTGTACGCCTCGACGCTGTCCGGTGTCCCGCCGAGAAGTCGCCACAGGGGCACGCCCGACCGCTGCGCGGCGAGGTCCCACAGGGCGATGTCGACCATCGCCAAGGCCATGTGGATGACGCCGGCCCGGCCCATCCAATGCGTCGGCAGCCAGTAGAGGCGCTTCCAGGTGCCCAGGATATCTTCCGACGAGGTGTCGAGGAGAGCGTCGGCGTAGTACGAGGTGATCACGTCGGAGAGGAGCTCAGGGGCGCAGTGGATACCGGAGATCCCGGTCCCGACACGGCCGTCGGCGGTGCGGATCTCCACCACGGGCACTGTCCAGTGCGCCAGGGCGGCCGTGGCGTCGGCGATGGGCCTCTTGAGGGGCACGGCGAGGGCGTACGTCTCGACGGACGTGATCACGGCACCGTCGTCGCCACGCAGGAGGTCGGCGCCGTGCGCGGACAGGAGCCCGCGGGCGGTACCGAAGGGAGTCTGATCGGTCATTCCTCCAGTCGGCCATGGCGGCTGGGGCTCGTCAACGCCGAGATGCGGATGCGGGTGATCTGCCGCGCAGATGTCACCCCGATGGATACTTGCGCCGACAGTCGTCTAACTGTTGCGCTGAGGAGGTTTCGTAAATGGCACTTGAGCTGGCGTGGCTGCGCACGTGGGTTGAAGTCGTGGACGCCGGCGGCTTCACGCGAGCAGCCGAGCACATGCACTTGTCGCAGCCGCGGGTCTCGGCGCACATCGCGAGTCTCGAACGCGAACTGGGATGCTCTCTGATCGAACGCCGGATAAGACCGCTCACCCTCACCGACGACGGCCGTGCCTTGCTCTCCAGAGCTCGGGCCGTCCTCGCGGCCGCCGACGAACTGGTCACTGCGCGCCAGACCGACCGCGGAACCATCTCGGGAACCGTAAGCGTCGCGAGTTTTGCCAGCGGAAGCTCCGAATTTCTCCCAGGCGTCATCACCAAGCTGTGGGAAGAGCATTCGCAGATCCATGTCGCGGTGCTCGACGGAGATGTCGGCTTCATCGAGGCGGCACTGTCCGAGCGTCGGGTTTCGGTGGCGCTCCGTCCGATCCGGCCCGAGCCTCACGATCAAGCGTTCACCATGCGGCCGCTGTGGCGAGAACCGTTCGTCATGCTCGCGCCGACCGGCCACCCGCTGCTCGAAAAGAGCGAAGTCGACCTGCGCGATTTCGCGAATCAGCGGGTAATCACCATTGGCAATCCGCTTGCTAACACGGTGGTCGGCTATGAGGCCGAAGTCGAGCTGAGCGTAAAGGACATGGTCGCCCCCTACGGCACCATTTCCCATCAGCCGACCACACTCGGCGCCATGGTGCGAGCCGGACACGGTATCGGAATCATCAACTATCTGGGTGCGGTGATGATCCAGCGTGAGGGCATGGAAATGCGGCCCATCCGCGACCTTAACCGATACCGGGATGTCGGCATCTGGTGGCATTCGGAACGTCCCTTGGGCGCGGCTGCCCAGGCGTTTATCCGCGCGGCTATCCGAGCACCTCGGCCAGAGGGCACAACGGCTATTCCGCCGCCCTGAATCACCCTGCACTATTCGCAGTGCGGATATCGGCCATCCGTGACTCACCATTGACGTGGTCGCTGTCCCGGGCGAGGTTGGTCCGCAGTAACCTGCAACCGGACAGAAGCGCGGTTGTCGGCTGTGGAAAAGCAAAGGACGGAGTCGGCATGGCCAGTGTTCGGACCTACTCGGATCTCGATGTCGCGGTTCGCAGCGACACGTCGGACGTGGGCGAGGGACCCGTCTTCGATCCTCACACCGGCCGGCACGGAGGACGTGAGGTACGCCGATACGATCCGACCGGGCGCGTGGTCGGGGTCGTTCCGGTGCCCGTCCTGCAGCCGTCGAGCTGTGCCTTCGGTCCGGACGGCCGTCTGTACATCACCCCTGCGTGCAACGGGCTGTCTCGGAAGGAACCGGCGATGTCAGGATCCGTTTTCGTCGGCGAGACCGGCACCACGGGGGTTCCCGTGCAGCCGTTCCGCGCTTGAACCGCCAGGAGTTTCGATGGCACGCGTACTGATTACCGGGGCCAGCGATGGCCTGGGGCTGGCTGCCGCACGCTCCCTCATCGCTGACGGGCATGCGGTGACCGCCCATGTACGAAGCGAGGGGCGGGCCGAGGAGGTCAGCGATCTGCTCGCCGGAGCCGAAGCCGTCATCACCGGCGACCTGGCCGACCGCCAGGAGACCGTCGACGTAGCCCGGCAGGCCAACATGCTCGGACGCTTCGACGCAGTCATCCACAACGCCGGAATCGGATCGAACGAACCGAAGAAGATCACCACCCGCGACGGCAACGCGCACGTCCTCGCCATCAACGCGCTGGCCCCTTTCCTGCTGACTGCTCTGATCGAACGGCCGAAGCGGCTGGTCTACGTCACCAGCGGTATGCACCTTCGAGGCACTGCCAACGTGCGGGACATGAACTGGGAAACCCGTTCGTGGGACGCAGAGCAGGCCTACGCGGACAGCAAGCTCGCCATGATCACCCTGGCGTTCGCCGTCGCGCGGATCTGGCCGGACGTCCTCGCCAACGCGATGGAGCCAGGATGGGTGCCGACGAAGATGGCGGGCTACAACGCGCCGGACGACCTGTCGCTGGGGCACGTCACGCAGATCTGGCTTGCGGTCGCCGACGATCCACGGGCCGCGGTCACCGGCCGCTACTTCTACCACCAGCAAGAGCAGGAACCACTTCCCCTCGCACATGATGAGCGGTTCCAGGAGGAGGTGCTCAAGGCCATGGAAGCGCTGACCTCCGTAGTGCTGCCTCGTTGACGTACCTGCCGCCGGCTGCCGAGGGCCCGGCACCTGACCCTTGAGCGTCTTGGCAGCACCACGAAGCGGCGACCTCCAGGTGTTCGGCCACCCGCATCATGCGGGTGGCCGACTCCATACCGCCGGTGGCGTTGCCTCTCGCGTCCACTACAAGCGAGCGCACAAGGGACCAACCGACGACGTCATCGTCTACCAGCGCAACGTCACCGATTCGCCGCGCCCCAGCCGTACGGTCCGGGTCACTCCGCCGGCGACGACCTCGGTGGTACGGCCGCCCACGCTGCGGATCACCGCTTCCCTGGCCTTGCCGTTGCTCCAGGACAGGTCGACGGTGAAGCCGCCGCGGGCGCCGACACCGGTGAACTGCCCGTGCTCGGCCCACGCGTCGGGCAGCGCGGGAAGCAACTCGATCCGGCCGGGGCGGGAGTACAGCAGCATGTCGACCACCGCCGCCGGAGTGCCGAAGTTCGCCTCGATCTGGAAGATGCTGCTGGTGGAATCGAGCGGCCAGATGTCGAAGAGGTTGAGGGCCGTTCCGTCGGTGCTGCCCGTCGAGGGCCGCAGGTTCGTAAGGATCATCTCGTACGCCTTCTCGCCGTCCTTGAATCTGGCCCAGCACAAGGCACGCCAGGCGTTGGCCCAGCCGTACGGGGCCGTGCTGCGGGCGACGAGCAGGTTCCGAACCCCGGTGATGAGGTCGGCGGGCGAGGACTCCAGGCTGATGCGGTCGCCGGGGAAGAAGCCGATGAGCGGCGAGAGGTGGCGGTGCTGGACTTCGCCGAGGTTGTCCGGCGTCATCCACTCCTCCAGCCAGCCGGTGGTGGGGCTGACCTGCGGGAGATAGAGGCGGTCACGCAGGCCGTCGATGACCCGCCGGTAGGCCGAGTCCTTGCCGAGTGTCGCACTCGCGGTGTGGAAGTTGGTGAACAGCGCCCACACCAGTTCTTGAGCGTAGGTGATGCCCAAGGCGTCCTGTGGTCCCTGCTCGGGTGACCAGTCCTTGTCGTCCACGAGGACCTCGCGCGGCTGTCCGGTGACGGGGTCGGTGACGGTGACGGTCACCAGCCGGGCCTCCCAGAACTCGCAGGCGCCCTTGAGCAGCGGGTAGATGCGAGCGAGCAGCCGGGTGTCCTGCGTGTACTCGTAGTGCTCGAAGATCGTGTTCACAAGCCAGGCACTCCCCGCCGGGTGCCACTGCCAGCCTGAGCCGCCGTAGATGTTGGTGGAGATGCCAATGGTCCAGCCGGCCACCTTGCCCGAGGAGTTGCGGAAACGGTTGCGCGGGTCGTTGAAGAGCCGCACCGTGTTGTCGCTCCAGGAGGGCAGCTGGGCCAGGCAGTAGTCGGTAAGCGCGTCGAAGCAGCCGGGCAGGCCAGTCCGGTCGGGCATCCAGTAGTTCATCTGGATATTGATGTCGGTGTGATAGTCGCCCATCCACCCGGGACTGTTGGTGTCGATCCACGACGCCTGCAGACCCATCGGCAAGCTGTCACGCGAGCCGCAGATCA
The DNA here is from genome assembly GCF_003999195.1 of Streptomyces soli. GTDB lineage: Bacteria > Actinomycetota > Actinomycetes > Streptomycetales > Streptomycetaceae > Actinacidiphila > Actinacidiphila soli. The sequence continues at coordinate 66,863 of NZ_RJVR01000331.1, forward strand.
TCAGGTAGCGGCCGAACTGAAGATAGGACGCCTCCAGTTCGGGATCGGGTGCGGCGCCGTCCTGGGCGCGGGCCTGGAGGCGGGTCCAGGTGTCGAGTTGGCGCTGCTGTTTGGTCGAGGTTCCGAGCGACAGCGTCATGGCGTCGAAGAGACGGCGGTAGTCGGCGATGTGGGTGTTACGCAGGCTATCGGGCGCGTGGCGGGCTGCCGCAGAGACCTTTTCCCGGGCCAGAGCCTGAGGATCGACGGACGGGTCGCGGTAGCCGCGGGAGAAGTCGGGGGAGTAGTCGGTGCCGCCGCTGAAGATGACAGTCAGGTCGGCGCAGCCGGTGAAGTCCACACCGGCGGCGTTGACTTCCACCTGCCCGGTGCGGCTGACCGCCGTGATGGCGGCGCCGTAGCGCAGGCCGTTGTCGAAGGTGGCGCCGAAGGAAGCGTTGGCGTCGGAGGTGTTGGCGACGTTGTTTTCGCCGTGGGTGCCGGCCAGGGTGATCCGACCGGTGTAGGTGCCGCCGCCGCTCTGCGAGAAGCGCACGACCACGACATCATCAGGGTGGCTGGCGTACACCTCGCGCCGGTATGTCACGCCTTTCTGCGTGTAGGAGGCGGTGACCAGGCCGTTGCTGAGGTCCAGGGTGCGGCGGTAGCCGGTGACGGAGTCCAGGGTGTGGCCGGGTATCTCGACGGTGAGGTGGGCGAGTTGGGTCAGCGAGCCGAACGTCACCGGGTCATAGGGGAACTGGCCGTCGCTGCTGAGCACGTCGTTGCGCCCGCCGCCACTCCACAGGGTGGCGTCGGTGATGTAGAGCGCTTCGTTGGCGGGGTCCCCGCTGACGAGGGCGCCGAGCCGTCCATTGCCGATGGGCAGGCCCTGCTGGATCATGTTGTCCGCGGCTGCGGGCGCCGTATACCACAGGCACACCGCCGTGCTGTCGTCCACCCGGGGATCGGTGGCGGGCCGGTCCGGCTCGGCCGCGGCGGCGGTGAAGGCCGGGAGTCCAGCGAAAGCGGCGAGGGATCCCGCGGCACCGGCGCCGGTCAGCGCAAGAAAGCTCCGACGACTCGGAGACTGAGGGCGGGCAGGCTGGCGTGAGCTCATGAGGGCTACTCCTCCTGGGGAGTTCTGATACGCATCAGGTGCTGTCCAGAAACGCAGGAGCAACATAGATCCACTGATTAGGCAGCTCAAGGTCCCTGACATTCGCATAGGACATCCCATGTATTCGTGGAATGTCAGTGGCGTCGGCCTCGGCTCAACTCAGGTGTGCCTCACCTTGGTGCTGGCGGCGCCGACCCGGCACCGTGGCGAGGTGCGTGGGGAGGTTCCGGCTCTGCCCCGATGCGGCCTCCGGCCGCCGCGACCGGGCGTTATTCCCATTGCGGATGGCCCAAATCCCAAAGTCGTCGTTGTTACGCGCATATTTCCCGTGACTCAATGTGTTCCGTATTCGAACCTCTGGGCAGCGTGCACCGCACGTTTAGGAAGGATAGGGATGGGACTAGACGCCTCTGCCGACGCGTTCGGCGTGCTGTCGCCAGCGCTGGTGGACCTACCGCCCGGCGACGCCGGTTCTGTGATCACGTCCGTGGAGACCTATGCGTTGGCCGTGCCCCTCAAGCAGCCGATCGCCGATTCCACAGCGTCGCTGCGGTCCTGGATCGTTCCGGTGGTCGAGATCCGCACCGCGGACGGACGTGTCGGAACGGGCATCTCCGGGGTGCACTGCGGTCCGGAGTTGCTGTGCGACGTCATCAGCCGCTACTACGCGCCCGCGTTGCTTGGAGCCGCGTCCGAGGACATTCTCGGGACCTGGAAGCGATTGTACTGGCTTCCCACCCATTGGCTCGGCCGGGCCGGCGTTGTGCACATGGCACTGGCGATGGTCGACATCGCGCTGTGGGATCTCGCGGCGCAACGGGCCGGGGTACCGCTGTGGCGGCTGCTGGGCGGCAGCGCCGAGGCGATCGAGACCTACAACACCGACGGAGGCTGGTTGAACTATCCGGTCGACACGCTGGTGCGGGATGTGAACTCGCTGATCGATCGCGGCTGGCATCGAGTGAAAGTCAAGGTTGGCAAGTCTGACTGGCGTGAGGACGCCCAGCGGGTACGGGCAGTTCGCCGAGCGATCGGCGACGACATCACGCTGATGTGCGACGCAAACCAGCGCTGGGATTTGTCGACGGCCGGCCGGCTTCTGCCGGTTCTGGAAGAGGTCGGCATGGACTGGATCGAAGAACCCTTGCATGCCGACGCTCTGGACGGGCACGCCCGGCTGCAACGGGACACGCGCGTCGACATCGCCGCCGGGGAGAGCCTGTACTCCTACCATCACTTTGCCAGCTTCATTGCGGCCGACGCGATTCGCGTGGTGCAGGTGGATGTGACCCGAGTCGGCGGTGTCACCGAATGGCTTCAGGTCGCTCAGCACGCGGCCGCGCGCGGGTTGCGGATCGCCCCGCATGCCGGCGACATGATGCAGGTACACCAGCACCTCGTCGGCACGGCGCTGAGTGACGTGCCACCGCTGGTCGAGTTCATCCCGTGGACGCAGGACGCGTTCGAGCAACGCAGCGTGGTGCACGAGGGCTACCTGGAGCGTCCACAATTTCCCGGCGCGTCAACGGCCATCCATCGCGACGCCCGCCGCCAATGGCAGATCCGCGGTGTCGGCCGCGTCACCGATCAGGGCGGTACCGCCGCCAAGCCACACCGGCTCCCAACGATCAACGCCCGTAGCGAAGGAGAAGCACAGTGAAGCGCAGGACCGGTTTTGCTCTTATGGCCTCGACACTGGCCGCCTTGTTGCTCCTCAGCGCGTGTGGCAGCGGGAGCTCCCCGGGCGACGGGGGATCCGGCAGCGGCAAGAAGTTGGTGATCGGCGACATCCTCTTCGACACCGACGCCTACCAGATCGCCCAGCAGAAGCAGATGCAGAAGTACGCCGACAGCCTGGGCATCAAAATCATCTTCGAGAATCAGCAGGGGCAGGGCACCAACGCACCTAACCTGATGCAGGACCTGCAGGCCCGCGGCGTCGACGGCATCATCATGCAGCCGGCCAACGCGAACGTCGCAGCTCCGCTCGTCAAGCAGGCTCAGGCCCAGAAAATTCCGGTACTCGGCTGGGCGATCCCGTTCGGGACTGGAGTGACCGCACCGTACGTCGGGCTGGAGGAGAAGACGGAGACCGAGGCCGCCGGCAAGGCCGCCGCCCAATACGTTCAGAAGTACTTCCCGGGACAGCCCGTCAAGGTGTTGATCGTCACGATCACCGGCGTCTCCTCTTGTTCCGACGACCGGATGGGGCCCTTCGAGCAGGGAGTCAAGTCCGTCGCACCGAACGCCCAGATCACGACCGTCAACGGCGGGGCCGATCGGAACACGGCGGTGACCGTCGCACAGGATGCCCTGCAGCGCGACAAGGGCTACAACATCGCCACCGGCTGCAACTCCGACATGGCGATGGGAGCCCTGCAAGCCTTCAAGTCCGCGGGCCTGGGCGGGGCGACAAACAAGAAGCCCGACCACACCTACTTCTACAGCATCAATGGAACCGACGAGGAACTGCGCGCGCTGACCGACCCGACCTCACCCCTGATGGCCGATCTCGGGCTGACCCCTAAAGAGGTGTCCAAGACCTTGATCGACACCATGGAGCAGATGATCAGCGGCAAGATCCCGGCGTACAGCAACCACACCCTCAGCGTCCCCGACAAGCCGCTCGGGCCCGACTGCACCGCCGCGAACGACTTCAACAAGTCCGAGTACTTCGCGACAACGAATCTGCCCTGTGTCGGCAACTGAGCCGATACCCGGCGCGACGTGCCTACGGACACACGAGTAACACGGAGGAGTCACTATGGACACGGCAGGCGGCACCGACCTGCTCGTGGTCGACGAGCTGACCAAGAGCTACGACGGTGTTCAGGCGCTGCGAGGTGCGAACCTCGTGGTCAAGCGCGGAGAGATCCACGCGCTCCTCGGCGAGAACGGGGCCGGTAAGTCCACCCTGATCAAGAGCCTCGCCGGCGCCGTCAAACCCGACTCGGGAACGATCACATTCGAGGGAGAGGGCGTCGAGTTCGGCTCGCGAGCCGACTCGATGAGCCGCGGCATCAGCGTCATCTTCCAGCACGCCAACCTGGTTCCGCAGCTGACCGTCGCGGAGAATGTCGTACTCGGCAACGAGCAACGGCTGTTCGGCTATCTCCGCGATGGCCGGCAGCGGCAGGCGACCAACGAAGTCCTGGCTCGTCTGGGCATGAGCATCGACCTGAACCGGACCGCCGCGAGCCTGAGTGCCGGCGAGCGACAGCTCGTCGAGATCGCTCGTGCGCTGCTGCAGCAGACGAAATTGTTGATCCTCGACGAGCCCACCGCCTCACTGGGAACCGAAGAGGTGGAGCACCTGCATCGCGTGCTGCTCGAGCTACGCGACAGCGGCATCGGCATCATCTACGTCTCGCACCGGCTGGAAGAGGTGCTCTCCGTCAGCGACCGGCTGACCGTCCTGCGCGATGGCCGAACCGTCGGCACCAAAAGCGCCGCCGGGACGAGCACCGCCGACGTCATCCAGTTGATGATCGGCCGCGACGCCTCCCACGTCTTCCGCAAGACCTCCGATGCCCGTGAGGAGATCGCGCTCAGGGTGCGAGATCTGACCACCCCGAGCGGGCTCCAAGGCGTCAGCTTCGACCTGCACGCCGGCGAGATCCTCGGCGTCTACGGACTGCTCGGCTCTGGCCGTACCGAACTCGCCCGCGCCATCTACGGAGCCGACCCGATCGACGGCGGCATGATCGAGACACCCACCGCGCCGACCGGGCGCAAGAGGAATCCCTATCGAGCCGCCCGTGCGGGCATCGGCCTCGTGCCGGAGGAACGCACCACCCAGGCGATGTTCCCGTTGCTGTCGATCACCGACAACATGAGCTCGGGGAAGCCGTGGCTCTCCACCAAATGGGGTGTCATTCGCAACCGGCAGCGTCGCCACCTCGTCGAGGAGATGGCTGGGCGGGTTCGGCTCAAGGCGGCATCGACGGGTCAGAGCATCGCAGCACTCTCCGGCGGAAACCAGCAGAAGGTCATTCTCGGGCGATGGATGCTCGGCGGCTCCAGCCTGCTCATCCTCGACGACCCCACCGTCGGAGTCGACATCGGCGCCAAGGAGGAGATCTACCGACTCATCTCGGAGCTGACCGCGGACGGCACGGCGGTGCTGCTGCTGTCCTCCGAACTGCCCGAGGTACTCGGCCTGTCCGATCGCGTCATCGTCCTCTTCCACGGTGCGGTCGCCGCCACCTACACCAGCAATGACATTTCCGAACAGGCGCTGCTGCGCGCGGCGCACGGGGAGGCAGCATGACCAGTCTTGAAAGCGTCGCCGACGACACCGTCCCAGCACAAAGGTCCCCGATGCGGGCCGGGTTGGGGATCTGGTTCGCGCGGCCCACGAGCAAGACGCTGGTCATGAACATCGGCATCCTCATCGTCCTGAGCGTGTGGCTGTCCTTCGCGACCAGTCAGTTCACGACGTCCCGGAACATCACCAACGTCCTCGGCCAGATCTCCTTCATCGGGATGTCCGCCTGCCTGGTCACTCTCGTCATGATCGCCGGCGGCCTGGACCTTTCCATCGGCTCCATCATCGCGGTCGCCGGCGTCACCGCCGCCAAGTTTGTCGCAGACGCCCACTGGCCTCTCGGATGGGCGTTTCTCATGGGCGTCCTGGCCGGCGGCGTCATCGGAGCCCTCAACGCCTTCCTCATCGTGGGGATGAAGATCAACCCAGTGATCACCACGCTCGGCACCATGTACATCGGCCGGGGTCTGGCGAACGTCGTCGCTGGTGGATCCCCGGTCACCGGTGTGCCGTTCTCCTTCAACAATCTGGCAACCTCTGCCGTGGGACCGGTCCCCGTCCCAGTCGCGATCTTCGCCGTGATCGCCCTCATCATGATCTTCGTCGAGCGCAAGACCATCCTCGGTCGGTGGACCATCGCCAGCGGAGGAAATCAAGAGGCGGCTCGCCTCTCGGGAATCCCGATCAACCGTACCCGAGTCACGCTCTACATCCTGTCCGGCCTCGCGGCCGGCGTCGCGGGCATCCTCATGAACTCCCGCATCGCCACCGGCGACCCGAATTCCGGCACTGGCTTCGAATTCGACGTCATCGTCGCCGTCGTCCTCGGCGGTACCGCCATCACCGGCGGACAGGGAACGATCATCGGTTCGATCGTGGGCGTCCTGATCGTGGGCGTCCTGAACAACGGCCTCAACCTGCTGGGCGTGTCGACCTTCTACCAGAACATCGTCCAAGGCGGTGTGCTCATCTTCGCCGTCGGCATCGACGAGGTGTTCCGGCATACCTGGCGCACCATCCTGAGACGGCAGCGCCACTGAAGCCGCTGACCAGAGCCAAGCCCACAACAACAACGAGAGAAAGGGAGGACTGCCCATGTCCGCCACCCCACGAGAAGTGGCCGAATCCTACTGGCGCGCCGAGGAAAGCCGAGACATCGCGCGTATCCTGTCCCACTTCCATGAGGACGCCGTCTTCCATCCCGTATCCGGTCCACTCAAAGGCCACGCCGAGATCCGCACCTTCTACGACGGCATGGGCGACGCCTTCCCCGGCCTGGAAGTAACCATCACCCACGAAATCAGCTCCGGTGATGAGGCGTGCCTCGAATGGGAAGCGGTCCTCATCGACCACGACGGCGTGCGGATCCCCATCCGAGGCGTCAACGTCGTGCATGTACACGACGGAAAATTCGCGTCGGTCCGCGCCTACTTCGACCCCACGCAGTTCCCGACGACAGGCGGCCAGAAGTGATCGACTTGTACGCGACCCAGCAGATCGGAGACACCGGGCTGCGCGTGCCGCGGATCGGACTCGGCACCGCCTCGCTCGGCAACTTCCTGCGCCCCATCAGCGACGAAGACGCCACGGCGGTCATCACGCGAGCATTGGAACGCGGCACGCGTTACCTCGACACCGCCCCGCTGTACGGACACGGCCTCGCTGAACAGCGCGTCCGAGCGGCGATCGCCGGCATTCCCCGCGAGGAACTCGTGATCTCCACCAAGGTCGGCCGGCTTTTGCGCGAAGACGCGCCCCGCGACGAGAGTCAGTACTTCAACGGGGAACCGTTCTACAAGGACGTCCCGTCCGCGGGCCCGGTTTGGGACTTCAGTGAGAAAGGTGTCCGCCAGTCGGTAGAGGAAAGCATGCAGCGCGTCGGTGTCGATCGGTTCGACATCCTTCACATGCACGACCCCGACGAGCATTTCGAGCAGGCAAGCACCACCGGGTACAACGCGCTGAGCAAGCTGCGGGCCGACGGCAAGGTGCAGGCCATCGGCGCAGGCATGAACCGCACCCCGGTCCTGACGGAACTCGTCCGCGACTGCGACCTCGACGTCATCCTCCTCGCCGGCCGATACACGTTGCTCGACCAAACCGGGATGGACGAACTCCTTCCCATGTGCGCACGGCGCAAGACCTCGGTCGTCGCCGGGGGAGTGTTCAACAGCGGCATCCTCATCGACCCGGAGCCGGGTACCACCTTCGACTACGTTCCCGCGTCCTCGGAAGTCCTGGAACGTGCGCACCGCATCCGCAGCATCTGCGCCCGCCACGACATCCCCATGGCCGCTGCCGCCGTGCAGTTCCCTCTTGCCCACCCCCAGGTGTGCAGCGTGCTGCTCGGGCCCAGGTCACTCGACGAACTCGATATGGACCTCGGGCTCCTGTCCGTCGACATCCCCTCGGCCCTCTGGGCTGACCTTCGCGCGGATAACCTGATCCGGCCCGATGCGCCCTGCCCAGAGTAGAGAGGATCGCCCGATGAACGATCGTATTGAACGTATCGATGCTCACCACCACTTTTGGGATCCGGACCGTTATACCTACCCCTGGATGGCCGGCCGTGAGATGGACCCTGTACGGAGAGCATTCGGGCCAGGCGATATGCAGCCGCTGCTCGACGCCGCCGATATCACCGGAACCGTACTCGTCCAGACGTTGTCAGACGAGGGTGAGACCCGGGAATTCCTCCGGGTCGCGGCCTCGACACCATTCGTCCGCGGAGTCGTCGGCTGGGTCGACCTCACCTCGCCGCAGGTAGGGGACGCCCTGGACGCCCTACTCGCCGAGGACAACGGCCGGTTCCTCGTCGGCATCCGCCACCAGGTACACGACGAAAGCGACCCGAACTGGCTGTGCCGGGACGACGTGCGCCGCGGCCTGCGAGCCGTAGCCGACCGCGGCCTCAGCTACGACCTTCTGGTACGTGCGCGGGAAGTACCGGCAGCGGTCGCGACGGTCAAGGCGCTGCCGGAGCTGAACTTCGTCGTGGACCACATCGCCAAGCCGACGATCGCCGCAGGCGCCGACGGCCTCTGGGCCCAGTGGATGCCGGCCCTTGCCCAATGCCCCAACGTGACGGTGAAGCTCTCCGGCATGATCACCGAGGCGGACTGGGCCTCCTGGACCCCCAATGATCTCCGGCCGTTCGTCAGTCGTATCTACCAGTGGTTCGGCGCGGACCGCCTCATGTTCGGATCCGATTGGCCCGTCTGCCTGCTTGCCGGCACCTACGAGTCTGTTATCGAGGGGTTGACCGCTGCCATCGGCACACTGAGCGAAGCCGAGACTGCGGCGCTCTTCGGCGGCACAGCTCACGCCTTCTACCGCCTGGGGGACCGTACGGTCTCCAGTGGTGCCTGATTGGTTTCGGATCTCAAGCACGTCGGCGGAGACTTCTCTGACATTCCGGGCGAGTTCATCGACTCGTCAGCGGTGACCTGGGCATGGCCGAAGAAGTGGTCAGCCAGGACACGATGATCGATCGGTGTCCGGGCACACGTCGCGGGAGCTGACGACTTTGCCCGGACCCGGGCGGCGGTGGGGTGACGAACACCGGCCGCGGGCGGGGCCTTTGAGCAGTCGGGGCAGCAGGCAGGCGGTGCCGGCGTCCCAGTAGACGGTCTCCAGTGGCGCTGGTCCTTGGCGACCTTCTTCAATGCGCCGTGCACCGCGAGTACGACGTTATCCAGTCGCTTGTTCACCTTCCGCCGCGTCGGCCCAAGGTCACCACCGCCACCCTGAGCCGCACGATCACCGACCCGCGCTTCGACGTCCCCACCGCCGCCGCCCGCTTCGGCGACCGCCTCTACCTCGTCAACGCCCGCTTCACCAGCCTCCAAACGCCCGAGACGACGTTCAACGCCGTCGCCGTCTCCCTCTGACTACGCGGAAGCTGACGTACACCGAAGGGGCGGCACCCCGCAGGGGTGCCGCCCCTTCTTCTTGCGCGCCGGAGCCGCCGCCGCGTCGGTGAGGGCTTGCCTCGCGCGCTCGCGGCGATCACCCACCGTGACCGTTTTTCACGCTTCAGGAGCGACCCAGGCTCAACGGGTCGCCTGCTCGACCAGCTCGAGCAGATGCCGGTACGGGTGGCCGGTCGCCCGGCTCATGCCGAGCTCGCAGGTGCGGTTGGCCGAGGCGTACGCGGCGTACGTACGCCCGGCGAGGGCCGCGGCCTCCCGGGCGGTGGCGGACGCCGTCAGCTCCGGATGCAGCATTCCCCGGTCCCCGGCGAACGCGCAGCATCCCCAGTCGGCGGGGACGTCCACCTCCTCGGCGATGGCTGCGGCGACGGCCGTCAGAGCCTCGTTGGCTCCGAGCCGGGTGGAGGAACAGGTCGGGTGCAGCGCGAGGGACGGGAGCCGATCGGTGACCGTGAGCCCCGGCAGCACCTGCTCGTGTACGAAGACCACCGCGTCGATCACGCGGATCCCGCTGCCGTCCAGGAGCTGCTCCAGCCCCTCCGTGCAGGAGGCGGCGTCGGAGACCACCGGCAGGCTGCCCTGGCCGGTCGCCTCCAGCAGGGCCGCGACGACTCGTTGCCGCATCTCGCGGTAGCCGGCCGTCATGCCCTTGGACTTCCAAGGGGTACCGCAGCACAGGCCCTTGATCGCAGCCGGGACCGTGAGCCGGATCTCAGCCCGCTCGCAAAGCGCCAGGAACGCTTCGCCGACCCCGGACGAGTCCTGCGCGGGGCCGAAGATCGAGCCGATGCAGGCCGGGAAGTAGACCGCGTGCGGCTCGTGAGCCTGCTGCGGGCGGCGGCGCGTACCTCCCGAAGGGAGATCCATGTCCCACTGCGGCACGTTGTCGGGACCCAGCAGCCGGCGCGCGGCGGCGGACGCCGCACTCGCTGATCCGGGCAGCTTGGCGGCCACGGTCAGCGCCCGGGCCCCGGCCCCGGTGACGGCGCCCCAGTGCTCGGCGGCCTGGCCCCAGGCCGCCTGCGAGAAATGGCCGCGTTGCTCGGCCCGGAGCCGTTTGACCAGTTCGCCCGTGTCGATGAGGACAGGGCAGGCGGTCTGGCACATGCCGTCGACCGCGCAGGTGTCGATGCCGTCGTAGGCGTAGTCCCGTTCCAGCTCGCCTACCAGGGCGGTGTCCCCGGCGGCCTCGGCGGCGGCCAGCTCACGCCGCAGCACGATCCGCTGCCGGGGGGTGAGGGTGAGGTCCTTGCTGGGGCAGACGGGTTCGCAGTAACCGCACTCCACACAGCGGTCGACTTCCGCCTCCACCTGGGGAGTGCTCTTCAGGTCACGGAGGTGGATCTCGGGGTCGTCCTCCATCAGCACGCCGGGGTTGAGCACCCGGTGCGGGTCGCACAGCTCCTTGACGGCGCGCATCACCTCGTACAGCTCGTCGCCGTACTGGCGGGCGACGTACGGGGCCATGATCCGGCCGGTGCCGTGCTCGGCCTTGAGAGTGCCGCCGTGGGCGAGCACGAGATCGACCATGTCGTCGGTGAAGTCGATGTACCGCTGCGGGCGTACTTCCTTGCTGAAGCGCTCGTTCAACAGGAAGTGGATGTTGCCGTCCTTGGCGTGGCCGAAGATGACGCTCTCCTCATAGCCATGCCGGTCGAACAGGGACAGCAGGCTCTCGCACGTGTCGGCCAGCGAAGGGACCGGGACCGCGATGTCCTCGAGCAGGGCGGTCGTACCGGACGGCCGCGCCCCGGCGACGGCCGCGTACAGGCCCTTGCGCACATGCCAGAGCCCGGCGCGTACCTTGGGGTCCGAGGTGAGCCGGGCGGGCGCGGCGAGCGGCAGTCCGGCCAGCAGCTTCGCGGCCGCCGCGGTACGTACGGCCAGGGCCTCGGCCGCGTCCTCCTGGTACTCCACCAGCAGCGCGGCGTGGCCTTCGACCGTCAGCTTCCGCAGCGTCTCGTCGGCCTTCGGGTCCTGCCGGGCGACGCGGAGCGAGGCCGCGTCGAGCAGCTCGACGGTCGCCGGTCCGTCGGCGACCAGGGCAGGGAGCGAACCGGTCGCGGCGCGCAGGTCAGGGAAGACCAGCAGCCCGGTCGCGGCGTGCGGGCGGACCGGAACGGTCCGGAAGGTGGCTTCGGCGACGAAGGCCAGCGTGCCCTCGCTGCCGACGACCAGGTGGGCGAGGATGTCCACCGGACGGGTGTGGTCCAGGAACGAGTTGACCCCATAACCCATCGTGTTCTTGAGCGCGAACTGCCGTTCGATGATGCGGACCGAGCCGGGATTGTCCCGCACCCGGTCCCGCAGCACTCCGAGTCCCTGGTGCAGCGCCGGCTCCAACGCGCGCAGCCGCTCGTCGGCGTCGGAAGCGCCGGTGTCGATGACGCTGCTGCTCGGCAGCACCAGGACCAGCGACTCCAGCGTGCGGTAGGTGTTGAACTCCGTACCGCAGGCCATGCCGCTGGAGTTGTTGGCGACCATGCCGCCGATGGTGCAGGCCGACTCACTCGCCGGATCCGGGCCGAGCTTGCGCCGGTACGGGGCCAGCCGGGCGTTCACCTGGCGCACCGTCGACCCGGGCTGCACCCGGACCCGGGCCCCGCCGTCCAGGACCTCCACCTCGCGGAAGTGCCGCCGGGTGTCGACCAGTACCCCGCCGGAGACGGCCTGGCCGCTGAGGCTGGTGCCGCCGGACCGGAACGTCAGCGGCGTACCCTGCCGGGCCGCGACCCGGAGCAGCTCCGCGAGCTGCTCGGCACCGGCCGGGGCGACGACGGCCTGCGGGACCAGCAGATAGTGCGAGGCGTCATGGGCCATGGCAAGCCGGTCGACGGCGCGAGTACGCACCCCGCCCGGCATGGCCGCTTCGAGCGCGAGGAGCAGCGTGGGATCGGTGGGATTCATCGGCTGGGTACCACGATCTGCCGCTGGGCGCCGAGAGCGCCGATACCGAGACTGATGACATCGCCGGGCCGCAGGAAGACCGGCGGGTTCATGCCCATGCCGACACCGGGCGGTGTCCCCGTGTTGATCAGGTCGCCGGGTTCGAGCACCATGAACTGGCTGAGGTAGTGCACCAGGTGGTAGACGTCGAACAGCATGGTGGCGGTGTTGCCGCGCTGCCGTGGCTCGCCGTTGACATCCAGCCACAGGTCGAGGCTCCGGACGTCGTCGATCTCGTCCGGGGTGACCAGGTACGGGCCGCAGGGGTTGAACGTCTCGCAGGACTTCCCCTTGGACCACTGGCCGCCCCGCTCCAGCTGGAACGCGCGCTCACTGACGTCGTTGCAGACGACGAAACCGGCGATCGCGGCGCGGGCGGTGTCCAGATCGGGCAGGTACCGGCAGCGGCTTCCGATCACGATGCCGAGCTCCACCTCCCAGTCGGACTTGTCGCTGCCGCGGGGCAGCAGCACGGGGTCGTTCGGGCCGATGAGGGTATTGGGCGCCTTGGTGAAGACGATCGGTTCGGCCGGGACGGCCTGGCCGGTCTCTTCGGCGTGGTCGCTGTAGTTGAGGCCGATGCACAGGATCTGGTGCGGCCGGGCGATCGGGGCGCCTATCCGCTGGCCGTTCAGCGGCCGGGGTCCGGCGGTCAGCAGGCCGTCGCGGCGCAGGGCCTCGAGACGGCGGAGACCGCTGGAGGCGAAGAAGGCCTCGTTGAAGTCGTCGACATGGTCGGACACGTCGAGGTACATGTCATCGTCGATGCGGAGGGCGGGGCGTTCGGCGCCGACAGCGCCGACTCTCATCAAGTACATGGGGGAGTCCTTCTGGACGCGGCTTTTGGGCTGGTGCAGCGGGGTGTCAGTCGCAGACGGTCGATCGCAGGGCGACGACGCCGTCGGGCAGGTCCGCTTCGTCGATGGCGCGCAGGAACGCGCACACTGCCTGGTCGCGCGAGCGGCGCTGGTTCCAGAACAGTGCGACGTCCCGGTAGGCCGTCAGTGATTCGATCGGCCGGGTGACCAGGCCGTCGGTGCTGGTGGTGGTCAGGGCCAGGGTGTTGATGAGCCCGATACCGAACGCCGAGCGGACCAGGGCGACCAGGGTGGCCGGCTGGTCGGTCAGGTAGGCGATGGTCGCCCGGGCGAACTCGGCTCCGAGGACACGCCGCAGATCGAAGCCGCCGCCTTCCTCTTCGGTGCCCGAGGGGTTGCCGATCAGCGGGTTGGCCAGCAGGTCCGGCACGGTAACGGCACGCTGTGCGGACAAGGGGTGATCGGCGCGCATGACGGCGACGATGGGTTCGCGCCAGATCGGGCGGGTACACAGGCCCGCCTCGCGGGTCGCGGGCAGCAGCGGCCGGAATCCGGCGTCGACGGTGCCGGCCACGAGTGCGGCTTCCAGCGAGGCGGCGGTGCCTTCCATGAGTGTCGCGGTGACGCCAGGGTGGTGTCCGGTGAGGACTCGAAGGACTGACGGTAGATAGCTGCAGCTGACGCTGGGGTAGCTGCCGATTACTATCCGGCCCACGGCCAGATCGATCGTGTTCCGGACGGCTTCCACTCCCTGGCGCAGGTGTCCGAGCGCGGCCTCGGCGTAGGGGCGGAACAGCTCGCCGGCCGGGGTCAGCGTGGTCGGCCGGGACTTGCGCTCGAACAGTTTCGCGCCCAGGGCGTGTTCCAGTGCGGCGATGTGTGCGCTGACCCGGGATTGCGACAGGTGCAGCGTCATGGTCGCCGCACCGAAGCCGCCCTGTTCCGCGACTACGAGGAAGCTGTGCAGCCACGTGGTCTGGATCGAGGCGGTCTCGCGCAGCAGCGCATGGCTCAGGTGCTCGCCGGTGGATTCATCAGACATGAGCCACCTATCCATTGTCGTCGCCGACGAGGCCACCGGAGCCAGGAGCTGGTAGCGGCGTCGTGAGGACGATTGTATTAGTGCTGGTCAATGGGGTGCTGTCGAACATGGCTCAGGCCGCTGTCATGCCGCCGTCGACAACCAGCGCGGAGCCGTTGATGAACCGTCCGGACGGCGAGGCGACGAACGCTATGACGTCGGCGATCTCCTGCGGTGTGCCCATCCGGCCGTCGAGCTGCCGGGCGGCCATCTGCCGGCGGGTGGCGTCGGGATCCGGCGCGCCCTCGATGATCTTCTCGATCCATTCCGTCTCCACCGTGCCGGGGCAGACGGCCACACAGCGGATTCCCTGAGCGGCGTGGTCGACTGCGACGGCGCGGGTCAGGCCGACCAGCCCGGCCTTGGAGGCGCAGTACGCTGCCCGGCGCTGGATCCCCACGACCGCCGCGGTGGAGGAGACGTTGACGATGACGCCGGCGCCGCGGTCGAGCATCAGCGGCAGCAGTGCCCGGGTCATCAGGAACGCGCCGGTGAGGTTGATGCCGATGATCCGGTCCCAGTCCTCGTCGCTGGTGTCCACCACGCTGGCGGCGACACCGACGCCCGCGACGTTGGCCAGCACCGCCGGGGTGCCGACGGTCAGCGCGATCTGCCGGGCCACGTCGCCCAGAGCGTGAGCGTCCCGCAGGTCGGCGCGGAAGGTGGTGCCCTTCGCTCCGGTCTCGGCCAGCCGTGCGGAGGTGTCGGCCAGGCCCTGCTCGTCGATGTCGATGAGGACGAGCTGGAAGCCGTCGCGGGCCAGGCGCAGCGCCGTGGCCCGGCCGATACCGGATGCCGCGCCGGTGACTACGGCGATCGGGGGTGCGGGTGTTGTCACTTGTACCGCCTTCCGAGCAGTGAGCCGTCCAAGGCGGCGCTGGTGGTGTAGCGGGCCTCGTTCGAGGCCAGGCAGTAGATCGCCGCGGCGGCCCACTCGGGCTGCGCGACCTCACCGAGCGGGATCTTGTCCGACAAGGCGGCGATCTTGTTGTGGAATCTCATGCGGGTCCGATCGAAGTGATAGGGGTGGTGAACAGGTTGACCGGGTGGCCCCGGTGCGTGGTCTCGGCGTGCGGCACTGAGCCGGACAGCGGCCACCGGGCAGTTGTGTCTCGGTCAGGCCGTGGGACGCGCTGGTGATGAACATGGTGGTCAGGTCGGGGCCGCCGAAGGTGAGGCTGGTCGCTACCGTCCGGCATCGAACGTCGTCGCGATCACAGCACCGCTCCGATCCGCCACGGGGCGATCTCCTCAGTGCCGAACCCGAGCAGCTCGGACTTGCTCGGCTCGCCCGACGCCAGCTCCACCAGGCGCTCGAACAGCCTGATGCCTGCGGCGATCTGCTCCTCGCGGGTGAACGCCGCCCCGGCGTCGAAGTCCATGTCACCGACCATGTGCCGGTACATCCGGCTGTTCGTGGCGATCTTGAGGCAGGGGGCCGGGCGGGATCCGAATACCGAACCGCGGCCGGTAGTGAAGGCCAGCAAGTTCGCCCCGCCGGCCACCATGCCGGTCGCCGACACCGGGTCGTAGCCAGGGGTGTCCATATAGGTCAGACCCGGCGCCTCGACACGCTGGGCGTAGTCGACGACTGCCCGCAGTGGGCTGCTGCCGCCCTTGAGGACGGCGCCCAGCGACTTCTCCCAGATGGTCGTGATGCCCCCGTCGCGGTTGCCGCGCGAGGGATTGTTGTCCAACTCGGCCCCGTTGGCGCGGACGTACTCCTTCCACCACTCCAGGATCTCGTCGAGCCGGTCGGCCAGGCCCGCCTCGGCGGCCCGCGCTGCGAGCAGATGCTCGGCCCCGAAAATCTCCGGAGTCTCCCCGAGGATCGCCCGCCCGCCCGCGGCGACCAGCAGGTCGGCGGCCACTCCCAGGGCGGGGTTGGCGGTCAGGCCGGAGTAGGCGTCGCTGCCGCCGCACTGCAGGCCCAGGGTGAGCCCGGACAGCGGCAGCGGCTCCCGGCGAAGTCCGGCGACACCTTCCGCGATCACCGCGACCCGGCGCAGCGCCTCGTTCACCGTCGCGGCGGACCCGCCCAGCTCCTGGATGGTCAGCTGCTCGACCGGTCGGGGCAGGTCCTCCAGGAAGTGCTCGGGCTGGTTGACCTCACAGCCCAGGCTGACGGAAACGACCCCGACCAGGTTGGGATGGGCGGCATAGCCCTGCAAGGTACGGCGCAGGATCGCATCGCCCCGACCGCCCTCCGCCAGGCCGCAGCCCAGGTCGTGGCCCAGGGCGATCACCCCGTCCAGGCCGGGAGTCCCGGCGTGCGCGGCCTCCGCCGCCTGGGCGACCATCCGGGACACCGTGGCCGCACAGTTCACCGACGGCAGGATTCCGATGTAGTTACGGGTTGCCAGAGCGCCGTCGGGCCGCTTGTAGCCAAGGAAATGGTCGCGCGTCGGGGCCACCGGCGGCGTCCACGCGACGGCGGTCCGCCGGGCGTCGCCGCGATTGGGCGAGGCCGCACCCCTGACCGCGACGTTGTGGACGTGGACATGGCTACCCGGGGTGATCGGAGCCGTCGCGTACCCGATCACGGCACCGTATTTCACGATCGCCTGGCCCGCCGGGATGTCCGTCAGCGCGACCTTGTGGCCGGCCGGGATGTCCTGGGCGATCGGGATCCGCACCGGACCGGCGTCGCAGGGCGCCCCCTCGCGTAGATCAACCAAGGTCAACCCGACGTTGTCGGCGCTGCGGTCGGCCACCAGCAGCTGGGGCCGCCCGGAAGCCGGCACGGTGCCGGCCGTCGTCTCATTCACTCGAGCTCCTTCAAACTGACGTGCGGAGTCCGCTGCCGAAACCGGCGCCTGTCGCTGTCGTGTCACAAACGCTAGGCGGTGGCTGCTGCTGTCGTGAAGCGTGACAAACGGATGGAAACATCCGTCAGACGACTGACACAGTCAATTGCGCGGGCAATCGGCCCTCCACCCGGAATACGGATCGCATCGATCCGTAACACGCGCTCCACCCACCCGTTTCCCCATGACTGCGTTCAACCGGCGGACCACCTCGCGGGGAGCATGATGATCGGCACGAAGACGCCCCTCGATCAGATCGAGCCGGCGAACGCCGCCGCCAGGCGCGACGCGCCCGATGAATTCCGCCGTCCGGGCGCCGGTGCCGGTCCTCGCGATCCGCGCCATCGCCCTGCACGACATCTTCTTCCTGTCCGACCGGCCACACTGGTTCCGGAATTACCGAGAGAATTTCGGCAAGTTTTAGTACCTGACGGAACTGGGCTCGGAGCTGTCGTCGGATTGGCGCGCTGCACATGTGCAGCGGGTGTGAACAGGTGCCGCTGCATGTGACCGGCGCCGGAGGCAGCACCGCGTCGCGCCAACGACGCGACGCGGACCACTGGACGTCGGTAAAACCCAGGTCAACTACCGATCTTGCGGAACAGCCCCTCCTGCATCACGGAGACCAGCAGTTGGCCCTGGCGGTCGTAGATCTGGCCACGGGCAAGCCCACGCGCTCCCGTCGCGATCGGTGATTCCTGCTGGTAGAGGAACCACTCGTCGGCCCGGAAGGGGCGGTGGAACCACATCGCGTGGTCCAGGGAGGCCATGTCGAAGCCGCGAGGTCCCCACAGCGGTTCGATCGGCACCCGTACGGCGTCGAGCAGTGTCATGTCGCTGGCGTAGGTGACCGCGCAGGTGTGCACGAGCGGGTCGTCGCCGAGCGGGCCCACAGCCCGCATCCAAACCGCGCTGCGCGGCTCCGCGTCGGTGACATCCTCGGGGCTCCAGCGCAGCGGCTCGGCGTAGCGCAGGTCGAAGGGCTGGCGGCGGGCCATCCGCTCCAGCGCTTCGGGCAGTTCGCCCAGATGCTCCCGGATCTCGTCGGCGAGCTTCGGCAGGCTCTCCGGGTCCGGCACCGCCGGCCTCGGCAGTTGATGTTCGAAACCTGGCTCCGGTTGATGGAAGGAGGCGGTCAGATGGAAGATCGTCCGGCCCTGCTGGATCGCCACCACCCGCCGGGTGGTGAACGACCGGCCGTCCCGCACCCGCTCGACCTGGTACACGATCGGCACGCCCGGCCGCCCGGGCCGCAGGAAGTACGCGTGCAGCGAGTGCACCGGCCGTTCGCCGTCCGTGGTCCGCCCGGCCGCGACCAGCGCCTGGCCCGCGACCTGTCCGCCGAAGACGCGCTGCAGACGCTCGTCAGGGCTCTGGCCCCGGAAGATGTTCTCCTCGATCTTCTCCAGATCGAGGAGGTCGACCAGCCGCTCGGCGGGGTTGGTCATCGGTCGTGCCCCTTCGTCCGTACCGTCCGTACCGTCCGCGTCGTCACAGCGAGCCCACGTCCGTCACCCGGACCACGGCGCGGCCCTCCTCGTCGGAGGCGTCGAGGTCGACCTCGGCCGAAATCCCCCAGTCGTGGTCGCCGTTGGGGTCGGCGAAGACCTGCCGGACTCGCCACAGGCGCCTCGTAGGCTCCTCCTCGATCTGCAGCAGCTTGGGGCCGCGCGCGTCGGGACCGGTGCCCAGGTCTTCGTACTCGTCCCAGTAGGCGTCCATAGCGTCGGCCCAGGCGTCGGCGTCCCAGCGGGAGCCCTCCTCCAGGTCCGCCAGTTCCTGGTGGCGCTCCAGGGCAGCCAGCTCCACCCGGCGGAACATCGCGTTGCGCACCAGCACCCGGAAGGCCCGGGCGTTGGAGGTGACCGGCTTGACCTGGTCGGCGCGCTCCTGCGCCTCCTCGGCCGTCATCTCCTCCGGGTTGGCGAGCTGCTCCCACTCGTCGAGCAGGCTGGAGTCCACCTGGCGCACCAACTCGCCCAGCCAGGCGATCAGATCCTGCAGGTCCTCGGACTTCAGGTCGTCCGGGACGGTGTGCTCCAGCGCCTTGTAGGCACCGGCGAGGTAGCGCAGCACGATGCCCTCGGTGCGGGCCAGCTCGTAGTGCGACACGAACTCCGAGAAGGTCATGGCGCGTTCGTACATGTCCCGCACGACCGACTTCGGGGACAGCGGGTGGTCGCCGACCCACGGATGGCTCTTGCGGTAGACGCCGTACGCGTGGAAGAGCAGCTCCTCCAGGGGCTTGGGGTAGGAGACGTCCTGCAGGCGCTCCATCCGCTCCTCGTACTCGACGCCGTCGGCCTTCATCGCCGCGACCGCCTCGCCACGGGCCTTGTTCTGCTGGGCCGCCAGGATCTGTCGGGGGTCGTCGAGGATGGACTCGACAACGGAGAGCATGTCGAGCGCGTACGACGGCGATTCCGGCTCGAGCAGTTCGAAGGAGGCCAGGGCGAAGGTCGACAGCGGCTGGTTGAGCGCGAAGTCCTGCTGCAGGTCGACGGTGAGCCGCACGATGCGGCCCTCCTCGTCGGGCTTGTCCAGCTGCTCCACGACGCCGCCCGCGAGCAGCGAGCGGTAGATGGCGATGGCCCGCCGGATGTGCCGCAGTTGGGCGCGGCGGTCCTCGTGGTTGTCCTCGAGAAGGTGGCGCATCGCCTCGAAGGCGTTGCCCGGCCGGGCGATCACCGACAGCAGCATCGCGTGCGTGACCCGGAAACGGGAGGTGAGCGGTTCGGGGTCGGAGGCGATGAGCCGCTCGAAGGTGCTGTCCGACCAGGCGACAAAGCCCTCGGGCGCTTTCTTACGGACCACCTTGCGGCGCTTCTTCGGGTCGTCCCCGGCCTTCGCCAAGGCCTTCTCGTTCTCGATGACATGCTCCGGCGCCTGCGCCACCACGAACCCGGATGTGTCGAAGCCGGCCCGGCCCGCGCGGCCCGCGATCTGGTGGAACTCCCGCGACCGCAGGGTGCGCACCCGGTTGCCGTCGTACTTCGTCAGAGCGGTGAACAGCACGGTACGGATGGGGACGTTGACACCGACCCCGAGGGTGTCGGTGCCGCAGATCACCTTCAGCAGCCCGGCCTGCGCCAGCTTCTCCACCAGGCGGCGGTACTTGGGCAGCATGCCGGCGTGGTGCACGCCGATGCCGTGCCGTACGTAACGCGACAGGTTCTTGCCGAATTTGGTGGTGAAGCGGAAGTTGCCGATGAGTTCGGCGATGGCGTCCTTCTCCGCCCGGGTGCACATGTTGATGCTCATCAGCGCCTGCGCCCGCTCCACGGCGGCCGCCTGAGTGAAGTGCACGATGTAGACCGGCGACTGCCGGGTCTCCAGAAGCTCCGTCAGCGTCTCGGTGAGCGGCGTGGTGACGTACTCGTACGACAGCGGCACCGGCCGGGTCACGGACCGTACGACCGTCGTCGGGCGGCCGGTGCGGCGGGTGAGGTCCTTCTCGAAGCGCGAGACGTCGCCGAGCGTCGCCGACATCAGCAGAAACTGCGCCTGCGGCAGCTCCAGGATCGGGATCTGCCAGGCCCACCCGCGGTCGGCCTCGGCGTAGAAGTGGAACTCGTCCATGACGACCTGGCCGACGTCCGCGTTCTTGCCGTCCCGGAGCGCTATGGACGCCAGCACTTCGGCGGTGCAGCAGATGACCGGGGCGTCGGGGTTCACCGAGGCGTCGCCGGTGAGCATGCCGACGTTCTCGGTGCCGAAGAGCTTGCACAGGTCGAAGAACTTCTCGGAGACCAGTGCCTTGATGGGAGCGGTGTAGAAAGTGACCTCGTCCCGGGCCAGGGCGGCGAAGTGCGCACCCGCCGCGACCAGGCTCTTTCCGGATCCGGTCGGGGTCGACAGGATCACGTTCGCCCCCGAGACAACCTCGATCAGCGCCTCCTCCTGGGCGGGGTAGAGCGAGATGCCCTGACTCTCCGCCCACGTCGAGAAGGCTTCGAACAGGGCATCGGGGTCGGCCTCGGAAGGCAGCTGATCGATAAGGGTCACCCCACCATCTTGCCTGCACCGGGGACCCAGGGTGGAACCGGCGGCATGGCGGAAGATCAACCGGCGGTATGGTGTGCCCTCGATTACGGGTCAACTCCGCCTGGTGGCGGGCCGAAAGGGGCGGGGCCAGAACATGATGGGACCGGCGCACTCACTGTCCGGAGCGGCTGCATGGCTGGGGGTGGGAGCGGCGGCTGCCGGCTTTGGTCACCCCATGCCGTGGCCGACGCTCGTGGTCGGTGCCCTGATCTGCGCGGGCGCCGCCCTCGCTCCCGACCTCGATCACAAGGCGGCGACGATCTCGCGGGCCTTCGGCCCGATCTCCCGGGCCCTGTGCGAGATCATCGACAAGCTCTCGTACGCCGCCTACAAGTCCACCAGGAAGCCTGGCGACCCCCGTCGCTCCGGTGGCCACCGCACCCTCACCCACACCTGGCTCTGGGCAGCGCTGCTCGGCGCGGCCTGCTCGGCGGGGGCGGCCTTCGGAGGCCGCTGGGCGGTGCTCTTCATTCTCTTCGTGCACATGGTGCTGGCGGTGGAGGGCCTGCTGTGGCGGCAGGCCCGGGTCTCCAGCGATGTGCTGGTGTGGCTGCTGGGCGCCACCAGCGCCTGGATGCTCGCCGACGTGCTGGACAGCACCGAGAACGGCAAGGGCTGGCTGTTCACCGGCCCCGGTCAGCAGTACCTCTGGATAGGGATCCCCGTCGTGCTCGGCTCCCTGGTGCACTGCATCGGCGACGCCCTGACCGTCTCAGGCTGCCCGGTCCTGTGGCCCATCCCGATAGGCCGCAAGCGCTGGTACCCGATGGGGCCGCCGAAGTTCATGCGCTTCCGGGCCGGCAGCTGGGTGGAGATCAAGGTGCTGACCCCGGTCTTCTTCTGCGTCGGCGGCGTGTGCGCGCTGGGGGCGCTCGGCGTAATCGGCTAGCTAGACCACGCCGAGCCTGCGCCCCCAGGGCCCCGGTCCTGGGGGCGCAGGCTCGGCCTAGCCGTGCCAGGACCGCCACAGGGCCGCGTACGCCCCGTCGGCCTCGACGAGCTGGTGGTGGCTGCCCAGCTCACTGATCCGGCCGTCCTCGACCACCGCGATCACATCCGCGTCGTGCGCGGTGTGCAGCCGGTGCGCGATGGCGACCACCGTGCGTCCGTCCAGCACCCGGGCGAGCGAGCGCTCCAGGTGCCGGGCGGCGCGCGGGTCGAGCAGCGAGGTGGCCTCGTCGAGCACCAGGGTGTGCGGGTCGGCGAGGACCAGCCGGGCCAGCGCCACCTGCTGGGCCTGGGCCGGGGTCAGCGCGGTGCCGCCGGAGCCGACCTCGGTGTCCAGGCCGTCGTCCAGACCGCGCGCCCAGCTGTCGGCGTCCACCGCGACCAGCGCCTCCCACAGCTCGGCGTCGTCCGCGCCCTCCCGGGCCAGCCTCAGGTTGTCGCGCAGGCTGCCGACGAAGACGTGGTGCTCCTGGTTGACCAGCGCCACGTGCTCGCGGACCCGCTCGGCCGGCATCCGGGCCAGCTCCGCCCCGCCCAGTGTCACCTCGCCCGCCCTGGGCGCGTAGATCCCGGCCAGCAGCCGGCCCAGGGTGGACTTGCCCGCACCGGACGGACCGACCAGCGCCAGCCGGGTGCCCGGCCGCACCCGCAGGCTGATCCCGTGCAGCACATCGCCACCCGTCCGGTAGCCGAAGCGCACCTGGTCGGCGTGCACGTCCCGGCCGTCGGGCGAGAGGTGCTCGTCCGCGCCGTCCTGCTCGATCTCGCGGACCCCCACCAGACGGGCCAGCGACACCTGGGCCACCTGCAGCTCGTCGTACCAGCGCAGGATCAGGCCGATCGGGTCGACCAGCATCTGCGCGTACAGCGCGCCGGTGGTCAGCTCACCGACCGACACCCAGCCGTGCAGCGCGAAGGTCCCGCCGATCATCAGCACCGAGCCGAGGATCAGGACATGCGTGAAGTTGATGGCCGGGAAGAGCACGCTGCGTAGCCACAGCGTGTAGCGCTCCCAGGCCACCCACTGCCGGATCCGCAGCCGCGACAGCTCCTCGCGGCGGTCACCGAGCCGGTGTGCCTCGATGGTGCGCCCGGCGTCGACGGACTCGGTGAGCACCGCCGCCACTGCCGCGTATCCCGCCGCCTCCGACCGGTACCCCGCAGGGGCGCGCCGGAAGTACCAGCGGCACACGGTCAGCAGCAGCGGCACCGCGACCAGCACCGCCAGCGCCAGCGGCGGCGAGGTCACGGCCAGCGCCCCCAGCAGCAACCCCGCCCACACCACGGCGATGGCCAGCTGAGGCACCGCCTCGCGCATCGCCTCGGACAGCCGGTCGACGTCCGTGGTGATCCGCGACAGCAGATCCCCGGTGCCCGCCCGCTCCAGCACGCCCGGCGGCAGCCCCACCGCCCGTACGAGGAAGTCCTCGCGCAGATCGGCCAGCATCCGCTCGCCCAGGATCGCGCCCCGCAGCCGCACCAGCCGTACGAACGCGGCCTGCACGGCCAGCGCGACCGTGAACAGCACGATCGTGCGCCCCAGATGCAGATCCCGGACACCGGACGACAGGTCCTGCACCAGACCGCCGAGCAGATACGGCCCCGCCATCGAGGCGATGACCGCGACGCAGTTGACGGAGACGAGCACCGCGAAGGCGGCGCGGTGCCGCCGGGCCAGCTCGCCCACGTACGCGCGCACGGTGGCGGGCGAGCCGACCGGAAGGGTCGTGCTCTGCTGCGGCGCTGCCGGATCGTACTCCGGCGGCTTCACGCCGATCATGCGGATTCCTCAGCTCTCTGCAGCTCGTGCTCGGTCTCCCGGGTGACCACGGCGCGGTAGCCGAGGTCGCCGTGGAGCAACTCATGGTGGGTGCCGACCGAGTTCACGGACCCGTCGGTGACGAACACGACCTGGTCGGCCCGGTCTAGCAGCAGCGGGCTGGAGGTGAACACCACGGTGGTGCGCTCCGTCCGCAGCTCCTTCAGGCCGAGGGCGATCCGCGCCTCGGTGTGCGAGTCGACCGCACTCGTCGGCTCGTCCAGGACCAGCACCTCCGGATCCGTCACCAGCGAGCGGGCCAGGGCGAGCCGCTGCCGCTGCCCGCCGGACAGCGACCGCCCGCGCTCGGTGATCCGGGTCCGCATCGGATCGCCCGAGTCGTCCACCGAGGCCTGCGCCAGCGCGTCCAGGACGTCCCCGCACTGCGCCGCCGCCAGCGCAGCCTCCGGGGTCACCGCCCCGGACGACGGCACCTCGAGCAGCTCCCGCAGCGTCCCCGATAGCAGCACCGGGTCCTTGTCCTGCACCAGGACGGCCGCCCGGGCCTCGGCCAGCGGCAGTGCGTCCAGCGCCGTGTCCCCCAGCAGCACCGAGGGGTCCGCGGCGTCCCGGCCCGGGCTGTGCCCCCCGAGCCGGTCGGCCAGCAGCCCGGCGGCATCCGGGTCGCCGCACACCACCGCGGTCAGCAGCCCCGCCGGAGCCAGCAGCCCGGTCACCGGGTCGTAGAGGTCACCGCCGGGCGCGCTCCCCTCACCGGAGGCCACTTCCTCAGGGACCCCGCGCTCCAACGACAGGATGCGCGCCGCACGCTTCGCGGAAGGCCGCGAGAAGGAGTACGCCATCGCGATCTCCTCGAACCCGCGCAGCGGGAACATCAGGAAGACCACCGTGCCGTAGACGGTGACCAGCTCACCCACCGAGACCCGCCCGGCCAGCGCCAGCCGCGCCCCGTACCAGGCCACCCCGACCAACAAAAGCCCCGGCAGCACGACCTGTACCGCACTGATCAGCGACCACATGCGCGCGCTGCGCACGGCCGCCGTCCGGACCTCCTGCGAGGCACCCCGGTAGCGGGTGAGGAACAGCTCCTCGCCCCCGATACCGCGCAGCACCCGCAGCCCCGCCACGGTGTCCGAGGCCAGCGTGGTGGCCCGGCCGGCCTTCTCCCGCTGCTCGTCCGCCCGCCGGGTGGCCCGGGGCAGCAGAGGCAGCACGGCGAACGCCAGCACCGGGATGCCGGCCGCCACCATGCCTCCGAGCGCCGGCTGGTAGACGACCAGCGCGACCGCGATGCCAATCGTCGCGACGAAGGCGGAGGTGAAGCGGGCCAGCGCCTCGACGAACCAGCCGATCTTCTCGACATCGCCGGTGCTCACCGCCACCACTTCGCCCGCCGCGACCCGCCGGGTCAGCACCGAGCCCAGCTCGACGGTCTTGCGGGCCAGCAGCAGCTGCACCCGCGCCGCCGCGGTGATCCAGTTGGTGACGGCCGTACGGTGCAGCATCGTGTCGCCGAGCGCGGTGAGCACGCCCAGGACCAGCATCAGCGCACCGGCCATCGCGAGCCGCCGCCCCGAGTGGTCGACCACGGCCTGGACCGCGATCCCGACCGCCGCCGGGAACGACGCGACGGCCGCCATGTGGAGCGTTCCCCACAGGGCGGCCATGACCTGCCCGCCGATCTGGCGTTTCTCCAGCCAGAGCAGAAGACGGAAGCCTGACCGGGTGTCGGGGACACCAGGGTCGGCATGAGGAAGATCGCGAAGCGACATGACGTCCCGACATGGACTGGGGGGTGAAAGGGAGACGTGTCAGGGTCGCGTTACCGAGGTCACACTTTCAACCGGTTTTTCTCCCCGCCGAACGGAACGCGCCATCCCGCGACCACCCGGTGGTCGTCATGGGCGACATCACGGACCTGGAGGGCTGATCCGGGCACGCCTTCTGGCGCCCGCGGCACAACTCACGCTTCACTCCTGTCGCATGAGACGTCGACAGATCATGTCCATGCTCGCCGCCTTGTTCGGGCTCGTCCTCCTCGCCGCCCCGGTCGCCGCGGCCGCGACGCCCCCGGCCGAATTCGGCTCCGACTGGCACGACCCGGTCACCGCCGCCCCGCCGATAGCCACTCCGGACACCAGATCCTGCACGGTGACGGTCGCCGACACGCAGTTCAAGGACTTCACCCCCTACACCGGCACCTACACCCCGCCCGCCGACTGCGGGACCCGCTGGAGCAAGGTCGTCCTGCACCTCGACGGCAGCGTGGCCGGCCGCCAGTACGACCGCCTCGGCTACCTCCACATCGGCGGCGTCGAGATCCTCCGCACCTCCACCCCCGAGCCCTCGCCCGACGGCATCTCCTGGTCGGCCGAGAAGGACGTCACCCGCTACGCCTCCACCCTGCGCGCGCAACAGCCCGTCGAGATGCTGATCGGCAATGTCGTCGACGACACCTACACCGGCGTCATCAACGTCAAGGTCACGCTCACCTTCTACACCGCCGAAGGCCGTACGAAGGCGGCCCCCGCGGCCAGCACCCCCGACCAGGTGATCCCCCTCGACTCCACCACTCTCACCACCCCGCGCAACAGCGAGCGCATCGTCGCCGAGGTGTACGCGACCGGATCGGGCGGCGGCTGCGAGGAGTTCTGGTACCTCGCCGTCCCGGCCGATGTCCCGTACTCCTGTCAGGCAGGCGACGACGGGCCCAACCGCGAGGTGCAGGTCACCGTGGACGGCCAACTGGCCGGAATCGCCTCGCCCTACCCGCACGTGTGGACCGGCGGCTGGTCCAACCCCTTCCTCTGGTACGTGATCCCCGCTCCCCGCGCCTTCGACGTCCAGCCGATCGACTACGACCTCACCCCCTTCGCCGGACTGCTCAACGACGGCAAGCAGCACCGGGTCCAGGTTTCCGTGGTCGGCGTCCCCGAGGGCCAGAGCGGCTGGAGCGTCCCCACCAACATCCTGGTCTGGCAGGACGCCCACCGTGAGCACGTCACCGGTGCGCTCACCGTCCACAAGGAGAGCGCCCCGGCCGTCTCCACCTCATACGACCCCGGCACCGACCTGCGCACCCTCGACGCCAAGGGCAGTCACCAACTCACCGTCTCCGGCTACGTCAACACCTCCCACGGCCGGGTCACCACCACCGTCCACCGCACGCTGACCGCGGCCTCGACCCACACCTGGAACGCCGACGAGACCACCGACGCCCTCAAGGCCCGCTGGACCGACGACGAAACCCACACCGTCAACGGCACCGCCACCCGCACCCGGCGCACCTACACCATGGACGGCGCGATCACGATCGGCTCCGACGACCGGCTGCGCACCGCCATCTCCCTCGGCGACCACGCAGCCGTCACCGGTGCCACCCGCTCCCGGCTCGACGACACCTACACCGGTGACGCCACCTGGACCCTGAACGTCCCCCGCGACCAGCGCCACGCCGTCGGCACCTCGGCCGAGCGCTACCGGCTCACCGGCGACGGCGCCTGCTACGACCGCTCCCTCGCCACCGCGCAGGGAACGCTGACGGAGGATCGGCGGCGCTGCTGAGGTGAGGCGGCTTTTCCTCGCCGCAATAGGGGGTTCCCCAACCACAAGGTTTCTGCAAGCGACTGAAAGTATTTCCACGAGGAGTCTTGACGTGTTCCCGTCCGAGGGCCAGTCTCCTGACCGGAGTTCCCACGGGCGGGAACGCCTCATCCCCTCACGGCGGCCTGGCGCGTGGCTGTCTTCAGGGCACCTGTGTGCCCGTTGCAGCAAAGGAGCCGCAACCCATGAGATCCCGTGTACTGCGCGGGGCGCTCGCCGGGCTGCTCGCCGCGACCGGCCTCGTCGCCATGTCGCAGCAGCAGGCCCAGGCCACGCCACCCGGCAGCAAGGACGTCACCGCCACCCTCTTCGAGTGGAAATACGCCTCGGTCGCAAGTGCCTGTACCGGCACCCTCGGCCCGGCCGGCTACGGATACGTCGAGGTTTCCCCGCCGCAGGAGCACATTCAGGGCTCGCAGTGGTGGACCTCGTACCAGCCGGTCAGCTACAAGATCGCCGGCCGGCTCGGTGACAGCACCGCGTTCAAGAACATGGTGACCACCTGCCACAACGCAGGCGTCAAGGTCATCGCCGACGCCGTCATCAACCACATGACCGCCGGCTCCGGCACCGGCACCGGCGGCACCTCGTACACCAAGTACAACTACCCGGGCTACTACCAGGACCAGGACTTCCACTCCTGCCGAACCAGCATCTCCGACTACACCAACCGTGCCAACGTCCAGAACTGCGAGCTCGTCGGGCTGGCGGACCTTAACACCGGCAGCGACTACGTACGTTCCACCATCGCCGCGTACCTCAACAACCTCATCTCGCTGGGCGCCGACGGCTTCCGCATCGACGCTGCCAAGCACATCGCCGCCTCCGACCTCTCCGCCATCAAGGCCAAGCTGACCAACTCCTCGGTCTTCTGGGCCCAGGAGGTCATCTACGGCTCGGGCGAGGCCATCCAGCCGAGCGAGTACACCGGCACCGGCGACGTGGACGCCTTCCAGGGCGCGTACGACCTCAAGCGGGTCTTCACCAACGAGAAGCTGGCCTACCTCAGCAGCTGGGGCGCCGCCTGGGGTGCGGGCTATCTGCCCAGCTCGCAGTCCCGCACGTTCGTCGACAACTGGGACACCGAGCGCAACGGCTCCACCCTCAACTACAAGTACGGCAACACCTACACCCTGGCCAACGTCTATCTGCTGGCCTGGGCCTACGGCTCCCCGAACGTCTACTCCGGCTACGAGTTCTCCGACAACGACGCCGGCCCGCCCAACGGCGGCACCGTCAACGCCTGCTACAGCGACGGCTGGAAGTGCCAGCACGCCTGGCCGCAGATCGCCGCCATGGTCGGCTTCCACAACGCCGTCTCCGGCACCTCGGTGACCAACTGGTGGGACAACGGCAACAACGCCATCGCCTTCGGGCGTGGCAGCAAGGGCTACGTCGCGATCAACCACGAGAGCGGCTCGATCAGCCAGACCTTCACCACCTCGCTGCCCGCGGGCAGCTACTGCGACGTGCAGCACAGCGGCAACCGCTACACGGTCGGCTCCGACGGCAAGTTCACCGCCACCGTCGGCGCCGGTGACGCCGTCGCGCTCTACGTCGGCGCGACCTGCTAGGGGTTGGTTCTCAGCAGCGGCCCGGCGCGGTGTCCAGGACGGCGAGCAGCGCCGTCAGGGCCTCGCGCTGGGCCGCGTCCAGTGGGGCCAGCAGATCCTCGGCGGCCGCACGGCGGGCCTGCCGCAGCCGTTGCAGGGTGGCGCGGCCGTCGTCGGTGAGCTCGATGCGTACGACCCGTCGGCTGGCGGGATCGGGGACACGCCGTACGAGGGCGT
Organism: Streptomyces soli; assembly: GCF_003999195.1. Classification (GTDB taxonomy): domain Bacteria; phylum Actinomycetota; class Actinomycetes; order Streptomycetales; family Streptomycetaceae; genus Actinacidiphila; species Actinacidiphila soli. Next base: position 95,978 of record NZ_RJVR01000331.1, read on the forward strand.
GCGCCTCCAGCGCGTCGACCAGGGTGGTCACGGCGCGCGGCACGACATCCAGCCGCTGGGCCAGGTCGGCCATGCGGGGCGGCGTTTCGCTGTGCGAGACGGTGCGCAGCAGCCGCGCCTGAGCGGGGGTGACGCCCAGCGGTTCGAGGTGGCGCCGCTGAGCGCGGTGGAGCCGGCGGTTGAGCCGCAGCAACTGGTCGGCGAGGCGGCCGGTGGTCTCGTCGGCCTGAGCGGCGGCGGTGCGGGATTCCATGGACCGATCCTATCAGGACCTGGTTCATTGTGAGTATAGGTAACAATGAACTACACTCCAATCGTCATGCCCCGCCCGACCCCCCGAGGAGCCCTTTGCGCCCCGAACATCGCCAGGAACTCGCCCCGCGGTGGACGCCACCGCCCAAGGACCCGGACCGGCCCACCGAGGTACGCCGCGTCCTGAGCCTCTTCCGTCCCTACCGCGCCCGGCTCGCCTTCGTCGGCCTGCTGGTCGCCGCCGCCTCACTCGTCTCGGTGGCCTCGCCCTTCCTGCTGCGCGCCATCCTCGACACCGCGATCCCGCAGCACCGCACCGGGCTGCTCAGCCTGCTCGCCCTCGGCATGATCGCCACCGCCGTCCTCAACAGCGTCTTCGGCGTCCTGCAGACCCTCATCTCCACCACCGTCGGCCAGCGCGTCATGCACGACCTGCGCACCGCCGTCTACGAGCGCCTGCAGCGCATGTCCCTCGCCTTCTTCACCCGCACCCGCACGGGCGAGGTGCAGTCCCGCATCGCCAACGACATCGGCGGCATGCAGGCCACCGTCACCTCTACCGCGACCTCCCTGGTCTCCAACCTGACCTCGGTCGTCGCGTCCGTCGTCGCTATGCTCGCCCTTGACTGGCAGCTCACCGTCGTATCCCTGCTGCTGCTCCCGGTCTTCGTCTGGATCGCCCGCCGTGTCGGCGGCGAGCGCAAGAAGATCACCACTCAGCGGCAGAAGCAGATGGCCGCGCTGTCCGCGATCGTCACCGAGTCGCTTTCCGTCAGCGGCATCCTCCTCGGCCGCACCATGGGCCGGGCGGGCTCGCTCACGCGCTCCTTCTCCGACCAGTCCGAGCAGCTCGTCGACCTCGAGGTCCGCTCCAACATGGCGGGCCGCTGGCGCATGTCCACCATCGGCATCGTCATGGCCGCCATGCCCGCCGTCATCTACTGGGCCGCCGGCATGGTCGGAACCGCCGTCTCCCTCGGCACCCTCGTCGCCTTCGTCACCCTCCAGCAGGGCCTCTTCCGGCCCACTGTGCAACTACTGTCCACCGGTGTCGACGTGCAGACCTCGCTCGCGCTCTTCCAGCGCATCTTCGAGTACCTCGACCTGCCGGTCGACATCACCGAGCGCCCCGATCCGGTGCGGTTCGCGCGTGCGCGGGGTGACGTCCGCTTCGAGGACGTCACCTTCTCCTACGACCCCGCCTCCGGCAGCCGCACGCTGGCCGGCATCGACCTCACCGTCCCCGCCGGCGCCAGCCTCGCCATCGTCGGCGCCACCGGCTCCGGCAAGAGCACCCTCAGCTACCTCGTGCCCCGCCTCTACGACGTCACCGGCGGCCGCGTCAGCATCGACGGCACCGACGTCCGCGACCTCGCCTTCGACACCCTCGCCGAGACGGTCGGCGTCGTCGCCCAGGAGACGTACCTCTTCCACGCCTCCGTCGCCGACAACCTCCGCTTCGCCAAGCCCGAGGCGACCGACGAGGAGATCGTCGCCGCCGCCCGCGCCGCCCAGATCCACGACCACATCGCGGCGCTCCCCGACGGCTACGACACCCTGGTCGGCGAACGCGGCTACCGCTTCTCCGGCGGCGAGAAGCAGCGCCTCGCCATCGCCCGCACCATCCTGCGGGACCCGCCCGTCCTCGTCCTCGACGAGGCCACCAGCGCCCTCGACACACGTACGGAGCAGGCCGTCCAGGACGCGATCGACGCCCTCTCGGCCGGCCGTACGACCATCACCATCGCCCACCGTCTCTCCACCGTGCGCGACGCCGACCAGATCGTCGTCCTCGACCACGGCCGCATCACGGAACGCGGCACCCACGACGAGCTCCTGGCGGAAGGCGGCCGCTACGCCGCCCTCGTGCGCCGCGATGCCGAGCTCGCCCCCGCCGCCTCGGCGTGATCACGTGATCAACCGCACACGCCGTCAGTGCCGTCCCGGGCCGCCCGGCCCTGTGGCGGCGCTAGCGTGTGCCGTGCCCGCAGCCGACGCCCGCAGGAGGTTCCCCATGGCCGTGCCCGACCCCTCCGCCCGGCTTCTGGCCCGTCTGCTCGCCACGTCGGGAACGGCTCACTTCGTCGTGCCGGGCCCCTTCGACGCAATGATCCCCCGCTCGTTGCCGGGCAGCCCGCGGGCCTGGACCTATGCCAGCGGGGCGGCGGAGCTGGCGCTGGCGGCCGGCATCGCGCTGCCGCTCACCCGTCGTACGAGCGCGCTGCTCGCGGCGGGGCTGTTCGCGGCCGTGTTCCCGGCCAACGTCAAGATGGCCCGGGACTGGCGCGACCGCCCCGCCCCACTGAAGGCCGCCGCCTACGCGCGGCTTCCGCTTCAGGCCCCGCTGGTGCTGTGGGCTCTCAAAGTGAGCCGGAGCGCCGAGGCCTGAGCGGCCAGGGCCGCGCTGGTCACCGGCCACTGTCAGTGCCCCGTTCTAACCTCGGACAGTGACCTCACCCAGGACCGTTTCCATCGCCGTCGCCGCTGATCCGCTCGGGATCGGCGGAAGGCTGCAGGTGCTGGGCGAGGACGGGACCGCCGCAGGACCGGCCGACAGCGTCAGCGATCTCGCGGCCGCCGTCGCCGAGAGGGAGGCACGGCAGGCTCCGCGCTGGGTGTGGGCCGCCACCGAGGAGATCTACCCCGGACTCCTCGCCCGGCTCACCGTGCGCCCTGCCCGCTGTCACGACCTCAAGCTCGTCGAGTCGCTACTCCTGGCCCACGAGGAGCGGTACGGACTGCCCCGCGCCCTCGGCGCCGCCTGGGCCCGGCTGCGAGGCCTTCCGGTGCCCGACGACCCGCCCGACGGCGGACCCGACGACCAGCCCGTGCTGTTCGCCGCCGACCGGCAGCGGCTGCCGGCCGGGACCGACCCGCTGGTGGCCGTGGCCGCCGTCCACGCCGACCAGCAGCGCCGCATCGCCCTCGCCGAACACCCGGACCGGATGCGGCTGCTGTGCGCGGCGGAGTCGGCAGGAGCGCTCGCCGCCGCCGAGATGACGTACGACGGGCTGCCGTGGAGCGCCGCCGCGCACGATGAGCTGCTGACCGGCATGCTCGGCCCGCGCCCGACGGGAGGCGGGACGAGACCGAAGCTGCTGGGGGAGTTGGCGGGACAGATCCAGGAGGCGCTGGGCCGGCAGGTCAACCCGGACTCGCCCGCCCAGCTGCTGCCCGCCTTCGCACGGGTCGGCGTACAGATCGCGTCCACCCGCTCCTACGTGCTGCGCGAAGTGGAGCACCCGGCGGCCGCCCTCCTGCTGCGCTACAAGGAGCTGTCGCGGATCCACTCCGCCCACGGCTGGGCCTGGCGCGAGCAGTGGGCTCCCGCAGGAAGGTTCCGCCCGGAGTATGTGGTCGGCGGGGTCGTGTCCGGGCGCTGGGCCACCCGGGGCGGCGGGGCGCTGCAGATCCCGCGCTCCCTGCGGGCGGCCGTGGTCGCCGACCCGGAGCACCGGCTGGTCGTCGCGGACGCCGGGCAGTTGGAGCCCCGGGTGCTGGCCGCGATGTCCGGCGACGACGGCCTGGCCAGGGCAGCCGCGGAGGGCGACCTGTACGCGGCCCTGGCCCGCACCGCCTTCGACGGCGACCGCCAACGCGCCAAACTCGGGCTGCTGGGCGCCATGTACGGGCAGACCAGCGGCGAGGTGCGGCCGCTCCTCGACGTACTGCACCGGCGCTTCCCCGACGCCATGCGGCTCGTGGAGTCCGCCGCCCGCACCGGCGAGGCCGGCGGCGTGGTCCGCTCCCGCCTCGGCCGCACCTCCCCGCCGCCGTCCAGGGACCGGCAGGACATGACCGACGGCGACGCCCGCGCCTGGGGCCGCTTCACCCGCAACTTCGTCATCCAGGCCAGCGCCGCCGAATGGGCCCTGGCCATGATGGCGTCACTGCGCCGCCGCCTCACCGCACTCGGTGACGGTGGCAACAGCGGCGCCGGCCCGCGGCTGGTGTTCTTTCTGCACGACGAGATCATCGTCCACACCCCCGAAGAGCAGGTCCAGGCCGTCGAATCCGCTGTCGCCGAATCCGCCGACGAGGCCCGCTGCCTGGTCTTCGGCCGAACCCCGGTTCTCTTCCCCCTGGAGACCCACACCGTGCGGTGCTACGCGGACGCCAAGTAGCCCGGGGCCGTCAGACCGTCAGACCGCATCCCACGGCGCGTCCTCGAACAGCCGCGTCACCGTGCCGACCAGCGCCGCATCCACCGGCAGCGCCAGATAGTCGATACCGCTGACCGCCGCGACACCGTGCGAATTGGAGACGAAGGCCCCGTCGTACGAGCCCACATCGGCGACCCGCACCGGCCGCTGCTCCCATGGCACCCCGTGCCGGGTCAGCTGCCGCTGAAGCACCTGCATCGAGATGCCCGCCAGGGCAGGCGCGTCGGGCCAGACGACCGTGTCACCCGCGATGAAGGCGATGTTGGTGATGGCGCCCTCGGAGATCGCCCCGTCGGGGCCCACCAGCAGCGCTTCGTCGTAGCCCTCGGCGGCGACGCGCTCGAGGAAGTAACCCTGAGCGAAGCCGCCGAGGTGCTTCAGATGGGCGACGGGCCGCTGGTAGGGGACCGTCCGCAGCCGCTGCGGGCCGCTCGGCGGGGCGGCCGGCCCGCGTACGGACACCAGGACCGACAACTGACCGCCGGGCACCAGACGGAAGACGTAGACCCGCACGGAGGCGTCGCGGACCCGGTCGCCGAGGGCATGCCGGACGCGCTCGCGGACCAGGTGGCCGTCCAGGCCGGTTCCGTACAGCTCACGCGAGGCGGTGTCGAGCCGGGCCAGGTGCAAGTCCATGCCGCGCACCCGGAGGTCCCGCACCTGCATGGCGGTGAAGTGGCCGTAGCCGGAGAGCGCGAGGAAGGTCAGCTTCTCCGCGGTGGCCGGGAGGCCGTCGATCTCGACGAGGAGGGCGTCCCTGTCCGGGTCCCGGTCCCGGCCCCCGTCCCGGTCACTCATGGATGAGTACGACCTCCAGCGTGCGCGGTCCGTGGACCCCCTCCACCCGGTCGAGTTCGATGTCGCTGGTGGCGGACGGCCCGGAGATCCAGGTCAGCGGGCGGGCCGGGTCCAGCCGCTCCAGCCCCTCCGCCACCGAGTCGACGACCTGCGCGGGCACCCGTACGACGCAGATGTGGTGGTCGGGGACGAGCGTGATGCGGCGGCGGCCCTGGTCGGGGGAGGCGTCCAGGACGATGGTGCCGGTCTCGGCGATGGCGACGGCGCAGCCGGTGACCACGCTGTCCACGGCGTCCAGCTCACGGTGTGTCAGCGCGGCGGTGTCCGTGACGAGTTCGACGCCCTCCGCCGCCGCCAGCCACTCCGGCGGCAGGCCCGCCGGTACGACGATCCGTCCCGCCCCGCGCCCGGCGAGCAGCGCGGCGATCCGGCCGGGCAGCTCGGCGGTGGTGGTACGGTGGACGATCGCCCGGTAGTCCGCGAGGTTCTCGGCGAGCAGCTCGGCGGTCTCCTCCGCCGAGCGCTCACCGTGCATCCGCAGATAGTCGCGGTTCACCGGCACATCGTCCGGGGTCTCCCCGTGCGGTACGTCGGCCAGGGCACGACGGATGCGGCCCAGAACCTGCTCTCGGGTGCTCACTTGGTCTCCTTACCCCGCGTGCGCTGCCACCAGTCGCGGAACGACTCGGCCGGCACCGCGGGGACTTCACGGGTCTCGGTCCACGCCTTGCCCGGCCCGGGCAGGCGCTTGGGATGCAGCCGCCGCGTGCGGGCCGCGAGCCGCTGGCCGCCGCGCAGCGCCGCCGGATGGTCCAGCGCCCACCGGGCGGCCCGCATGGCGGCGCGCTCGGCGGCATGGCCCTTCGCGGGCTTGATGGTGGTCCGGCTGCCGCGCAGGGTCACCTCGCCGCCCTGCACGACACGTTCGCGCAGGTGGACCAGGACCTCCGGGATGTCGATGGCCACCGGGCACACCTCGTAGCAGGCCCCGCACAGCGAGGACGCGTACGGCAGCGACGCGTCCAGCTTGCTCTGCGTGCCCCGCAGCTGCGGCGTGAGGATCGCCCCGATCGGCCCCGGGTAGGGGGAGCCGTACGCATGGCCGCCGGCCCGCTCGTACACCGGGCAGACATTCAGGCAGGCCGAGCAGCGGATGCAGCGCAGCGCCTGCCGGCCGACAGTGTCCGCCAGCGTGTCGGTGCGGCCGTTGTCGATCAGAACGAGATGGAAGGTCTGCGGGCCGTCCTCGTCGGTCGTGCCGGTCCACATCGAGGTGTACGGGTTCATCCGCTCGGCGGTGGAGGAGCGGGGGAGGAGCTGCAGGAAGACCTCCAGGTCCTGCCAGGTCGGCACCACCTTCTCGATGCCCACGACGGAGATCAGCGTCTCGGGCAGGGTCAGGCACATCCGGCCGTTGCCCTCCGACTCCACGACCACCAGCGTGCCGGTCTCCGCGACCATGAAGTTGGCCCCGGAGACCCCGACCTTCGCCCGCAGGAACTTCTCCCGCAGGTGCAGCCGTGCCGCGTCTGCCAGCTCGGCGGGCCGGTCGGTCAGGCCGTCCGGTGCCGGGCGGCCCCAGTTGCCCATCTCCTTGGCGAAGATGTCCCGGATCTCGGAGCGGTTGCGATGGATCGCCGGCACCAGGATGTGGGAGGGCAGGTCGTCGCCGAGCTGCACGATCAGCTCGGCCAGGTCGGTCTCGTAGGCCCGGATCCCGGCCTCGCCGAGCGCTTCGTTGAGGCCGATCTCCTGGGTGGCCATGGACTTGACCTTGACGACCTCGGTCTCGCCGGTCATCCGGACGAGGTCGATGACGATCCGGTTCGCCTCGTCGGCGTCCGCCGCCCAGTGGACATGGCCGCCCGCCGCTTCGACGGCGGCCTCGACCTGCTCCAGATAGTGGTCGAGGTGGCGCAGCGTACGGTTCTTGATCGCGGCGCCGGCCGCCCGCAGCTGCGGCCAGTCCGCGAGTTCCGCGACGGCCTTGGCGCGCTTGTCGCGGATGGTGTGCGTCGCGTGGGTGAGATTGGCGCGCAGTTGCTTGTTCTGGGTCGACTCGGATGCCGCCTCGGGGAAGGCCGGCATGCCCAGGTACGTACCACCACTCATCGGATGCCTCCCGGAGCGTAGGGGTGCTCCTCGGTCGAGGCGAGGATCTCGGCGAGATGGACCGGCCGGGTTTGAGAACCGAGCCGGGCGAGGGTGCCGCCGATGTGCATCAGGCAGGAGTTGTCGACCGTGCAGACGGCCGACGCGCCCGTCTCACTGATGTGCCGGGCCTTGTCGGCGCCCATCGCGGCCGACACGGCGGCGTTCTTGACGGCGAAGGTGCCGCCGAAGCCGCAGCACTCGTCCGCGCCCGGCAGCTCGCGCAGCTCCAGGCCCTTGACGTGGCTCAGCAGCTCCACCGGGCGGCGGCCGAGCCCCAGCATCCGCAGGCCGTGGCAGGTCGGATGATAGGTGACGGTGTGCGGGAAGTACGCCCCCACATCGGTCACCCCCAGCACGTCCACCAGGAACTCCGTCAGCTCGTACGTCCTCGGCACGACGGACGCCGCGATCTCCGCGAGCTCGTCCCCACGCCCCTCGGCGGCCGCCTTCTCGCCGATCCGGGGATAGTTGTCGCGGACCATGGCCACGCACGATCCGGACGGCGTGACGATGTGGTCGTAACCCTCGAAGGCCCGTGCGTAGCGGCGCACCAGCGGCTCGGTCTCGTAGCGATAGCCCGTGTTGAACTGCGCCTGCCCGCAGCAGGTCTGCGCCGCCGGGAAGTCCACCTCCACGCCGAGCCGCTCCAGCAGTGTGACGACCGCTCGACCCGTGTCCGGGTAGAGCGTGTCGTTCACACACGTCACAAAGAGCGCAACGCGCATGCGGCCTCCTCCCATGCAGTGCCGTCACCTGAGGTTTCATACTGCCTCAGAGGCTGGGCAGTGTGAAGCAGAGATCGGATGTCTGCGAGTACGCCGTTGATCACACCGGCCGCTCGAGCCTGTACGAGGACGTTCCCCAGCGCCGCCGCCTCGGCCGGTCCGGCCACCACTGGAAGCCCGCAGGCGTCCGCCGTCAACTGGCACATGAATGTGTATGCGCTGCAAGCGCATGGAAGCGGGGGCGTTTGATCCGCACTCGGCGTTCGCATCTCAGTCGGTCGACGGGCGCGGCGGGCTATTATGCTACACGTGATTAACTCCACGGTCGTAGAAGAGCTCGGACGGTTACCCGAAGGTACTGAGTCGGAATATCACACCCATGCGGCCGGTCTGGCGGTGCGGCTTACTGCGGCGCAGATAGTCGAACTTGAGCAGCTGCTTGCGAGTGACATAGACCGGGATGTGCGTTTCAATGCTCTTTATGTAGTGCTAGCTCGTCATCGTCGAACGCTGGACGCAAGTCATTACGGAAGAATTTACCGTGCCCATGCGTCCAAATTTGAAGACTATCCCATGCGGGCCGTGCTCGACTCTGACATGGCGCTTTTGAATCCCGCAGGTCCCGATCTTGCTGAGGCACTCCGTCATGCCAGGACGGCACTCGAACGGATGCCGGGCAACCGTGCGATCACTGCCCATTATGCGCGCATGCTCGCCGAGTTCGCCTGGAATGGTGGTGATGTTGAGCGCGAAGAATTGGAGAAGGCGATCCACCAGCTCGATCGGGCAATCGAGGTAGAACCGGAGCGGCCGCGATTCCGTGCTGTGCGCTCCCAGCTGAGCGGACTGCTCGGGGATTACGCCGCTGCTTTGGCTGCAATTCGTAGGGCAATCGACCTCGAGAACTCTGAGCAGCCTGACTATGCGGTGCGGATAATCGAGTACCAGCGCATTCAGGCCGACGTAATGGTGCGCCGTGACTTGGCAGGGGTACACGAGCGGCTGGACCGAGCGATGACGCAGGCGGAGGATCGTATGAGAGAGAAAATTTCCGGTGCTACGGTGGAGGCGGAGCAGCGTATGAACGCGGAGATCGGTCGGCTGCGTTCGGAAACCCTGGGCAGCCTGGGGCTTCTCGCGGCAGTGATCGCGTTCATCGTCACCACTGTTCAGGTAGCCAATCGCCAGCCGGTCGACGATGCCATGCGGATGTTGGTCGGTATCGCGGGCACACTGGTCCTCGTATTCACCGCCTTCGGTGCGACCTTCGGTATTGCACGAGGGGCACGTCTCGTACTGCCTGGCGCCCTGGGCGCAGCCCTTCTGATCGGTGCCATACTGCTATGAATACTCATCGGTGTGACCCACCGGAAGTTCGGATACGTCAGCAATTGAGCACCTGACGTGGTCCGGGGTCCGGTGCGTCGGGACACGAGCGGGTGCGCGTGAAGGGCGAACATGAGGTGACAGTTCGTTCAAATGTTCCCGGTGACAGTTGTGAGCCACGTACCTAGGTTGTTTCTCGTGCAGCTCAGGTATTCGTTCCGGATCGAGCCGTCACCCGGTCAGTGCATTGCACTGGCACGTGCGTTCGGCTGTGCGAGGGTCGTATTCAACGATGCCCTCCGTGCCCGGAAAGCTGCCTGAGAGCGGATGTTGGTCCTCCCGAAGATCGGAGAGATCAAGGTCCGGTGGTCCCGAACGCTGCCGTCCCCCTCCACCGTCACCGTGATCAGGGATGCTGCGGGCAGGTTCTACGCCTCCTTTGTTGTGGAGTCCGACCCGGTTGCCGACCTGGAACGGATGCCTGACACCGAGGTGGATTGCGGCATCGATCTGGGCCTCACCCACTTCGCAGTCCTTTCCGACGGCCGCAAGACCGACGGCCCGAAGTTCCTGCGTCGCGCCGAGAAGAAACTCAAGAAGGCCCAGCGGGCTCTGTTCCGCAAGCAGAGAGGTAGCGCGAACCGGGCCAAAGCCCGTATCAAGGTTGCGCAGTTTGGGGACCCCCACCCAAACGAAGGTTTGGGGGAGAGCCTCCAGCGGGTCCGGGCGGAGCCCGGTTTCGGGAAGGGGGGAACAACCCCAGCCCCCTGACCGGCAGCCCCCCCGGCGGACGGAGGGCGGCGTCCAGGATTGGGCAGGGGCGGCGGGGTGGGGGAAGTCAGCCGACGGCCACAGCACCGGCGGGCGCCCGCAGCAGTTGCCGGACCTCCCGGACCGCGCTGCGCCCCGCGCGGTTGGCTCCGACCGTGCTGGCCGAAGGCCCGTACCCGATCAGGTGCACCCGATGGTCCCGCGCCACGCGCGTCAGGCTGTCCAGCCGAACCCCACCCCCCGGCTCGCGCAGCCGAAGCGGGGCCAGATGATCGAGCGCGGCCCGGAAGCCGGTCGCCCAGAGCACGACATCGGCGTCGACATGCCGCCCTCCCCCGGCCTTCGGCCGGTGGGGGCACTCCCCCTCGCTTCGCTGGGGGCACCCCCACCACGACCCAGCCGCCAGGCTGGGGGAGGACCCCCGTCTCGCTTCGCTCGCCCAGACGGCACCCCCGGGGGTAAGGCGGTCGAACATCGGCAACCGCTCCAGCACGCCCCGCGCCCGCGCCGCGGCCATGGCCTCGGTCATGGGCAACCCGGTCACACTCACAACGCTCTGCGGCGGCAGCCCCTGCCGGACCCGCTCCTCCACAAGCGCGACGGCGGCACGGCCCTGGTCCTCGCCGAACGGCCCGGTGTGGAATACGGGGGGCCGCCGGGTCACCCAGGTCGTCGCGGCCGCCACGTCGGCGATTTCCAGCAGCAGCTGCACCGCGGAGGTGCCGCCGCCGACCACGATGACCCGCTTGCCTGCGAACTCCTCGCGCCCCCGGTATCCGGCGGTGTGCAACTGCCGCCCCAGGAACAGCTCCTGGCCGGGATAGCGCGGCACGAAGGGCCGGTCCCACGTCCCGGTGGCGTTGATGAGTGCCCGCGCGGACCAGTCGCCACCGTCCGTCCCGACGAGCAGCCGGTCGCCGTCACCAGCGTCCCGTACGGCCGATACGTTCACCGGCCTGCGCACCCGCAGGTCGAACGCGCGCTCGTAGCGGTCGAAGTACTCCGCCACGACCTCCGCCGACGGCCGGTCCGGGTCCGCGCCCTCCAGGGGCATGCCCGGCAGTTCGTGGACGCGGTGCGCCCGCCCGTAGGTCAGCGAAGGCCAGCGGAACTGCCAGGCGCCGCCGGGGCCGGGGGAGTGGTCGAGCACGACGAAGTCCTGGCCCGGCAGCATGCCGGCCCGCCGCAGGAAGTACGCCGCCGAGAGTCCGGCCTGGCCGGCCCCGACGACGGCGACGTCGATCTCGCGCGCTGCGTCCACATGGTTCACGGTTCTACCAACCGTGGCGTACGCCGTATCCTTCCCGGTTCATCCGACCGGGGTCGCCGGCCCAGCGGCGCAGCCGGGCGACGCGGTCGGCGGCCTCGGCGAGCCGTGCGGCGGACAGGTCACCGTCGGCCACGGCGCGGGCGGCGGCGGTATGGACGGCCTGATGGACGCCGGGACCGCAGCCGGGGCCGAGCTGGAGCAGGTCGAGGCCGGCGATCCAGGCGAGCACCGCCGCGCCGGGGATGCCCCAGCGGTCGACCACCGCAGGGGCGTCCAGCGGCTCGCTCACCGCGACACCGTCGTAGCCCAGCTCCCCCCGCAGCACCTCCGGCACACAGCCGTCGGCCAGCGCGGCGAGCGGGTCGACCGCGACCGCCATCACCCCCGCCGAGACGCCCTCCGCGAAGGGCCGCAGGGCGCCGTGCCCCGTAAAGGGGCCCAGCGCGGCGGCCACCCCATGCCCCTGAAGTTCGGTGACGTACGAACCGGTGTCGCCGGCACCCGCCCGTGGCCGTACCGCGAGATGCACGTTGGCGCCCGCAGCCGTCAGCTCCGCCGCGGCCGCGTCACCGCTCCCGGCGCTGTCGCGCGGGGTGAAGCCGACCAGCGCATCGGGGTACGAGTCCCGCAGATCAGCCGGGACGTCGCCGTGCAGGACGACGCCCGGCAGGCCTTCCGCCAGGCCCCGCGCGATCCAGCCGGGCATCCGCTCCCCGCCACAGGACGGCAGCAGACATGCGTCGACCAAAGCGGCGACTGGGTGCGGCACAAACACGTATGGGTCCCCCTTGGATGCGACGGCAGACGGACCCTATCCCGGGAGCCCCTTATTGGTCCAGACCAATAGGGAGCGCGAACCCGCAGTCGGACAGGGGCGCGCGAAGCGGTCAGGCGCGAGAGAGAAAATGCGAGTGCGAAGGCGTCAGCAGCAGGTCAATGTGACGCGCGTGGTGAGCAGGGCGGCACGCGACATGCCCCCCGTCTCGCCACGCGGACGGGCCGGTGGACACGGACGTCCGAGGCGTGGGCGACCATGGACACATGGCCGACGCTTTCACCACCCGTACGATCGACATCACGACTGGCTCCACCGAGACGGTTTACGACCTCACCAGCGCCTGCGCCGCCTTCCTGCGCGAAGCCGCGCACGGCCGCGACGGACTGCTCAACGTCTTCGTCCCGCACGCCACCGCCGGCGTGGCCGTCATCGAGACCGGCGCCGGCAGTGACGAAGACCTCCTCGCCGCCCTCCACGACCTCCTGCCCGCCGACAACCGCTGGCGCCACCGCCACGGCAGCCCCGGCCACGGCCGCGACCACGTCCTCCCCGCCCTCGTCCCGCCGCACGCCACCCTCCCCGTCATCGGCGGCCAACTGGAGCTGGGCACCTGGCAGTCCGTCGTCCTGGTCGACACGAACGTCGACAACCCCCGCCGTCAGGTCCGGCTCAGCTTCCTCGGCTGACCGCCGCCTCCCGGCCCACCGAGGCGACCAGCGGTGTCATGCGGTACGGCACCCGCTCGGGCAGCGCCATCTCGGTGCGGGTCCGGACCACGCCGGGCACCTGGATGAGGCGCTGGATCACGTCCTCCAGGTGGGCGTTGTCGCGGGCGACCACTCGCGTGAGCAGGTCTCCGCCGCCGGTGATCGAGAATGCCTCGATGATCTCCGGGACGGCCGCCAGCGCGTCGCCGACGTCGTCCAGATGTCCCTGGGTGACCTCGATGTGGACGAAGGCCAGCACGGGGTGGCCGAGGGCCGCCGGTGACAGGCTCGGGGCGTAGCCGGTGATGACACCGTCGCGTTCCAGGCGGTCCAGACGGGCCTGGAGTGTCCCGCGGGCGATGCCCAGGATGCGGGCGTACTCGCGCACGCTCGTGCGCGGCTGTTCCAGAAGGACCGCGAGAAACCAGTCGCCGCCCACGCCCGCGCGGGATCCGGCGGGCAGGTAACGGGAGGAGCTAGCAGCTAGGGCATTTCGGCAACGCCGCGCGGTCCCCCCGCCCTGGCGGCTGGTGGGGGTCCCCCCAGCCGCGAGGCTGGGGGGAGGCACGCGACGCCACGGAGATCGGCCGGACAGGCTCTTGGCCTCGGGTGGCCGGTCACCACAGATTGTGGCGGTCCCAGATCGGGTCGGCGGCGTAGGGCCGGTGCGCCGCAAGGTTGTCCCGTGCCGGGTGGCGTCGGCCGGCCGGGCCCTGGGCGAAGGCGCGGAGCAGGTTCTCGGTGGCCCGGCGGGTGAAACGGGCCGTGTACGGGGGAATGCCGTGGGCGCCGTCGCCCTTCAGGGACTCGACCCAGCGCATGGTGCCGGTGTTGAACACCCCGGCGCCGCCGGCGGCGGTGTAGTAGGCGGAGTCCTGGTAGCTGCGCACGCCACGGCAGACCAGCGGGGAGTGGGCGACGACCTCGATCGGCCGGGGCGTGCCGGTGCCGCCGGTGACCCGGTCGTACTCGGTGCCGACGAGGTGGGGGAAGCGGCTGCCGCGCGTGACACCGGTCCCGGCGAAGAGCCAGTGGCCGGGTTCGGTGACGGTGTAGTCGGCGCTTGTGCCGTTGGACTCGTACAGGGTGCCGGTCAGGGAGTTCTCCGGGCAGGCGTGCGGGGGCTCGCGCCAGTCGGCGGTGACGGCGGCCGGGTCGCTGCCGTGCAGGGGGTCGTGCGGCCAGTCGGTCTTGTAGCAGACGACCTGGCGCCGGTCGCCGTGTGCGGTGTGCTCCAGGCGGATGCGGCGGAAGCAGGCGTTCGCGCCGAGGAAGGCGATGTTGGCGCCGGCGTCCCGGGCGCCGGTCACGCGCTCGCGCATGGCCGGCGTCCAGTACTCGTCGTGTCCGAGGGAGATCACCGCGCGGGCGTCCGCCAGCAGGTGCGGCTCGCGGTCGAGGTCCGTGTTCGTGACGTAGGCCAGCGGCAGCCGCAGGCTTTCGGCCAGTGCGATGGCGGGTTGCTCGTACGTGAGGAACAGCGGAGCGCCGTTGCCGTCGTAGGGGCGGTCGCAGCTGACCGCCAGCGATCGGCCCGCGTAATCGGGCTTGCCGCCGGGGCCGTGGTAGAGGCTGCGACCGCCCCAGGCGTTGTACGCCTGCCAGGTCGCCACCGCGTTGACCAGGACCACGCGGCCCGCCGTCTTTGGGGACCGCACGGTGAGCGGTACGTACCGCTGCGCCCCGCCGTCGGCGATGAGCCGGAAGAGGTACGCCCCCTCGGGCCAGCCCTGGGTGGATATCCGGGGGCCGGGCCGCCAGGCGGCGGCCGAGACCGTACGGGTCGGGCCTTGCGCCTCCGGCACCGGTTGTTCGTGCCCGGGCAGGCTGTCGGAGGCCCACACCCTGCGGGCCTGGGCGCCGCCGTACCAGCCCATCCGGAAGGCCTCGACGCGGAACGTCCGGCTGGTGGTGGATACGAACAGGCGGACCGGTTCGCCGGGCAGCACGCTCACCCGGTCGGCGTATCCCTCGATCGCCCGGTCGTTGCCGTCCCCTGCCTGCCGCAGCCCCCAGTCGTGGTCGCCGGGGCGGTCGTTCTCCGCGCGGCCCGTCCCGTCACCGCCGCCCTTACGCCGTGGGGAGGCTCCCGTCACCGAGCAGCCGGCCACCAGGCCGCCCGCCCCCGCGCCGGCCACGGACTCCAGGAAGCGCCGCCGGTCCCAGTGCGTGGTCACAGTGCGAGGCTAGGCGCGGCGACCGCACCGGGCCCGCCCGCGTAAGCCGACCGGAGGACGGCCCCGGTGGGACGGCCGAGGCGGGCGCTCGCCGCCCAGAATCCACCCGCCGGGACGAACCGGCCAGGGAGGTACTACTCTCAGCCGCCGTACAGACAACAGGCGGAAGAGGTACGGCAGTGGCCGGGCACGCATACATCGGGTCGTTCACATCGGCGGGCGGGCGGGGACTGACCGCTGCCGCCGTCGACCCCGCCACCGGGGCGCTGACCGCGCTGCACTCGACGGACGCGGTGGACAACCCGTCCTTCCTCGCGCTGTCGCCGGACGGCGAGCTGCTGTACGCGGTGAGCGAGAACCCGGAGGACGGCGGCGCCGCCGTCTTCTCGCTGGCCGACCCGGCTGAGCCCCGGCAGTTCGGCAAGACGGTGCCTGCGGGCGGCGGCTCGCCCACCCACCTGAGCCTGCACCGAGGCCATCTGCTGACCGCCAACTACGAGACCGGCACGGTCAGCGTGCTCCCGCTCCGCGAGGACGGCGGCATCGGCGAGCCCGTCTCCGTACTGGAGCACGAGGGCGACGGCCCCGACCCGGAGCGCCAGACCGGCCCGCACGCCCACATGGTGCTGCCCGACCCCTCCGGGCGCTGGGTGCTGACGGTGGACCTCGGTACGGACTCGGTGCGGGTGTGCGAACTGGACCCGGCCGGCGGCGAGCTGGAGATCGAGCGGGAGCTGGGGCTGCGCTCCGGGATCGGACCGCGCCATCTGACGTTCCACCCGCGGGGGGACCGGGCATACATCGTCAACGAGCTGGACTCGGTCGTGACGGTGTGCCACTGGGACCCGGAGGTCGGGCGGCTGCGCCCGGTGGCCGAGGTGTCCGTGCTCCCGGAGGGCGCGGAGGGCACCAACTACCCGTCGGAGCTGGTGATCTCGGCCGACGGGCGGTATGCCTGGGTCGCCAACCGCGGCCGCAACAGCATCGCGGTGCTGTCCGTCGACGAGTCCGGCGACCGGCTCGAGCTGCGGGGGACCGTCGGCTGCGGCGGCGACTGGCCGCGCCACCTCACCCTCGACCCTTCCGGCAGCCGTCTGTACGCCGCCAACGAGCGTTCCGGCGGCGTGGCGTGGTTCGACGTCGACGCTGAGAGCGGAATGCCCGTCCAGGCAGGCTCGATCGACGTGCCCGCCGCGTCCTGCGTCGTCTTCCGCTGAGAGCCGACATACGAACGCGCGGGCGGCAGGTCCCGGTGAGGGCCGCCACCCGCGCTTCGCGCGGGGACGGGTTCAGTGGGCAGAGGCGCCCTGCGAGGGCTGCTGGGCGATGCCGAGCGCGGTGGTGTACTTGCCGATGACCAGCTTGCCGATCGCTGGGTAGGGGCCCAGCGCGTCGGCGCCCTGGCAGCCGGCCTCCTTGGAGGCGTCGTGCAGCAGCTCGGGGGCTATCTCCGGGCCGATCAGGCAGGGCGCGAGGGCCAGCGTGGTCGAGCCGGAGGAACGCAGCTGGTCGGCGGCCTGTGCGATGGAGCCCTCGACATCCAGGGCGGCGGCCAGCACTGGCACCGCGAGCCGTGCGGCGAGCAGCAGACCCGTCACCCCGGCGGCCTGGACCGCCTCCTCGCCGCCGACGGTGGCGAGGATGATGCCGTCAGCTGCCGTCGCGACGGTGAACAGCCGGGCGCGGTCGGCGCGGGCCAGGCCGGCCTCGGAGAGCCGTACGTGCAGCGCCTCGGCGAGCAGCGGGTGTGGGCCGAGGACGTCGGTCACCTCGGCGGCGGAACGGCTGTCCATGACGGCCTGGCGGATGCGGCGCATCACCGAGGCCTCGGGGCCGGCCAGCAGCGGTACGACGACGGCCGCGGGGCCGTCCTCCATACGCTCGGCGGCCGCCTGGGACAATACGGTCTCCAGCGTCGGGAACTCGTCACCGTCGCCGTCGACGAAACCTATACGGGGGTCGAGGCCTGACAGCTCGGAACGGGCGATGCTGATGACTTCCTCCGCCAGACTCCGGGTCGCGGAGGACGGGGTGCCGGGCACGGCGAGGACAAGCGCCGGAGCGCCCTCGGGCGTGGTCAGCAGTTCCGGTCGCCGGTGCCGCCCGGGCTGGCGGGGGCGCGGCATTCGAACGGGCAGGCCGGATGCGGGGCCTTCGGCAGTGCTCATGGCGAGGCATGCTAGTGCCTCCGGCGGTTCTCATGTTCGGGAGGGTCCATCGCAAGGGTTACTTGTCCGGTTCCGTCCCGATACGGTGCCGGTCGGCCTGATCCGGCACCGTATCGAACGGATGGTGACTCACCCGAAGCCGCGGGCGTCCTGCTTGAGCGCGGTGTCGACGGTGAGCGCGGAGGCGACCACCATGCTCAGCAGCGGGTCGGGGAGTTGGCGGTGGATCTGCAGTACGTAGTTGTCCGCCGTGGTGAACATGGTCTTGGCCAGGCCCTCCCACGTCTTGGTGATCCGGCCGACCTCGGTCTCGGTGTGGTCGACGATCGCGAAGTTCCAGGCCCGCCAGTTCTCGGCCTTGATGGCGCCGATCTTCTGGCCGTTGACCTCGAACGAGAAGTTGATCTTCCCGATGGCGTTCTGCTGGATGATCTCACCGAGCGTCTGTCCGTCCGGACGCTGCACGATGACCTTGGACTTGATGAACTTCGCCGGCCGGGTGAGCAGCAGCTGCGGCTGGCCGTACGCGTCCCGCACTTCGAGCCTGACCGGCAGGTACTGGTCGACGCTGGACACGAAGCGCAGCACCTTGCGGGCCGTCGACTGGCCGACCTGGACCACCGAGCCGAGCTGGCGGCCGCCCTGGTCGAAAACGCTGTACTCGTTGTTGAGCTCGATGAGCTTGGCCTTCTGGTTCACCACGAGCACCGGCTCGCTGAACAGGGTGCCGCCGCCCGGTCCTGTCGGGGCGACACCGGCCTGCTGCTGCACCTGTCGCTGCACGCGGGACGGGTCGTGGCCGCCGTCCACGCCCAGCTCCCAGGGGTTGTCCTTCTGCTGCGGGGGCTGCTGCGGATACGGCTGCTGGCCGTACTGCTGCTGGGGCGCGGCCTGTTGCTGGGGCGCCGCCTGCTGCTGGAACTGCCCCTGCTTCTGGTAGTGGCCCTGCGGCGGAACCTGTTGCTGCGGCGCGGCCTGCTGCTGCGGGGGTACCTGCGCCTGCGGCTGGCCGGCGTGCGTGTGCTCCGTCCACTGGGATCCGTCCCAGTAGCGGAGCAGGTTCGGAGTGCCGTGCGGGTCCGCGTACCAGCCCGCCGGGGTGTTCGAATGCGTCGTCACCCGGGCAGACTAACGGTTTCTCACCTGATCAGGGCAGCCGCCAGTCGACCGGCTTCGCTCCCTGCCGAACCAGCAGGTCGTTGGCGCGGCTGAACGGCCGGGAGCCGAAGAAGCCCCGGTCGGCCGACATGGGGGAGGGATGCGAGGACTCGATGGCCGGCAACTCGCCCAGCAGGGGCCGCAGATTGCGCGCGTCGCGGCCCCACAGCACCGACACCAGCGGCCTGCCGCGCGCCGCCAGCGCCCGGATCGCCTGCTCGGTGACCTCCTCCCAGCCCTTGCCGCGATGGGCGGCCGGCTTGCGCGGGGCCGTGGTCAGCGCCCTGTTGAGCAGCAGCACGCCCTGCTGGGTCCAGGGAGTGAGATCGCCGTTGGACGGCCGGGGGAGACCGAGGTCGCTGCCCAGCTCCCGGTAGATGTTCTCCAGGCTGCCGGGCAGCGGGCGCACCTCGGGCGCGACGGAGAAGCTAAGTCCGACCGCGTGACCCGGTGTTGGGTACGGATCCTGGCCGACGATCAGCACCCGCACCTCCTCGAAGGGCTGCTGGAAGGCCCGCAGCACATTCGCCCCGGACGGAAGGTAGGTGCGCCCCGCGGCGATCTCGGTGCGCAGGAAGTCGCCCATCCCGGCGATCCGCTCGGCCACCGGTTCCAGGGCTTTCGCCCAGCCCGCTTCGACGATCTCGTTCAACGGTCGTGCTGCCACGGGCAGTCACTCTAGTGGCTCAGACGACCGCCGCCCGCACGCACAGCACATCAGGCAGATGCTCGGCCACCAGTTGCCAGCTGTCGCCCTCGTCCGCGCTCGCGTACACCTCCCCGTTACGATTGCCGAAGTACACCCCGGCCGGATCGGCGTCGTCCGTGCGCAGGGCGTCCCTGAGCACCACCCCGTAGTGCTCGTCCCTCGGCAGGCCCGCGCTCAGCGGTGTCCACGAGGCCCCGGCGTCATCCGTGCGGTAGACCCGGCAGAGGTAGCCCGGGGGATAGCGGTCGCTGCCGTCGTTGACCGGGAAGACGTACGCCACGCCGCTGCGCCGGGGGTGTGCGGCGACGGCGAAGCCGAAGTCGGCGGGCAGCCCCTTGCCGATCTCCGTCCAGCTCGCTCCGGAGTCGTCACTGCGGTAGACGCCGCCGTGGTTCTGCAGATACAGCCGGTCCGGGTCCACCGGATCCGCCGCGATCTTGTGCACGCACTGGCCGAACTCCGGGTACGGATCGGGCAGGAAGTCCGCCTTGATCCCGGTGTTGGACGCCTCCCAGCTCGCCCCGCCGTCCCGCGACCGGTACACCCCGCCCGAGGACACGGCCACCGTCACCGCGTCCGGATCCCGGGGATCGGTGACCACGGTGTGCACGGCCTGCCCGCCGAAGCCGGCGCCCCACTGCTCGCGCTGCGGGTGCTCCCACAGGCTGCGTACGAACTCGAAGGTCTCCCCGCCGTCGTCGGAGCGGAACAGGGCGCCCGGCTCGGTGCCCGCCCACACCACGCCGGGCGCACCGGGCCCGGCCGGCTGGAGCTGCCACACCCGCTCCAGCGAGGCGCCGGTCCCCTCGGGGAACTTCACCGCAGGGCGGGCCGGCTCGTGCCAGCTGCGGCCCAGGTCGTCCGAGCGGAACACCGAGGGGCCCCAGTGCGAGCTGTCCGCGCCGGCCAGCAACCGGGGCACGGCAGGGCGGGTGTCGATGCCGACGGAGTACACCGCCTGCATCGGGAAGTGCGGCCCGGTCAGCTCCCAGCCGCCGCCACCGCCCCGGCGACCGAGAAAGAGCCCTTTGCGGGTCCCTACCGCGAGCAGTACGTCATCGATGGCCATGGTGCCTCTCCTCCGGGATACGGAATGTGTCCGGCATCACAGAGTCTGCACCGCCCCACTGACAACGTCCCCTCCGGCGCGCGTATCGCCTGTTCGGAGGGCCCGCGCGGGGACGGTCTAGAGGCGCTGTTCCCCGGCCTCCTCGACGGCGTTCTCATCGGCGCCAGCCGCCAGGACGAGCGGTCCGGCGGCTGAATCCCCCTTCGCCGGAAGGTGGTTGAAGAGCAGGTTCAGAGCGATCGCGGTGATGCAGCCCGCGCTGATCCCGCTGTCCATCACCGTCTGGAACCAGTCCGGGAACCGGTCGTAGATCGTCGGCACACCCACCGGCAGGAGCCCGACCGCGAGCGACACCGCGACCACCGTCAGATTGTGGTTGTCCTTGAACTCGACCGTGGCCAGCGTCCGCAGTCCGTTCGCCGCCACCGACCCGAACATCACCAGGCCCGCGCCGCCCAGCACCGGCGCCGGTATCGCGGCGACCACGGCGCCCAGTTTCGGCAGCAGGCCGAGCAGCACCAGAATGCCGCCCGCCGTCGCGACGACCCAGCGGCTGCGCACCCGGGTCATGCCGACCAGGCCGACGTTCTGCGCGAAGGCGGTGTACGGAAAGGTGTTGAAGATGCCGCCGAGGACCGTGGACACGCCGTCCGCGCGCAGGCCGTCCGCGAGCCGCCGCGGCTCGATCCTGCGCCCGGTCAGCTCGCCCACCGCGATGAAGTCACCCGTCGTCTCGGTCATCGTCACCAGCGCCACCACCAGCATCGACACGATCGCCGCGCCCTGGAAGGACGGGGTGCCGAAGTGGAACGGGGTGCTGATGCCGACCCAGTCCGCGTCACCGACCCCGCTGAAGTCCGTGAAGCCAAGCAGCAGCGCCACCACCATGCCGAGCACGATGCCGGCCAGCACCGCCACCCGGCTCAGGAACGGCGGCGCGAAGCGTTGGATCGCCAGCACCGCCACCAGCACGCCGGCCGCCAGCGCGATGTTCTTCGGCTCCCCGAAGTCCTTGGCGCCCTGGCCGCCGGCCGCCCAGTTGCCGGCCACCGGCAGCAGGCTCAGCCCGATGACCAGGATCACGGTGCCGGTCACCAGCGGCGGGAAGAACCGCAGCAGCCGCCCGAAGACCGGGGCCAGCAGGATCATCGCCAGCCCCGCCACGATGACCGAGCCGTAGATCGCCGGCAGCCCGCCGTCCTTGCCGATCAGCACCATCGGCGTCACCGCCGCGAACGTACAGCCCTGCATGATCGGCAGCCGCACGCCGAACCGCCACCACCCGACGCACTGCAGCAGCGTCGCGACGCCGCACAGCAGCAGGTCGGCGGTGATCAGATACGCCAGGTCGGCGCCCTTCATCCCCAGTGAGCCGCCGACGATCAGCGGCACCGCCACCGCGCCCGCGTACATGGCCAGCACATGCTGGAGGCCGAATGCCCCCAGCTGCGCGGCCGGCAGGACCTCGTCCACCGGGTGGGCGGATTTCTCTACAGTCGCCATGGGCTCTCCTCGACACCACGCGTGCGGGTATGACAGCCCAGACCGTAGACGCCTTAAACATTTTGTTGATTTCGAAACGGTTTCAGGTCTGTGTCACAGGATCGGGCGAGCCGCGGTCAACAGGCCCGCCCAGTCCGGAATCTTCACCGTCGCACGATCCAGCGAGCGTCCCAGCTCCGCCTCCGCCGCCTCGATCGCCTCCCACCCCGACCACTCCACCGGATCGGCGCCCAGCGACCGCAACCCCTCCAGCGGATCCGCCGGCAGCGCCCGGGCCAGCAGGAGCGGCGCATCGGCGACGAGCGCGGCCGCCGTCTGCTTGGCGCACGGACGGTTGGTGCCGATCACCCCGGTCGGCCCCCGCTTGATCCACCCGGCGACGTACTCGCCCGGCGACGGTTGCCCGTCACGCAGTACCCGCCCCGCGTCGTTGGGTACGATTCCGGCACTCGCGTCGAACGGCAACCCGGCCAGCGGAACCCCCCGGTAGCCCACGCTGCGCAGCACCAGCTGCGCGTCGATCTCCTCCAGCAGCCCGGTGCCGGCCACTCCGCCCTGTCCGTCGGGCGCCGTCCGCTCGAAGCGCACCCCTGTCACCGCGTCGTCGCCCAGCAGCTCCACCGGCCGCAGGAAGAACCGCAGATGGATCCGGCGGGCCCGCCCCGAGGTCGGCCGCTCGGCCCAGCCCCGCAGTACCTCCACATTGCGCCGCGCCGCCGGCGGCAGCCCGGAAGGGTCCGCGTAGGCCGGGTCCAGGGCCAGCTCATCGGACCGTACGACCACCTCGGCGCCCGGCAGGTCGCCCAGCTCACGCAGCTCCTTGGTGGTGAACTTCGCCTGCGACGGGCCGCGCCGCCCCACCACATGAACATCCGTCACCCGGCTGTCCTGCAAGGCGTGCAGCGCAGCGTCGGGCACATCGGTGCGCCGCAGCTCCTCCCCGCCCCTGGCCAGGATCCGGGCCACGTCCACCGCCACATTGCCGACCCCGATCACGACCGCGGACCGTGCCCGCAGCACGAACTCGTCCGGGTCCTCATCCGGGTGCGCGCTGTACCAGGACACGAACCGGGTCGCGGAATGGCTGCCGGGCAGATCCTCGCCGGGGACCCTGAGCCTGCGGTCGGTAGCCGCGCCCACGCAGTAGACCACCGCGTGGTAGAGCGAGAGCAGCGCGAGCGGAGCGAGATGGGGGTCCCCCCGGCCGAAGGTCGGGGGAGGATCCAGGGCGCCGCCGACCGTCACATTGCCCAGGAAGCGGATCCGCGGGTCCTCCAGGACGCGCCGCAGATTCCCCTGCAGGGACTTGATCTTCTCGTGGTCGGGCGCGACCCCGTACCGGACCAGCCCGTACGGGCAGGGCAGCCGGTCCAGGACATCGACGGCCACGTCCGGGACGGCGTCCTGCCGGGCCAGCGCCTCGGCCGTGTAGACACCGCTGGGACCTGATCCGACCACTGCGATACGAAGCACGAGCAGTCCTTCCCACGGTGGATGGTGCGGGTACGTCCAGCATCGCACCGGTATGTGCTCACAGGGAGAGGACACGACTCAGGTGAGTGACGGAGCCTCGCCGGCCTGGTCCGGCGGGACGCCTAGCTCCCACCGCAGCCCGTAGCGCTGGAACAGCTCCGCCCGCAGCCGGGCCAGCGGCATCGGCGCCCCGGGGATGAGCAGCGCGAACACCGCGCCCATCAGCAGCGCCCGCAGCATCCGGTAGTCCTGCTCCGGGTCCGCGGAGCCCCAGGCCACTATGGAATCGCGCAGCAGGACCGCCAGCCGCTGCTGCTCGGGGCACTCGACGAAACCTTCCGCCTGGAGTATTCCGGCCATGTGGGCGCGCATCAGCACCGGATGCCTGACCGGCAGCCCCAGGACGCAGTCCACGGCCCGGGCGAGCAGCTCGTGCCCGTCGGCGGTGCGGGGCTCGCGTTCCAGCGCGGCGGCCAGTTCCAGATGCATCAGCCGGTGTGTCGCCGACTGCAGCAGCTGTCGCTTGCCCGGGAAGTAGTACGAGACCAGGCCGCGCGCCGCCCCGGCCCGTTCGGCGATCTCGGCCAGCGTCGTGGCCTCGTATCCGCGCTCCTCGACCAGCTCGATCGTCGCGCGCAACAGTCGCTCGCGGGAACGCCGCCGCATCTCCTCGTTGACCGATGGACGCCGCGGGGACATGCTGGACTCCTGCATTGACTGGCTCACAGCCAATATACTCGGACGTGGGTACCCGGCGGCGCGGGGGACTGCCGGGTACCCAGCTGTCAGCCTGCCCTGCCGAAGGTCCCGAGGACCGGCAGCAGCCCTTCCGGCCGCAGCTCCACCGGCAGATGCTCCACGAAGTGCACCGGGCAGCCCAGAACCGCCGCGCCCCCGTCGGCGCGTCGATCGTCGCCCACCATTGCCACCGCCTCCGGCTCCAGCCCGAGCGCGTCGCAGGCGATACGGAACAGCCGCGGATCCGGCTTCTGGATGCCGTGCTCATAGCTCAGGACGAAGGCATCGACGTACGCGTCGAGCCCGTGCTTCCGGAAGACCGGCCGCAGGTCCCAGCCGATGTTGCTCACCACCGCCACCCGTATCCCGCACTCGCGCAGCTCCTCGAGCACCTTGGCGGTGTCGGGATACGGCGCCCACGCGGCCGGCGTCATGTGCCGGTCGTACAGCGCGTCGTACAGCTCTTCCCAGGGCAGCTCTGCCAGCCGGGCCAGCCCCGTGAACGCCGCTCGGTGGTGCTCGGCGCTCAGGTCCCGCTCCCGCCACAGCGGTTCCAGGCCGGCCGGCACCACCTCGGGCGGCGCCCCGCCGGGCTGACCGCCGGTCCGGCTCAACTTCTCGGCGTACGACGCCAGTTCGTCGTCCGGCAGCGTGATGCCGGCCTCGTCCAGCACCGACAGCAGCCAACTCTCCGCCGGCTCGATGCGCAACAGAGTCCCGGAGAAGTCGAACATGCAGCCCTTGGGTGTGATCTTCATGCTCGCCATTTTCGTCCATACGTCGATCCGCCGATCATGGCGCCCCGGGCCTACGCCAGCGCCTTGAGCCCCGGCCCGAAGGCGACCAGCAGCGGGATGACCGGCACCAGCGTGGCCAGTGCCGTGACCCGGGCACGATGCGCCCAGGTCAGCCGGGGTCCCGGGTCGAGCAGCCGGTTCACCCGCCCCGGCATCTGCGCCAGCGGCATGGGGGAGGGGCCGAACACCCCTCGGTCCTCATTGAGTTCGACCAGGGCGAGGGCGGTCGTCAGGCGGCCGAATCGGCGTGAGGCGATGTCGTCGGCGGCCAGTTCGACCAGCCGGTGCACCTGGTTGCGGAAGCCCGCGAAGACCGGCACCTGCGGGAAACCGGCGGCGAGCGCGCCCGCGCAGTGAAGCAGCACATCGTGCCGGGCCCGTGCGTGCCCCTGCTCGTGTGCGAGAACCGCGTCGAGCTGACGGCCCTTCAACCGGCGCAGCGCGGCGGTGGTGATGACCAACTGCGGGTGGGCTCCGGTCAGCCACCACGCGTCGGACCGGCCGCTCTCCAGCACGACGAGCCGCTGGTCCGCCGGGAGATCGAACCCCGGACCCTCGCCGGGCAGCCGGGGCGCCCGAACCAGAAGGTCGGCGCGCCGTTGCCGCTGACGGGCGCGCGCGGCCCGTACCTCACGGGTGAGCATCGCAGCGGTCCAGGCGCCGCCGCACGCCAGGAGGGCGGCCAGCACCCCGGCCCACGGCCCGTAGCCGGGAAGCCCGTACGCGTCCACCACGCCGTGCGGCGCGAAGGCGAAGACATGGCCGCGCACCGCCGTCCAGGCGGCCGACGCGGTGAGGGCCATCGCCAGGACGCAGCACAGCAGGACGGCGGCGACCACGCACTGCCAGACCCACATGGCCAGCACGGGCTCGCGCTCCGGCCAGTCGGCGCGGGCCAGCAGTCGCGGCGCCGTCGCCGCGGTCATCGCGCCGAGCAGCAGCAGCACGGAGGGGACCGTCATGGCGTTCAGACTATGAGGGTGTCGCCACCGTCCGGTACGCCGTCGCGCTCAAAAGTGACGCACGCCTCACACATGTCAGAGGGTCAACAGCATCGCGAGCATCCCGATCGCCATGGAGACCCGGCAGGCCGCCGCCATCTCCGGCGCCCCCAGCTCCCGCCCCACCGCCGTGATCGCCGAAGGCCGGGGGAGCTCTACCGCCACGCCGCCCCCCGCCACGCCGCCCCCCGCCACGCCGCCCCCCGCCTGCGCCACCGAGGGTACCGACGCCAGCCGGACCCCCGCCGCCAGCACATACGCCGCGAAGTACGCCAGCAGCAGCCCTGTCAGCAGCGGCGCGCCGCCCGGCATGTGCCCCTCGTGCGACGCCGTGCCGCCCGGCACCATCGCCACCGCCATGTACACCATCGCCCCAGCGCCCACCGCGTGGTGGGCGTGATGGGCGTCCCGGCCGTCCCGCCGGGCGAGTAGCAGGGCCCGTACGGCGGCCGCCCCGAAGAGCACGGCGAACAGCGGCGGTCCCCAGGGACGGGGGTCCAGTACGGAGACGGGCACGGCCATGGCCGCCATGCCGAGCCCCATCAGCCCCTCGTCCCGGGCGGCGTGCCGATCCGCGCCCCCCGCGCAGCCCGGCCGCGTACGCAGCAGGCACAAGAGCCCCGTGGCCGCCCCGAGAACGACGAGCAGCCACCCCACCAGTGCTGGTCCGTGCATGTCCGGCCTCCCCGCCTCGGCGTCCTCGGCCGCCGTACGCAGGATGCCCGCGCCGGGCGGCGCATACTCGAGCGCACGGACGTATCCGGGGCGCGTGGGGCTCAGAGCCTGTCGGATGACCTCTGATCGGGCGGCCACGCCTCCCCCAGCCTGGCGGCTGGGAGGTGCCCCCAGGCACGCACGCTTCCCGCGTTGCCGAAATGGCCTAGTAGCTCCGCTACGAGGACATCCTCCCCCAGACTCCGTCCGGGGGGACCCCCAGCGCCTTGGAATCGCACGCACCAGACCGCGTCCGCTCTCCGATCGAAGGTCATCCGACAGGCTCTCAGGCGGCCGTGCGCTGGGTGACCGCGACGCAGACCAGCACCGCCACGGCGGCCAACGGCGTCCAGGCGCCGAGGCGTTCGCTGAGCAGGGCCGCCGACCAGACCAGGGTCAGCAGCGGCTGGGCGAGCTGCAGCTGACTGGCGCGTGCGACCCCGATCGCCGCCATGCCCCGGTACCAGACCATCAGGCCGAGGAACTGCGAGACCACCGCCAGGTATCCCAGCCCGGCCAGCGCCGTCCCGCTCACCCGCGCCGGCTCCAGGGCGAGCGCGACCGCTGCCGCGGGCACTGTCAGCGGCAGTGCGCCCGCCAGCGCCCAGGCGATCACCTGCCACCCCGGCATCGCCGCCGCCAGCCGGCCGCCCTCGACATAGCCGGCCGCGCACACCACCAGCGCGCCGAACAGCAGCAGGTCACCCGCCGTCGGAGTGCCGCCGCTCTGCACCAGCGTGAAGACCGTGACGACCCCCGCTCCGGCGAGCGCGGCGGCCCAGAAGGCCCGCGACGGCCGCGCCCCGCCCCGTACGGCCGCCAGTACAGCGGTGGTGAGCGGCAGCGCCCCGACCACGACCGCCGCGTGCGAGGTGTCGGTGGTCTCCAGGGCGAGCGTGGTGAGCAGCGGGAAGCCGAGCACGACCCCGAGAGCGACCACCGCCAGGCCCGGCCAGTGGCGGCGGTCCGGCACCGGGGTCCGCCCCGCGGCCAGGCAGCCGCCGGCGACCAGGGCGGCGAGCACGCCGCGCACCGTCACGGTGGTCCACGGGCCGAAGCCGGTCAGGGACCAGTGGGTCGCCGGAAAGGTGAAGGAGAAGGTCGCTACGCCGAGGGCGGCGAGGAGGGTGCCGCTCACTGCTATCGGCCGGACGACAGTAGCGCTATTGTGTGCTGTCATGAATCACGATAGCAGTTCGGCTACTCTCGCGGACTCCCTGCGCAGCGAGCTGAACCGCTTCTCCGAAGGCGAGAAGCTGCCGTCCAGCCGAACCCTCGTCGAACGCTTCGGAGTCAGCCCCGTCACCGTCACCCGCGCCCTGGCCGCGCTCGCCGCCGAGGGCCTGGTGGTGACCCGGCCCGGCTCCGGCACCTACCGTGCCCGTGCCCGCGCCCCACGGGCCGCGCGCCCCGTCGACACCTCCTGGCAGCAGGTGGCGCTCACCGCCGAGGACCAGCACGCCGAGCCCGCGCCCCGGGTCGTCGACGCCTCCGCCGTCACCGCGACGCTCGCCGCCCCGCCACCCGGCGTCATCCCCTTCAACGGCGGCTACCTGCACGCCTCCCTGCAGCCCGAACGGGCGCTGGCCGCCGCCCTCGCCCGCGCGGGCCGCCG
>NZ_RJVR01000408.1 GCF_003999195.1 Streptomyces soli
GTGGTCCACCGAAGCCGTCAAAAAACAACACGTTGCTTCCCGGGAACGGCGTCGTTGGTGTGGTATGCGAATATCCGACAGAGGTCCACGGCCAGCTGGTGCAGCGGTTCGAGGTTCTACTCCCACATCTGAATGAGCGTCAGCGCCGGTTGGCCCTGGCAACCGAGGCCCGACTGCTCGGCCACGGTGGCGTGCGCCTGGTCGCGCGCACGACTGGGGTCAGCGAGGCCACCATCCGCAAAGGCGTGTTCGAACTCGAAGACGGCGCAGAGCCGTTGTTCAAGGGACGCGTCCGACACCCTGGCGGTGGACGGCTGCGTGCCGAGGCCGTTGACTCGGGCCTGGTCCCGGCACTGATGGCGCTAGTCGAACCGGACGAGCGCGGTGACCCGACCTCGCCGCTGCGCTGGACGACGAAGTCGCTGAGGCACCTTGCCGTCGAGCTCGCCCGTCAGGGGCATCTCGTGAGCGCGCCCACCGTTGGCCGACTGCTGAAGGAGAACGGGTTCAGCCTGCAGGGCACCGCCAAGATGCTGGAAGGCGATCAACACCCCAACCGCGACGCACAATTCCGATACATCAATGAGCAGGTCAAAGACCACCAGGTGGCGGGCGAGCCGGTGATCAGCGTGGACGCGAAGAAAAAGGAGCAGGTGGGACTGCTGCCGATGCCGGGGCAGGAGTGGCGGCCCAAGGGCGATCCGGTGCAGGTCGAAGACCACAGTTTCTTCGCCGGCCCGCGCGTTCAGACCGTGGTCCCGTACGGGATCTACGACATGACCGCGAACACCGGCTGGGTGAACGTCGGCGTCGACCACGACACGTCCGCGTTCGCGGTCGCCTCGATCCGCAGCTGGTGGCAGGCACGCGGACAACACGACTACCCCGCGGCGTCCCGGCTGCTGATCACCGCGGACGCGGGCGGGTCCAACAGCTACCGCTACCGGCTGTGGAAGGCCGAGCTGGCCGCGTTCGCCGCCGAGACCAGACTGACAATTACGGTCTGTCACTTTCCTCCCGGTACATCGAAGTGGAACAAAATCGAGCACCGGCTGTTCTCACACATCACCACTAACTGGCGCGGCAGGCCGCTGACCAGCCACGAGGTCGTCCTCAACACCATCGCCGCGACCACAACCCGGACCGGACTACACGTCGAGGCATCTCTCGACCCCGGCTCGTACCCGACCGGGATCGCCGTCAGCCACGACCAGCTGAAAGCCCTGCCGATCACCGCACACGCCGACCACGGCCAGTGGAACTACAGCATCGCCCCGGCCGGCGGCACGGCCCCGGCACCACGCGCCGACGAACGCGCCGCCGCCCGCGCACAGACCCTGCGCATGCTCGCCGCCCCCCATCTGACCGGCATGAGCAGCCACGAACTGGACACACTCAGGTCCCTCCTGGCCCCGGCCCAGGAAGCCGCGGCCGAGCAGAAACGCTACGTACTGCGTGGCGGCCGGCGCGTCGCCACCACCGGCCGCAGCCGGTCCCTGCTCTCGGACGCGGACGAGGTCCTGCTCACCGTGGTCTACCTGCGGCAGGTCTGCCCGCAGAAGGTGCTGTGCGACCTGCTCGGGATCAACCCCGTCACCATCGGCCAGGCGATCAAGGCCACCCGGCAGTTGCTGGACGAGAACAAGATCAGCATCACTCCGATCGTCGTGCGGTACTTCACCCGCGCCGAGAACCTCCGCGCCTGGGCCACCGGCACCGCCCCGGCAGCAGACGCCCCCGCGCCCCCGACCCACCAGGCACTCACCGACCCGGCGCTGACCGGCATGAGTCGCGAGGCCTTGAACAGCCTGCTCGAAGAGCTGATCGTCCCCTACGCTGCCGCGATCGAACAGCGCCGCCACCGCCAACGCGGCAGCAACCGGCGCCCCGGCACCCGCGGGGGCGTCTTCCGCCAGAAGATCACTGACGGCGACCGGATCCTCGCGACGATCCTTTACCAGCGCCGTGTCTGCGACCTTGACACTCTCGCCGAGCTGTTCGCCATCAGCCGCAGCACACTGTGGAACGCCATCAAAGATGTCCAACCCATCCTCGACGCCCGCGGCATCGCTATACCCGCCACCCAGCGGCGCTTCGCCACGGCACAGGAACTACTCGGATCAGTCACACCTGAGCAAGACTCCCCGGCGTCAAGTAGCCACAGAAAACCAGCATGTTGATTCTTTACGGCTCCACCTCCTGCGCAACAGTTTCCGTTACGCGGGCCGGCAGGACTGGGACAAGATCGCGAAGGCGCTCAAGCCCGTCTACACGGCATCGAGCGAGGACGCCGCGATGGAACGCTTCGTGGAGTTCTCCGAGGCCTGGGGCGGGAAGTATCCCGCGATCGTGCAGCTCTGGGAGAGTGCCTGGGCCGAGTTCGTGCCCTTCCTCTCCTTCGACGTCGAGATCCGCAAGGTCATCTGCTCGACCAATGCCATCGAGAGCGTCAACGCCCGCATCCGCAAGGCCGTCCGGGCCCGCGGACACTTCCCGAACGAGGCTGCCGCCCTCAAGTGCGTCTACATGGCGCTCATGAGCCTCGACCCGACCGGCAAGGGCCGCAAGAGGTGGACCATGCGCTGGAAGGCCCCGCTGAACGCCTTCCAGATCGCCTTCGAAGGACGCCTGACCCCCGCCAATAACTAGAACCTCGACAACCCAGATCAGCCGTTAAGTTGACACTCCC
>NZ_RJVR01000338.1 GCF_003999195.1 Streptomyces soli
GACGCCTGCGGGATCACCGTGGACGGCCAACTCGCCGAGCTGCGACGGCTGTTGTACTGCGGGGAGTGGATCGAGAGCCAGACCCTGCACATCTATCTCCTGCACGCCCCGGACTTCCTCGGCCGCGACAGCGCCATCGACCTCGCCCGCACCCATCGCGCCGAGGTCGAGCGAGGACTGCGGCTGAAGCAGACCGGCAACGCGCTGATGGAACTGCTCGGCGGCCGGGCCATCCACCCGGTCAACGTCCGGCTCGGCGGCTTCCACCGCACCCCCACCCGTGATGAACTCCGGCCGCTGTACGAGCGATTGAAGCAGGCCATGGACGACGCGTGGGCCACCGTGCGCTGGGTCAGCAGCTTCGACTTCCCCGATGCTCACTGCGACGAGGACTTCCTCGCCCTGGCCGAGCCCGGCCGTTACGCGATCGCCTCGGGCACGCCGACCGTGCTGCCCGGCGACAGCGGGCCACAGCGGACCTTCCCGGTGGGCGATTTCGGCGAGCATGTCGTCGAACGGCAGGTACCCCACTCCACCGCGCTGCAGGCGGAGCTCGACGGCCGCCGCCACCTGACCGGCTCGCTGGCCCGCTACGCCGTCAACAGCCCGCTGCTGTCCCGGCCGGCCCGCCAGGCCGCCCGCGAGGCCGGGCTCGGGCCGGTGTGCCGCAATCCGAACCGCAGCATCGTCGTCCGGGCGGTGGAGGTGGTGTACGCGGTCGACGAGGCCATGCGCATCATCGACGCCTACGAGCCGCCGCCCCGCCCCTCCGTCGACGTACCGCCCCGCGCAGGCACCGGCCACGGCGCCACCGAGGCACCGCGCGGCCTGCTCTACCACCGCTACACGCTCGACGCCGACGGCACAGTGACCGACGCCCGCCTCGTCCCGCCCACCGCTCAAAACCAGGGGGCGATCGAGGAGGACCTGCGCCGCCTCGTACAGGCGGCGATGGACGACGGCGACCCCGGCGACGCCGAACTGACCGCCCTGTGCGAACGGGCCATCCGCAACCACGACCCGTGCATCTCCTGCTCCACCCACTTCCTCGAACTAACCGTCGAGCGCACCTGAAGGGACCCCGCCCACGATGAAGTACCTGGAGGAGTACCGCGAACCCGCGCTGGCCCGGCGGTTGCTCGGCGAGCTGGGCCGGACGGCCACCCGAATGCTGTGCCGACGCAGTCCCCGGACCTTGGGCACGAACGACGCGGTCCTCATCCTGATGGCCGTCGGCGCCGCCGGGGCGATGGCCGGGACCCCGGAACAGGCGAACCGGCTGGCCGTCTCCTCATAAAGCCAAGGGCCGCGAATGGGCGAATGTGAAGATCGCAGACGACTTTACCCCGCCCAAAGACAGCGATCAGAAGGATGACAACGGCCACCCCGTTCCCGGCCCGATCGACGACGCCGAATCCCGCCTCGCGTATGTCGCCGTCACCCGGACCTGCACCCGCCTCGACCTTGGTGGTCTGTCCTGGATCCACCACCACCCCGACGGAAACCCGTCCATGAGATCCCCTGGTGGGAATCGCCAAACTCGGCGGCCCCTGAAGCAGACTTACCGCCCCGTGGGTCTCGCTGAAGGGTTCGGTTTCCCTGAACTCATGGGACAAAGCCCCGAACTCCTGTACCGGACCCAGTCACAGGCCACCCCTGACGCCTCCGCCACGCTGACATCCCCTTCGGCGACCACGACCGGCCGGAAGGTACAACGTGTCTTGTCGCCGCACGGGATCATGGTTCGCCGCTGTATGAGGCACCCGACCGCCCCTCGCCGTCTGCACCGTCCAGGGGCCAAGATCGTGAGACAAATGTGGCTGGCCCTTGGATGAGACAAGTCAGGAACCCGAGGTCAGGCGATTGGGATGGGCTAGGCGATATCGGAACCTACACCTGTGTCTGCCGGGGGCTGAGCCGTCCCCGAGGAGTGCTCAGTTTCTGCGCTCAGCATGGCATGCGAGGGCAGGCGCCGGAGGGTGGTTCGCCGAGCCGAGACCCGTGGCGTCGCTCACCGCCGGGCACCGCCATACTGGGAACATGGCCGTGCAGATCAACCCCAGCATCCTGTCAGCCGACTTCGCGCGCCTCGCCGAGGAAGCACGGGCGGTCGAGGGCGCCGACTGGCTCCACGTCGACGTGATGGACAACCACTTCGTCCCCAACCTCACCATCGGTGTGCCGGTCGTCGAATCGCTGAGCAGGGCGACCGAGACCCCGCTGGACTGCCACCTGATGATCGAGGACCCGGACCGCTGGGCCCCGGCCTACATCGAGGCGGGCGCCGGCTCCGTCACCTTCCACGTCGAGGCCGCCGCCGCCCCCGTACGGCTGGCGCGCGAGATCCGCGCCAAGGGCGCCAGGGCCTCGATGGCGCTGAAGCCGGCCACCCCGATCGAGCCGTACGAGGACCTGCTGCCCGAGCTGGACATGCTGCTGATCATGACCGTCGAGCCCGGTTTCGGCGGCCAGGCCTTCCTCGACATCATGCTGCCGAAGATCCGCCGGGCCCGCCGCCTCATCGACCAGCACGGCCTCCAGCTGTGGCTCCAGGTGGACGGCGGCGTCTCCGCGTCGACCATCGAGCGCTGCGCCGAGGCCGGTGCCGATGTCTTTGTCGCCGGGTCGGCCGTCTACGGCGCAGAGGACCCGGCAGAGGCCGTACGTGGCTTGCGCAAGCAGGCCGCCGCGGCCTGCGCCCACTGAGACCGGACCACACGGGCTACGTGCCCGTAACCTCTCGCGATCGTGCGAGGATGAGCGCGGAGCCGATCAGATGGGCAAACGGGAGAGCGACGTGACCACAGGCCGCACGCAGGTGCGCATGGGCCCAGGAGAGATGGTCCAGGCGGCAGCGATGGCTCGCCGCTTCTACCTGGAAGGCAAATCCAAGATCCAGATCGCCGAGGAGTTCGGCGTGAGCCGCTTCAAGGTGGCCCGGGTCCTGGAGACCGCCCTCGAGCGCGATCTCGTACGCATCGAGATCCGCGTCCCCGCCGAGCTCGACGCCGAACGCTCCGACGCGCTCCGCGCCCGCTACGGTCTGCGGCACGCCGTCGTCGTGGAGTCCCCGGCCGACGAGAGCGACGGCCCCGACCCGGAGAACCTCGGCGCCGTCGCCGCCGACCTGCTCGGCGAACTGGTCAACGAGGGCGACGTCCTCGGCCTCGCCTGGGGCCGCTCCATCATCACCATGGCCAACGCCCTCGACCGGCTGCCCCCCTGCACCGTCGTCCAGCTCACCGGTGTCTACGACGCAGGCACCGCCGACCGCGGCTCCGTCGAGGCCGTCCGCACCGCCGCCGCCGTATCCGGTGGCGAGGCACACCCCATGTACGCCCCCATGGTGCTCGGCGACGCGACGACCGCTGCCGCTCTGCGCGCGCAGAGTGGCATCGCCGCCGCCATGAGCTACTTCGACAAGGTCACCGTCGCCGTGGTCTCTGTCGGCTCCTGGGAGGCGGGCATCTCCACGGTGCATGACGCCCTGACCGACAAGGAACGCGAGCACTACGCCTCCCTCGGCGTC
Source organism: Streptomyces soli (assembly GCF_003999195.1). Classification (GTDB taxonomy): domain Bacteria; phylum Actinomycetota; class Actinomycetes; order Streptomycetales; family Streptomycetaceae; genus Actinacidiphila; species Actinacidiphila soli. The sequence continues at coordinate 3,530 of NZ_RJVR01000338.1, forward strand.
GCCGCCGAGATGTCCTCCCACCTCTTCGACGCCCAGGGCCGCCGCATCGGCCGCGACCTCGGCGAACGCTGCATCACCATCGAGGCGGACCGGCTGCGCCGCATCCCCGAAGTGCTCGCCATCGCGGGCGGCCGCCGAAAGGGCGGCGCCATCGACGCCGTCCTTCGGTCCGGCCTGGTCACCAGCCTCGTCACCGACACCGCGGCAGCGGATTACCTTCTGCATTCCACCGATCCGCTGTCGCGGGCCGCCCTCGACCGCGCCGACCCCGACGGGTCGTAACGGCCCTCGCCGCGGGCCCTGTGGGAGCATCGCCGCATGTCCCCACGGTCCGTGCCCGGTGCCCTGCTGGCGTGCCTGCTGCTGTTGATCGGCGGCTGCGCCGCCCAGGGCAGCGACACCGGAACCGGCCCGACGGCAGCCACGACCACCTCGGTGACCGCGACGGCGGTCGGCGAGACGCAGCTGCCCGCCGAGGCCCGCGCGACGCTGAAGCTGATCGACGCAGGCGGCCCGTTCCCGTACGCCAAGGACGGCGCGGTCTTCGGCAACTTCGAGGGGCTGTTGCCCGGCCGGAAGCGCGGCTATTACCACGAGTACACGGTGCGCACGCCGGGGGAGCGCGATCGCGGCGCCCGCCGCATGGTGACGGGCGAGGGCGGCGAGTACTACTACACCGACGACCACTACGGCTCTTTCAAGGCGGTTCTGCGATGACGAAAGCCCTGCTCGCCGTGCTCGACGGCAGCGCGCCGCCCGCCGTGCTGCCCTGGTCCGTGGCCGAGCTGTCGGCTCCGAAGGCGCAGGAGGCGGCGCGGGCGGCCGGGTGGCGTACGGACCTGCTCGACCTGACCGGGGTGCGGGACAAGCCGGGGTTCATGGACCGGTGCGCGGCGGACCTGCGGTTGCCGGACTACTTCGGGCGCAACTGGGACGCGCTGGACGAGTGCCTGGGCGACCCGAGCTGGTGGCCGGAGCAGGATGCCGCCGGGTGGCTCGTGCTCGTACGGGGGTGGCAGGAGTACGCGGCGGAGCACCCGCATGACTGGGTCATCGCCGAGCAGATCCTCGCGGACGCGGTCAGCGACGGCGCGTGCGTCGCCGTCCTCCTGGAGGAACCGGCAGGCGGCGGACAGGGATGAGCCCGGCGGCGGCCCCTCGTGACGGGGCCGCGGCCGGGCTGTTGGTCCGGGGCAGGCATGCTCCGTTCACACCGTGCCCCGGAGCTCGGATCAAGCGGGCAGGCGGGTGAAGCGCGCGGTGATGGCGAGGGTCGAGATGTCCTTCATGGTGCCGAGCTGATTCCACGTCACGCCGAAGTCCTTGCGGTTGACGAGGAGGCCGGCGGTGAGTGTGACCGCATCCGCCGTGGCCTCGGTCGCCTCTGCGGTGAAGGCGAGCGGACCGCTGGCGCCGGCCACCGTCAGTTCGCCCGCGACCTCGACGGTCCCCTTGCCGCTCGGGGCGACGCCGGTCGCGGTGAAGGTGATCGACGGGTGGTTGTCGACGTCGAAGAAGTCGGCCGAGCGCAGGTGGATGTCGCGCTTCTTGTGCTTGGTGTCCACGGAAGCGGCGTCGATCGTCAAGGTGCCGTGGGCGGAACCGCCGGGGAGCACTTCACCCTCTCCGCTGATCTTCGTGAAGGTGCCCTTGACGTTGACCAGACCCCAGATCGACTTGTGCTCGAAGGCGACTGTGGAGCCGGCCGGGTCGAGGGTCCAGCGGCCGGGAGCGACGTCGGTCAGGGGTATGGCGTGCCGGGAACCAGCGGTGGTGTCGGACATGGTCGATCGTGCCTTCCGTGACGCGGGCGAGCGGAGCAGGAGTTCGATTGAGTTTTCAATGGAAAGATATCTATTAGGTAGCTGCCGAGATAATAGCTGGCTGAGTTACCCTCGGCAAGGGCGATGACCTCGCACAAGACGACAGGACGGGAGCCAGGACATGGGGGAGCCGACGCGGCTTGAGGACGAGGCGGGGGTCTGTCCCGGGGCCGAGGAGGTCGAGGTGCTGCGCCGCTGGCGCGTCATCGACGGCGGCCTCCGGCGGATCACCGATCAGCTGCTGGCCGACGTCCACGACGAGGTCGGCCTGCCGCCGTCGGAGCTCCACGTGGTGTGCTTCCTGGCCGAGTCCCCGGAGCAGGCGGCCCCGATGCGGCAGCTCTCCGAGCTCCTCGGCTTCTCCACCGCGGGAACCACGGGAGTGGTCGACCGCCTCGCCGACGCCGGTCTGGTCGAGCGTCGCCCGTCCCGTACGGACCGCCGCGTCACCTTCGCGGCCCTGACGGAGCTGGGCCGGCGCACCGCGTCCGCCGCCGTCGGCGTGCTGGCGGAGGCAGTGCGCCGGCGGATCGCCGAACCGCTGGGCGACGACGGCTTCGCCGCTCTCGAGGCCGCCGTCGGCTCCCTCGGTGGCGGCAGCGAACCCGAGGCCGGATGCCCGCGCTCCAGCGCGTGCTGAGGGCTTACGCCTCGCGCTACGAAGCGCGGTGCCGCACCGCACGGTTGCACAACCGGCCGTCGGCGGAAGCCTGTTGCTCGACGCCGCGCGAGATGTACGCGCAGCAGAGGCCGGTGACGTCGTCCACGACGAAGGCGACGTTGGGTGCCGCGAAAGCAGAGGGTCAACGACGGGGTGCCCAAAAGACCCTGGATCAGGGGGGTTGCGGGCCGTCCGACGACGGGTTTGGCTGTCCCCATGCAGCGACCGGTTTCCGTCCCTCGGCAGCAGTTCGGCACTCTGGATCACCGCTACCGGGGCGAACATCCGGTGCGTACGCTGGGCTATCTTTTTCGGCCCGACCGGGGCCGACTGCTCCTGGCCATCGCCGCCTTCGTCGTCAAACACAGCCCCGTATGGCTGCTTCCCCTCATCACCGCCAACATCATCGACGTGGTCGTCCAGCACGGCCCGGAGTCCGGTCTCTGGTTCAACGCGATAGCGCTGCTTGTCATCCTGTTGCTCAACTACCCGCTGCATCTGCTGTACGTCCGCTGCGTGGGCAGCAGCGTCCGCCGCATGGGCACTACTCTGCGCGACGCGCTCTGCCGACGCATGCAGCAGCTCTCCATCGGCTATCACGCCCGCACCAGCGCCGGGGTGTTGCAGGCCAAGGTGATCCGGGACGTGGAGACGATCGAGCAGGGGATCCAGCAGTGCGCCGACATGGGCCTGGCCGCGGTCACCACCCTGATCGGCGGGCTCGTCGTCATCGGCATACGTGTGCCGTCCTTCCTGCCGGTCTTCCTGGTCGTCGTGCCCGTGGCCGGGGTGCTGGTGATGCGGCTGAGGGGCCGGCTGCGCAGTCACAACGAGTCCTTCCGCCAGGAGGTGGAGCGGCTCTCCTCCCGGGTCGGCGAGATGACCAGCCTGATCCCCATCACCCGGGCCCACGGCCTGGAGCGGACGGCGCTGAGCCGGGTCGACGGCTCACTGCGCCAGGTCTTCGTCGCCGGCCTGCGCCTTGATCTGGTCAACGGCCGGTTCGGCGCGCTGGCCTGGATCCTGCTCAACACGCTGGGCGTGGCCTGCCTCGCCGGATCCGCACTGGTCTCGTACCACGGCTGGCTGCCCATCACCGCGGGCGACGTCGTCATGCTCAGCGCCTTCTTCACCGTCCTCACCGGCTCGGTGACCACCCTGCTCGGCCTCACCCCCGTCATCAGCAGGGCCCTGGAATCGGTGCGTTCCGCGGGCGAGGTGCTCCAGGCGCCGGACCTGGAGAACAACGCGGGCAAGGCCCAGGTCGAGCACGTCCGGGGCCGCATCGACTTCGAGGGCGCCGGCTTCTCGTACGAGGGCACAGACGGGCCGGCCGTCGAGGACTTCAGCCTCAGCGCCCGCCCCGGCGAGACCGTCGCGCTGGTCGGCGCCTCCGGTGCGGGCAAGTCGACCGTGCTCAACCTCCTCATCGGCTTCATCCGGCCGACCTCGGGGCGCATCCGGCTCGACGGCACGGACATGGCCACCCTCGACCTGCGCAGCTACCGCCGCTTCCTGTCGGTCGTCCCGCAGGAGTCGATCCTCTTCGAGGGCTCCATCCGGGAGAACGTCACCTACGGAATGCCCGACACCGACGAGCACCGGGTGCGCGACGCGCTGCGCGACGCCAACGCCCTGGAGTTCGTCGAGCAGTTGCCTCAGGGCCTGGACACCGTCGTCGGCGAACGGGGCGCCCGCCTGTCCGGCGGCCAGAAACAGCGCCTCGCGATCGCCCGCGCCCTCATCCGCGACCCCCGGATCCTCATCCTCGACGAGGCCACCTCGGCCCTCGACACCCGCTCCGAGGCCCTGGTCCAGCAGGCCCTCGCCCGCCTTGTCCGGGGCCGCACTGTCTTCGTCGTCGCCCACCGGCTCTCCACGATCCAGGGCGCCGACCGGATCGTGGTCATGGACGCGGGACGGATCGCCGAGGTCGGCACCCACGAGGACCTGCTGCGTCGCGGGGGCGTCTACGCCGGACTGCAACCGGCCGGCAGCTCATTTGGCTGAATCGACAAGCAGCCCGCCGAGTACCTGGTGGAAGGCACACACATGGCGGCGGTGGTTCGCCAGGAGGTGGTGACATCGGCGATGATGGCGTAGGAGCCGCGGCCGGACCGGGTGCTGACTCCCCACCCGCCACCCCGTAAATTCGCAGGTGAGAGAGTTGGCATGCGTTTCCTCGATGATGTAAAGCCTCCGTACGACCTGACGTACGACGATGTCTTCATGGTCCCCAGCCGCTCCGCGGTGGGATCCCGCCAGGGCGTGGACCTCGCGTCTCCGGACGGCACAGGCACAACGATCCCGCTCGTGGTGGCGAACATGACGGCCATCGCGGGCCGCCGCATGGCGGAGACCGTCGCCCGGCGTGGCGGCCTGGTGGTGATCCCGCAGGACATCCCGATCGACGTGGTCACCGAGGTGGTCAGCTGGGTCAAGGCACGTCACCTGGTCCTCGACACCCCGATCACGCTGGCCCCGACCGCCACCGTCGCCGACGCGCTGTCGCTGCTGTTCAAGCGGGCGCATGGCGCGGGCGTCGTGGTGGAGGACGGCCGCCCGCTCGGCATCGTCACCGAGCACGACCTGACCGGCGTGGACCGCTTCACGCAGGTGTCGGAGGTCATGTCCCGGGACCTGCTCCTGCTGGACGCGGACATAGACCCGCGCGAGGCCTTCAACCGTTTCGAGGACGCCAACCGCAAGCTCGCCCCCGCCATCGGCGCGGACGGCCGGCTCGTGGGAATCCTCACCCGCAAGGCCGCGCTGCGCGCCACCCTCTACGAGCCCGCCGTCGACAAGAACGGCAAGCTGCGCATCGCCGCCGCCGTCGGTATCAACGGCGACGTGGCGGGCAAGGCAAAGCAACTCCTCGACGCGGGCGTGGACACCCTCGTCGTCGACACCGCGCACGGCCACCAGGAGTCGATGCTCTCCGCGGTGCGCGCCGTGCGTGGCCTCGACCCGCAGGTGCCGATCGTGGCCGGCAACATCGTCGCCGCCGACGGCGTACGCGACCTCATCGAGGCGGGCGCCGACATCATCAAGGTCGGCGTCGGACCTGGCGCCATGTGCACCACCCGCATGATGACCGGCGTCGGCCGCCCGCAGTTCTCCGCCGTCATGGAGTGCGCCGCCGAGGCGAAGAAGCACGGCAAGCATGTCTGGGCCGATGGCGGTGTCCGGCACCCGCGCGATGTCGCGATGGCGCTGGCCGCGGGCGCGTCCAACGTCATGATCGGCTCGTGGTTCGCGGGCACGTACGAGTCCCCGGGCGACCTGCAGCAGAGCGCCGACGGGCGGCTGTACAAGGAGAGCTTCGGCATGGCCTCGGCCCGTGCCGTGCGCAACCGCACCAGCGAGGAGTCCGCGTACGACCGGGCCCGCAAGGCGCTGTTCGAGGAGGGCATCTCCACCTCGCGGATGTTCCTGGACCCGGCCAGGCCCGGCGTCGAGGACCTGATCGACTCGATCATCGCCGGGGTGCGCAGCTCCTGCACCTACGCGGGCGCGGCCTCGCTGGCGGAGTTCGAGGAGAAGGCCGTCGTCGGCATCCAGAGCGCCGCCGGATACGCCGAGGGCAAGCCGCTGCACGCCAGCTGGTAGTGACGGTGGATCAGCAACGCGGCAGCCGTTCCATTCGGCTCGGGCCGAAGGAATGGCCGTCGCGGTCCAGTGCCTGATGCCATGGCGGGCATGACACAACGCATGCGCGAAGGCTATGCGGGCACCGGCCCCGGGGCGATCACACCGGACGGCTGCGCGGTGGAGCTGTGGGCCAGACTCACGATCGGCGACGAGCCCGAGATCATCGAGGCGGCGGTGCCCGCCGGGGCACGGATCCTCGAACTCGGCTGCGGAGTGGGCCGGATGACCCGCCCACTCTCGGAGCGGGGCTTCACCGTCACCGCCGTGGACGAGTCGCCGGAGATGCTGGAACGGGTCGTCGGGGCGGAACGCACGGTGTGCGCCGCCATCGAGGAACTGGACCTGGGCGAGCGCTTCGACGTGGTGCTGCTCGCCTCGTTCCTGGTCAACGCCGGCGACCCGGAGGTACGCCGGGGACTGCTGAGGACCTGCCGCCGCCATGTCGCGGATGGCGGGCTCGTCATCGTCCAGCGCGAGGGCGAGGACTGGCACGACCCGGGAAACATCCCCCGCGAGAGCGTGCGGGGCGACGCCGTCTTCAGGCTGGTCGCGTCGGAGCCGATCGGCCCGGACACGTACTCCAACCTCTTCGAATACGTCTTTCCGGACGTCCGCTGGGCCCACACCTTCGTCTCCGGGCGGCTGACCGAGGAGCAGTTCGCGCAGGCTCTGGCAGAGGCCGGTCTCGCCGTGGAGGCGGTGCTCACGCCGGACCGTACGTGGGTGCGTGCAGTCCCGGTGACCGAACAATGAATCGGCGCTTACCGGGGCTTTCGCGCAACGATCATCCGCAGATACGCAATAGACCCGCATTACGGGACTCGTCGGTCATCTCATAGGGTCGTGCCTCGTACGTGGAGCGGTGGCGACCCTCGGCGGTCCCCACCCTCCGGTCGCCGCCGCCTGAAGCCGACAGCGACAAAGGAGTCTCCCCCGTGGCACGAACCGGCATAGTGTCGCTGTTCTGTGGCGTGCTGGCCGCCTGCGTACCGCTGGGCGCGCTGGCCGACGCCACCAGCATCGGCACGCTCTTCGCCTTCGGGCTGGTCAACATCGCGGTGATCGTGCTGCGCAGGAAGCGGCCCGACATGCCGCGCACCTTCCGAGTGGCCTTCTCGCCGGTGACGCCGGCGATCGGCTTCGGGCTGTGCGTGTGGATGATGGGCAGCTTCGACGCCATCACCTGGGAGTACTTCCTTGGCTGGATGGCCGTCGGCCTCGTGGTCTACTTCGCTTACGGCCTCCGCCGCTCCCAACTGGCCCGCGAAGAGAAGTGATCCACCCGCTGTGCGACTGAACGATCTCGACGAACGCATCGTCCACGCCCTCGCCGAGGACGCCCGCCGCTCCTACGCCGACATCGGCGCCGAGGTCGGGCTCTCCGCCCCGGCTGTGAAACGCCGCGTCGACCGGTTGCTGGCAGCAGGCGCGATCACCGGCTTCACGGTGCGGGTGGACCCGGCGGCGCTGGGCTGGGAGACGGAAGCGGTTGTCGAGCTCTACTGCCGCCACAACACCTCGCCGGACGACATCCGGCGAGGCCTGGCGCGCTACCCCGAGGTCGCGTCCGCCTCCACCGTCACGGGGGAGGCGGACGCGATCGTCCAGGTCTTCGCGGAGGATGTGCGGCACTTCGAGCGCGTCCTGGAGCGGATCGCGGGCGAGCCCTTCGTGGAGCGTACGAAGTCCGTACTGGTGCTCTCGCCGCTGCTGCGGCGCTACACCTCGGGCTCGCCGACGTAAGCCGACGGTATCCGGCGCTATCTGGCGCAACGAATCGCCGGGTCGGGGGCGAAAGACGCAACGGATCGGTCATTGGTCCGCAATGTCCGCGTCTTGTCGGTAGGTGATCGTGAAACGTACCGTTTTGAAGGCCCCCGACCACCCGGAAGACGCGAGGTTCCATGACGCCGCTGCGCACCGCCCTGCTCCAGAGCTCCGGAGAGCTCAGCGACGTCGAGCGGAACATCGAGATCCTGGACGACGCCGCCCGCCGGGCGGCGGATGCAGGCGCCGGGCTGCTGATCGCACCGGAGATGTTCCTGACCGGGTACGCGATCGGGGACGACATCCACCGCCTCGCCGAGCCCGCCGACGGCCCGAGCGCGCTGCGGCTGGCGGAGGTCGCCCTCGCGCACGGCGTGGCGCTGGCCTACGGCTACCCCGAGCGCGGTGCCGGCGGCGAGACGTACAACGCGGTGCGGCTCATCGGCCCGGACGGACAGCGGCTGGCGAACTACCGCAAGACCCACCTCTTCGGTGGCTTCGAGCGCAAGTACTTCACCCCCGGCGACACCCCGGTGGTGCAGGCGGAGCTGCACGGCCTCAAGCTCGGCTTCCTGATCTGCTACGACGTGGAGTTCCCGGAGAACGTCCGCGCCCACGCCCTCGCCGGGACCGACCTGCTGGTGGTGCCGACGGCACAGATGCACCCGTTCGAGTTCGTCGCGGAGAGCCTCGTCCCGACGCGGGCGTGGGAGAGCCAGCTGTACGTCGCGTACGTCAACCGACACGGCGCGGAGGGCGACTTCGAGTTCGTCGGGCTGAGCTGCCTGGCCGGCCCGGACGGGATCGCGCGGGCCCGCGCCGGGCGGGGCGAGGAGCTGCTGCTCGCCGACGCCGACCCGGAGCCGCTGTGGGCGTCGCGCGCGGCGAACCCGTATCTGGCCGACCGCCGCCCCGAGCTTTACTGAGCCACTTTCTTTTCCTAGGAGCACCAGCCCGATGACGTCCGTGCCCACCGCCGTCCACGACGAGCAGCACGCCGAGGCCCAGGCCACCCCGCCCATCACCATGTTCGGACCGGACTTCCCGTACGCGTACGACGACTTCCTGGCGCACCCGGCGGGCCTCGGCTCCATACCGGCGACCGCGCACGGCACCGAGATCGCGGTCATCGGCGGCGGGCTGAGCGGAATCATCGCGGCGTACGAGCTGATGAAGATGGGCCTCAAGCCCGTCGTCTACGAGGCCGACCAGATCGGTGGCCGGCTGCGCACCGTCGGCTTCCCCGGCTGCGACGAGTCCCTGACCGCAGAGATGGGCGCGATGCGCTTCCCGCCCTCGTCCACGGCCTTCCAGCACTACATCGACCTGGCCGGGCTGGAGACCAGGCCCTTCCCGAACCCGCTGGCGCCGGAGACCCCGTCGACCGTCGTGGACCTCAAGGGCGAGACGCACTACGCGACCTCGGTCGACGACCTGCCCGAGGTCTACCACCAGGTCATGCACGCCTGGAACGCCTGCCTGGAGGACGGCGCCGACTTCTCCGACATGCAGCGGGCGATGCGGGAGCGCGACATCCCGCGCATCCGCGAGATCTGGTCCCGGCTGGTCGAGAAGCTGGACAACCAGACCTTCTACGGCTTCCTCTGCGACTCCCCGGCCTTCAAGTCCTTCCGCCACCGCGAGATCTTCGGCCAGGTCGGCTTCGGCACCGGCGGCTGGGACACCGACTTCCCCAACTCCATCCTGGAGATCCTCCGCGTCGTCTACACCGGCGCCGACGACGACCACCGCGGCATCGTCGGCGGCAGCCAGCAGCTCCCGCTGCGCCTCTGGGAGCGCGAGCCGGAGAAGATCGTCCACCACCCGTACGGCACCTCCCTGAAGTCCCTGCACGGCGGCGAGCCCCGCCCCGCCGTCACCCGGCTGCACCGCACCGCCGGCCACCGGATCACGGTCACCGACGCCTCCGGCGACATTCGTACGTACGCTGCCGCGATCTTCACGGCGCAGAGCTGGATGCTGCTGAGCAAGATCGCCTGCGACGACTCGCTCTTCCCGATCGACCACTGGACGGCGATCGAGCGCACTCACTACATGGAGTCCAGCAAGCTCTTCGTGGCCGTCGACCGGCCCTTCTGGCTGGACAAGGACGAGGAGACCGGGCGCGACGTGATGTCGATGACCCTCACCGACCGGATGACCCGGGGCACCTATCTGCTGGACGACGGCCCGGACCGGCCGGCCACCGTCTGCCTGTCGTACACCTGGTGCGACGACAGCCTGAAGTGGCTGCCGCTGAGCGCGAACGAGCGGATGGAGGTCATGCTCAAGTCGCTCGGCGAGATCTATCCCAAGGTCGACATCCGCAAGCACATCATCGGCAACCCGGTGACGGTGTCCTGGGAGAACGAGCCCTACTTCATGGGCGCCTTCAAGGCCAACCTCCCCGGCCACTACCGCTACCAGCGGCGGCTGTTCACGCACTTCATGCAGGACGCCCTGCCCGAGGACAAGCGCGGCATCTTCCTGGCTGGCGACGACATCTCCTGGACGGCGGGTTGGGCGGAGGGCGCGGTGCAGACCGCGCTCAACGTGGTGTGGGGCGTGATGCACCACTTCGGCGGCGAGACGGACGCCTCGAATCCGGGGCCGGGCGATGTGTACGACGAGATCGCCCCGGTCGCGCTCGACGAGGACTGATCACCGGTCGAGAGGCGTCAGCAGGAAGCGGCCGATCAGCCCGACGCCGGTGTCGAGCTTCTCGGTGAACTCCTCGTACACCTCCGGCATCCGCCGCAGCGACCACAGCACGCGGGACGCGGCCCAGGCGGCGTCCCGCGCGCGGTCCAGGCTCCAGGAGCCCGCGAGGTGGGTGAGGGGGTCGGCGATGTCGAGGAGGTCGGGGCCCGGCATGAGCTCCTCGCGTACGCGTTCCTCGATGGCGATCAGCAGCTCGCCGACCCGGTCGAAGTCCCGCTCCAGGGCGGGCGGTTCGACGTCCAGGGCGCGGGCGGCGTCGACCACGGCGAGCGCGAGGTCGTGGCCGACGTGGGCATTGATGCCGGCCAGGGCGAACTGAAGGGGGCGGATGCCCCGGTGGCCGCGCAGCTGGAGCAGCGGGCGCCAGCAGGCGGGTGCGTCGCGCGGCTCGGCGGTGACGGCGGCCAGATAGCGGGCGGCGAAGCGGGCGCCCAGCTCGGCGGCCGCGGTGGGGTCGGCGAAGGCCCGGGCTTCGAGCCGACGGCGCAACTCCTCGGTGACGGACAGGTAGACGCGGTTGAAGACCGCGACGCCGTCGTGCGGCGGGAGTGCCCCGTCGAGGGCGCGCATCCGGGTCAGGACCTCGTCCACGTCGGTTGCGGGGGGCTGGCGTACCGTCGTCATGCGCCCAGAGTCCCAGCCGATTTGTCGATTTGGCGGCCGCACGCCGTGGCGTCCCCGATTCGGGTGAAACGGTTACTCGGTTCTGGGGGCGTTCAGAGCGCGCCCGCGTCCCGCGCGGTCCACACCGAGGGATAGATCGGCCGGAAGCCGAGCTCGTCGCGGATCCGCAGCGTGGACACCACACCCTCCCAGGGGTCGGGCAGCTGCCGGTCCGCCATCCCCTCGGGGAGCTCAGCCTCGTTCACGGCGTGCAGCACGGCCGCGCTCGCAGGCGCGTCGTCCGCGATGTTGTACGTACGCCCGGCCACGCCCGGTGCCCGCAGCAGCCGCAGCAGGCCCTGCGCAACGTCCGCGTGGTGCACCAGCTGCATCGGTTTGTGGGCCGCCCACGAGGCCGCGAAGCGCAGCGACTGCGCGAGGTGCGGGTCGCCCTCGCCGTAGACGTAGGCCAGTCGCCCGATGCGCAGGTCGAGTCCCTGTTCGCGGTGCAGTGCCAGCAGCTCCCGTTCGGCCTCGGCCTTCGACGCCGGGTAGGCGCCCCAGGCGGGGTCCGGGTCGGGCGCGTCGTCCTCGGTGGTGGGGCGCCCGTGCCCGGGCCCGTAGACTAGATTCGTACTGACCTGTACGAACCGGTCGGCGCCGGCGTCCAGCGCGGCCCGCGCCAGATCCAGGGCCGCGTCACGGTTGACCGCCCACACCTCGTCGGCCGCCTCGCCGTGCCGGAAGGCGGCTGCGATGTTCACCACGGCGTCCGCTCCGGCGACGGCCTTGCGCACCGCCTCCAGGTCGCGCAGCTCGCCCACCGCGACCTGCGCGCCCAGCGCGGCGAAGGGCTCGCCGCGTGTCTTGTCCCGCATCAGCACCCGTACGGCGTCGCCCGGGCCGCCGCTGTGCTGCAGCAGGCGTGGCACGAAACGCCGCCCGACCTCGCCCGTCGCACCCGTCACCAGAACCAGCATGTCGTGCTCCTTCCGCCGTGGGACGTCGTCCCGTCGTGGAACGTCGTCATGGGACCAGCGTCGGTCGGCCGGGCGACGGGCGGGAGAGACCTCCCGATCAGGGGATCAGCACTCCCTGGATACCGCCGCCCGGGAGCGCGATGCTGGCTGGGTGGACCTTGACATGGACCGAGCCGAACTCGCTGACTTCCTGCGCCGCAGCCGTGCCCGCCTCGCCCCCACGGACGTGGGCCTCGCGGAGGGAGCGAGGCGCCGCACGCCGGGGCTACGCCGGGAGGAGGTCGCCCAGCTCGCCGGGATGTCGGTGGACTACTACACGCGGCTCGAGCAGGCGCGCGGCCCGCGCCCGTCGCGGCAGATCCTCACCTCGCTGGCGCGGGCGCTGCGGCTCACCGACGACGAGCGCGACCACCTCTTCCACCTCGCGGGGGAGGAGCCGCCCCGCGACCGCTACGGCACCGGCCATGTGCGGCCCGGGCTGCTGCTCGTACTGGACCGGCTCGACGACACCCCGGCCCAGGTGGTCAGCGACCACGGTGACGTGCTCGCCCAGAACCCGATGTCGGCGGCCCTCCTCGGCGACATGTCCGCCCGGCCGCCCGCCCACCGCAACATCATCCGCGGCTTCTTCCTCAACCCCGACGGCCGCGACCTCATCCCGCCCGACGACCGTCCCGGGCTCGCCCGCAGCCACGTCGCCTCCCTCCGCGCCCTCCTCGCCGCCCGCCCCGACGACCCGCGCACGGACGCCCTCGTGGCCGAACTTCGTGCCGGAAGCGAGGAGTTCAGGCAGCTGTGGGCTGCTCACGAGGTCGCGGTGCGGCGCTCGGACGTCAAGCGCTTCCGCCACCCCCTCGTCGGCGAGCTGGAGCTGGACTGCGAGGTGCTGCTCAGCTCCGACCACGACCAGCGGCTCATCCTCTTCACCGCCCGCCCCGGCAGCGAGTCGTACGAGAAGCTGCGCCTGCTGCGGGTGGTCGGGCTGCAGAACCTCACGCCGAGCCACTAGGGGGCTCCTGCGGCTTGAGGTGCGGCGGCGCGACGGCGCGCAGCAGGTGGTAGCCCGCCAGGACGACGATGGTGCCGAGGGCGATGCCGCTGAGTTTGAAGTTGTCGCTGATGTCGAGGCTGACGCCGCCGACGCCGATGACGACGCCCGCCGCGACGGGGACCAGCTTCAGCGGGTTGCGGAGGTCGACGCGGTTTTGGACCAGATCTGGGCGCCCAGCAGGCCGATCACGCCGTAGAGGATGACGGTGATGCCGCCCAGCACGGCGCCGGGCACCGCCGCGACGATCGCGCCGAACTTGGGGCAGAGGCCGAACAGCAGCGCGAAGAAGGCGGCGGCCCAGTAGGCGGCGGTGGAGTAGACGCGGGTGGCGGCCATGACGCCGATGTTCTCGGAGTAGGTCGTGGTGGCGGGGCCGCCGACGGCGGCGAGCTGGCCACCGTCCCCGCCGTTGTGGCCCTCTCCCGCAGCGCCCGCCGCGTCGTCGTCCAGAACCTCGTCATCGCCTCGGTCTTCATCACCGCCCTCGCGGTGTGCGACCTCGTCGGCCACCTTCCCCTGCCGCTCGGCGTCGCCGGGCACGAGGGCTCCACGGTCGTCGTCGGCCTCAACGGCCTACGGCTGCTCCGCGAGGCGGCCCGGCGCCGGGGCGTCTGACGGGGCGGCCGGCGCTGCGGGACGCAGGACGCCCGCACCGAGGGCCAGGCCCGCCGCCAGGGCGGTGACCAGGCCGAAGGATACCGTGAGGGACGTCGCCTGGGCGATGGAACCGATCGCCGCCGGAGCGACCAGGCCCGAGGTGTACGTGACGGTGGCGACGCCCGCGATGGCCTGACTCGGGACCGGGCCACTGTGCCCGGCCGCGGCGAAGCAGAGCGGGACCACGACGGCCACGCCGACGCCGATCAGGGCGAACCCGGCGATCGCGGCGAGCTGGGAAGCCGCCGTGACCACGAGGAGACCGCCCGCCGTGGCGAGCAGGCCGCCCGCCCGTACGGTGCGGACCGGGCCGAAGCGGCGGACCACCATGTCGCCGATGAGCCGGGCGGCGGCCATGGTGCAGGCGAAGGCGGTGTAGGAGGCGGCGGCGACGCCGTGCGAGGCGTTGGTGATGTCCCGCAGGTAGACCGCGCTCCAGTCCATGCTGGCGCCCTCCGCGAAGACCGCGCAGAAGCCGATGGCGCCGATGACCAGCGCGGACCTCGGCGGAAGCGCGAAGCGCGCCGGGGCCGCCTCCTCCGGGGCCGGCCGGATGTCGAGCACACCGCCGCAGACGTAGACGCCCAGCGCGACCAGCACCGCGGCCATCACCGACAGGTGGACCCGCGCGTCCAGGTTGGCGTGGGCGGCGACCACGCCGAACAGCGAGCCGAGCAGCGCCCCCGCGCTCCACATGCCGTGCAGCCCCGACATGACGGACCGGCCGAGCCGCTGCTCGACCTCGACGCCCTCGGCGTTCATCACCACGTCGGCCATGCCTGCGCTCGCGCCGTACAGGAACATCGCCAGGCCCAGCCACACCGCCCCGGGGGCCAGCGCGGGCAGCGCCAGCGACGCGCACCACAGGGCGAGCAGCGCGCGCAGCGCCGTACGCATGCCGAGCCGGTGGACGATCCGCGCGGCGAGCGGCATCGCCAGCGACGCGCCGAGCGCCGCGAACATCAGAGCGAGCCCGAGGCGGCCGGTGGTCAGCCCCAAGTGCTCCTGGATCCATGGGATACGGGTGGCGAAGCTGCCGGTCACAGCGCCGTGCACGGCGAACACCGTCGCGACCGCGCGATGCGCCCGCCGCACCCGGGGGTCGGCCTTCAATGTCGTCATCCTGCGGGTCCCCTCCCCGGTAACGCGTAACCTGATGCGCCCTATAAACTATCAGGCAGGTTGCCTGATAGAAACCTCTGGGAGGATCCCGCCATGACCGCCCCGCGGGCCTACTCCGGCCGTACCGCCTCACCGCGCACGGCACGTGCGATCAATGACCGGCTGGCGCTGGAATTCCTGCAGCGCGAGGGCCCGTTGACCGCGACACAGCTCAAAGGCCTCACCGGGCTGTCGCGCCCCAGCGTCGCCGACCTCGTCGAACGCCTCCAGGACGCCGGGCTGATCGCCGTCGTCGGCGAGTCCGGCGCCGACCGGCGCGGCCCCAACGCCCGCCTGTACGGCATCGTCGCCGACCTCGCCCACCTGGCGGCCGTCGACGTACGCACCCACAGCGTCGCCATAGAGGTCGCCGACCTGCTCGGCCGGACCGTCGGCAGCGCCGTGCTCCCGGTCGACCCGCAGGGCGACCCGGGACGCACCGTGAAACGGTCGGTCGCCCTGCTGGAGCGTACCGCGCACGACGCGCACGTCCCCTCCCTGCACACCATCGCCGTCGGCGCCCCCGGCCTCGTCGACCCCGCCACGGGTGAGCTCCGCGTGACCGGCCAACTGCCCGCCTGGCACTCCGCGCTCGTCGCCGAACTCCGGCGGCGGATAGGCGTACCGGTGATCCTGGAGAACGAGGTCAACCTCGCCGCCGTCGCCGAGCAGCGGCTCGGGGCGGTGCGGGACAAGGACACCTTCGTACTGCTCTGGCTCGGCCACGGCGTCGGCGCCGCCATGATGCTCGACGGCGTACTGCGGCGCGGCTCGTCGGGCGGCGCGGGCGAGATCGGCTTCCTGCCCGTCCCCGGCACCTTCCAGCTGCCCAACGCCACCGGCTGTGAGGGCGGTTTCCATACCCTGGCGGGCAGCGCCGCGGTGTGCGGGCTGGCCCGGGCCCACGGCATGACGGTCACGGGGGACGACGCGGCCGCCGCGGAGGCCGTCGTCGCGCGGGCACCGGCCGAGGGCAAGCACGGCGAGGTCTTCCTCGACGCGCTCGCCGCCCGCATCGCCATCGGCGCGGCGGCGGTCTGCGCGGTGCTCGACCCCGGCTGTGTCGTCCTGGCCGGCGAGGTCGGCCGGGCCGGCGGCGCCGCCCTCGCCATCCGCGTCGCGGACCGGCTGGCCGGCATGTCGCCGCTGCGCACCGAGGTCCGCCCGGGCGAGATCACTGGCAGCGCTGTGCTGCGCGGCGCGGTCCTGACCGCGATGGACGCCGCCCAGGACGCGCTGTTCGAGCCGGGGGCATAGGCTGCATGTGAGTCAGCCCACAGGTATCCCGATGCATACGCATCGACCTGGCGTGGCAGACTGTTGTCCGTACCAGTGACGTTCAGCGCACTCCGGGGTCGGTGAAACTCCGAACCGGCGGTTACAGTCCGCGACCCGTCCGCATCCAGCGGGCGGTTGACCAGGTGAAATTCCTGGACCGACGGTTAAAGTCCGGATGGGAGGCAGTGCGCGGCGGTCCAAGCACCGGTACGCCGCCGTCGGCGGCCGCCGTACGCACCCCGCGTATGGAGCCGTCCGCCCGACCTCGGCGTTCCCCGGTGCCCGGCGTCCGCTCATGTCTCTTTCAACGCCCCGGAGTCCGTGCCCGAAGAGGCAGGAGGACCCGGTGGCCACCGCCATGGAAGCCGACGCGATGCGCCGGGCGATCACGCTCGCCGCCCGTGGACTCGGCTCCACCAGCCCCAACCCGGTCGTCGGTTGCGTCATCCTCGACGCCGCCGGACACACCGTCGGCGAGGGCTGGCACCAGCAGGCCGGCGGCCCGCACGCCGAGATCCACGCCCTGTGCGCGGCAGGCGAAAGGGCCCGGGGCGGCACCGCCCTCGTCACCCTCGAGCCCTGCAACCACACCGGCCGGACCGGCCCCTGCTCCCGGGCGCTCGTCGAGGCCGGGATCGCCCGGGTCGTCTACGCCGTCGCCGATCCCAACCCCACGGCCACCGGCGGAGCGGTCACCTTGTCCGCCGCCGGAGTCGAGGTCGAGGGCGGCCTGCTCACCGACGAGGCCGCCCGTGGCAACGAGGCCTGGCTGACCTCCGTACGGCTCCGCCGTCCCTTCGTGCTCTGGAAGTACGCGAGCACCCTGGACGGCCGCATCGCCGCCGCCGACGGCACCAGCCGCTGGATCAGCTCCCCGCAATCCCGCGCCGACGTCCACCGGCTGCGCGCCGAGGCCGACGCGGTCGTGGTCGGCTCCGGCACCCTGCGGGCCGACGACCCGCAGCTCGCCGTCCGGGGAGTCGACGCCGACGTCACCCAGTCGCTGCGCGTCGTCGTCGACACCAACGCCACCGTCAAACCCGGCGCCCGCGTGCTGGACGACGCCGCCCCCACCCTGATCGCCGTCGCCGAGGACGCCGACACCGCGCACCTGCCCGAGGACGTCGTCGTACGGCTGCTGCGCAGCGAAGGTGGCCTGAGCGTCCACGCGCTGCTGGCCGCGCTGTACGAGCGTGACGTGCGCTCGGTCCTGCTGGAAGGCGGCCCCACGCTGGCCGGTGCCTTCGTCCGGGCCGGCGCGGTCGACAAGGTCGTCGGCTATCTCGCACCCGCTCTGCTGGGCGCCGGCCCGGCCGCGTTGCGGGACGCCGGAATCAGCACCATCGCGCAGGCGTTGCGCCTCGACGTCGCCGAAGTCGAACGAATCGGCCCCGACGTCCGTATCACCGCTTACACCCGCCGTGAGGAGACCTGAGTGTTCACCGGAATCGTCGAAGAGCTGGGCGACGTGGTCGCCATCGAGGAGCTGGGCGACGCGTCGCGCTTCCGTCTGCGCGGCCCGGTCGTCACGGACGGGGCCAAGCACGGTGACTCGATCGCCGTCAATGGCGTATGCCTGACCGTCGTCGACTTCGGCAACGGCGAGTTCACCGCCGACGTCATGGCCGAGACCCTCAACCGCTCCAGCCTCGGCGCCCTCGCCGTCGGCTCGAAGGTCAACCTGGAGCGGCCCATGGCACTCGGCGGCCGCCTCGGCGGACACCTCGTCCAGGGGCACGTCGACGGCACCGGCACCATCGTCGAGCGCAAGCCGTCCGAGCACTGGGAGATCGTGAAGATCAGCCTCCCGGCGGACCTCACCCGGTACGTGGTCGAGAAGGGCTCCATCACCGTCGACGGCATCAGCCTCACCGTCGTCGACGCCGGACTCGACTACTTCACCGTCAGCCTCATCCCGACCACCCTCGCCCTCACCACCCTCGGCGCCAAGCAGCCCGGCGACCCGGTGAACCTCGAGGTGGACGTCATCGCCAAGTACGTCGAGCGGATGCTCGGCGACGCCGACCGCACGAAGCCGGACACCCGGACGGAGGCAGCCAAGTGAGCGCCCTCGACTGGCTCAACGGCGAGGCCTTCACGGCCTTCGGCCAGCACGTCATCTGGTCCGACATGGCGGGCAACCTGCTCGGCCTCGGCGGGCTGGCGCTGGGCTGGCGGCGGTCGGTGTGGGCCTGGCCCGTGCAGCTGTTCTCCGGTGTGGTGCTGGTCGCGGCGTACTGGTCGGCGCAGCTCAGCGGCGGCGTCGGCAAGCAGCTGCTGGTGATCGGCGTCGCGGTGTGGGGCTGGTTCCAGTGGCGGCGCGGCCGCCGGGACTCCGGTTCCGGGCGGATCGAGATACGCTTCGCCACCTGGCGCGAGCGCGGCTGGCTGGTGGGCGGCACAGCCGTCGGCACGCTGGCCGTGGTCGGCCTGTTCACGCTCTATCCGTCGCTGTCCTGGAACCCGTGGCCCGACGCGTACATCTTCGTCGGCACGGTCGCAGCGATGGTCGCCATGGCCCGGGGCTGGGTCGAGTTCTGGTTCGCGTGGCTCGCCGTCGACCTGGTCGGCGTCCCGCTCGCGTTCACCAGCGGACTGCCCTTCTCCGGGCTCGTCTACGTCATCTACTTCGTCCTGGTGATCGCCGGCATGTACGCCTGGTGGCAGCAGACCCGCGTCCCCCAGCGGGGGCCCGCACTGGAAGGAGCGACGGCATGACCGCAGTGCAGAGCTGGTACGAGGACGAGGACGCGCCGGTCGTCCTCGACCCGGTCGAGCGCGCCATCGCCGACATCGCCGCCGGACGCCCCGTCGTCGTCGTGGACGACGAGAGCCGCGAGAACGAGGGCGACCTCATCGTTGCGGCCGAGCTGGCGACCCCCGAGATCGTCGCCTTCATGATGACCGAGTGCCGAGGCCTGATCTGCGTACCGCTGGAAGAGGGCGACATCCAGCGCCTCGACCTGCCGCAGATGGTCGACACGAACACCGAGGCCATGGGCACCGCCTTCACCGTCTCGGTCGACGCGAGCGCCGCCCACGGTGTCACCACCGGCATCTCCGCCGCAGACCGGGCCGCCACCATCCGGCTGCTCGCCTCCGGCGAGTCGCAGGCCGGCGACCTCGTCCGCCCCGGCCACGTCTTCCCGCTGCGCGCCCGCCCCGGCGGCGTCCTGGTCCGAGCCGGCCACACCGAGGCCGGGGCCGACCTGGCCCGGCTCGCGGGGCTGCGCCCGGCCGCCGCCATCGTGGAGATCGCCAACGAGGACGGCACCATGGCCCGCCTCCCCGAGCTGATGGTCTTCGCCCGCAAGCACGGGCTCGCCATCATCTCCATCGAGGACCTGGTCGCCTACCGCCGCTCCGCCGAGCCGACCGTCCGCCGCGAGGCCGAGACCCGGCTGCCCACCGCCTACGGCGAATTCCGCGCGTACGGCTACCGCAGCATCGTCGACGGCATCGAGCACATCGCGCTGGTCGCGGGCGAGCAGGGCGACATCGGCGACGGCGAGGACCTGCTCGTACGCGTCCACTCCGAGTGCCTGACCGGCGACATCTTCCACTCCCTGCGCTGCGACTGCGGACCGCAGTTGCAGGCGTCACTCGAAAGGGTGGCTTCCGAGGGCCGGGGCATCGTCATATACCTGCGCGGCCACGAGGGGCGCGGCATCGGGCTGCTGTCCAAGCTGCGCGCGTACGAACTCCAGGAGCGCGGCCGCGACACCCTCGACGCCAACCTCGAACTCGGCCTGCCCGCCGACGCCCGCGACTACGCCGCCGGCGCACAGATCCTCACCGACCTGGGCGTGCGGTCCGTGCGCCTGATGACCAACAACCCCGACAAGGTCGCCGCCCTCACCCGGCACGGCCTGAAGGTCACCAGCCGCGAGGCGATGCCGGTCCAGGCCGGCGAGCACAACCTGCGCTACCTGCGCACCAAGCGGGACCGCATGGGCCACGACCTGCCCTGGCTCGACGCCGGCCCCACCGGCGCCTGTGGCAATCAGTAATCACCGAAGAACCGAAGACCCGAAGAACCGAAGAACCAGAACGACCCGGAACGACCCGGAACAATCAAGGAGAGAACGCACGTGAGCGGTAAGGGCGCCCCCGAGCTGACCGTGAAGAACTGCGGCGACCTGCGCGTGGCCGTGATCGCGGCACAGTGGCACGACCAGGTGATGGACGGACTGGTCGACGGCGCACTGCGCGCCCTGCACGAGCTGGGCATCGAAGAGCCGACCCTGCTGCGCGTGCCCGGCAGCTTCGAGCTGCCGGTGGCCGCCAAGGTGCTGGCCAGCCGCGGCTACGACGCCATCGTCGCCCTCGGCGTGGTCATCCGCGGCGGCACGCCGCACTTCGAGTACGTCTGCCAGGGCGTCACCGAGGGCCTCACCAAGGTCTCCGTCGACACCGGCGTGCCGATCGGCTTCGGCGTCCTCACCTGCGACAGCGAGGAGCAGGCCCTGGACCGGGCCGGACTGCCCGGCTCCAACGAGGACAAGGGGCACGAGGCCGTGACCGCCGCGGTGGCCACCGCGACCGTCCTGCGTTCAGTATCCGAGCCGTGGCGCTGAGCCGGGGGGACTTCCGCGTAGGCTGATGACCACCATGGCCAAGAAGACATTCGAGGAGCTCTTCACCGAGCTCCAGCACAAGGCCGCCACCGGCGACCCCAGTACCTCCCGCACCGCCGAACTGGTCGGCAAGGGCGTTCATACGATCGGCAAGAAGGTGGTCGAGGAGGCCGCCGAGGTGTGGATGGCCGCCGAGTACGAAGGCGCCGACCGCACCGCCGAGGAGATCTCCCAGCTGCTGTATCACCTGCAGGTGATGATGGTCGCCCGGGGCATCTCGCTCGACGACGTATACGCTCACCTGTGACCAGAGCCGCACCAGCCGAAGCACCAGCCGAAAAGGAACCCGCTCCCATGCTGCGCATCGCCGTTCCCAACAAGGGCCAACTCTCGGGACCCGCGGCGGACATGCTCCATGAGGCCGGCTACCGGCAGCGCAAGGACAGCAAGGAACTGGTCCTCGTCGACCCCGAGAACGAGGTGGAGTTCTTCTACCTCCGCCCCCGGGACATCGCGATCTACGTCGGCTCCGGACGCCTCGACATCGGCATCACCGGCCGCGACCTGCTCCTCGACTCGGCCGCCAACGCCGAGGAGATCCTCCAGCTCGGTTTCGCCCGCTCCACCTTCCGGTACGCGACCGTGCCGGGCACGGTCACGGACGTCAAGGAGTTCGGCGGCCTGACCATCGCCACCTCCTACCCGGAGGTCGTCAAGCGGCACCTTCTCGAGAACGACGTCGACGCCTCCGTCGTCCGCCTCGACGGCGCGGTGGAGACCGCGATCCAGCTCGGCGTCGCCCAGGTCATCGCGGACGTCGTCGAGACCGGCACCTCGCTGCGCAACGCCGGCCTCGAAGTCATCGGTGAGCCGATCATGCAGTCCGAGGCACTCGTCATCCGCCGCTCCGGCGCGGACGCGAACGAACCCAAGGTGCAGCAGTTCCTGCGCCGACTGCACGGTGTCCTGGTGGCGCGCCGGTACGTGATGATGGACTACGACATCCGCGCCGAGCACGTCGACAAGGCCGTCGCTCTCACCCCCGGCCTGGAGTCCCCGACCGTCTCCCCGCTGCACCGCGAGGGCTGGGTCGCCGTGCGCGCCATGGTCCCCAGCCGCGAGGCCCAGCGGATCATGGACGAGCTCTTCGACCTCGGCGCCCGGGGCATCCTCACCACCGGCATCCACGCATGCCGGCTGTGACCGACCCCGCCGCCCCAGCGACGCCCGCGCTGCCCGTCACCTTCCGGCCCACCCGCACCCGTGCGGTGCTGCTGGTGGCGGGCACCGTGGCGCTCGGCATGTTCACGCTGGTCGCCGGCCTGCTGCCGGCCGACGGCGCCCGGCCCTGGGGGCTCGGCGACCGGCTGGCCTTCGCCTGCACCGGTGTGCTCATCGCCGCCGTACTGACCTGGCTGAGCCGCCCCAAGGTCGTCGCCGACCCGGCCGGCGTCACCGTGGTCAACCTGGTCACCCGGCGCCGCCTGGCCTGGGCCGAGATCGTACGGGTGAATCTGCGCCCCGGCGACGCCTGGGTCCAGCTCGACCTCGCCGACGGCACCAGCCTCGCCGCCATGGGCATCCAGCCGGGCATCGGCCGCGAGCAGGCGCTGCGCGACGCCCGCGCCCTGCGCGCACTGGCCGAGCAGCATGGCACGGCGGCCGGCGAACCGAGCCCGTAACACAGCAGCTCTGCCGCGCGGGCCCGGTTCTTGATTACCCTGGAACCTCCGCGACAGCGGCCCGTAACGACCCAAGGAGTGACAACCAAGTTCGATGGACGGACCGTCCGGTAGTACCTGCGCCGCCGCATTCTTCCGACATCCCGGAGCGGTGGCATGAGCACCTCGTTGCTGCTCCTCGCGGCAGCCTTTGTCCTGATCCTCGCGAACGGCTTCTTCGTCGCCGCCGAATTCGGCCTGGTGACCGTGGAGCGGCCCGCCGCGGAACGCGCCGCCGCCGAGGGCGACCGCCGGGCCCGCAGTGTGGTCGCGGCCCTGCGCAAGCTGTCCTTCCAGCTCTCCGGCACCCAGCTCGGCATCACCATCACCTCGCTGGTGGTGGGCATGCTCGCCGAGCCGGCCCTCGCCGACCTCCTCACCGGCCCCTTCACCGCGATCGGCATCCCCGAGGGCGCGGCACCCACGATCGCCGTCGTCGTCGGCATGATGCTCGCCTCGGCCGTCCAGATGGTCATCGGTGAGCTCGTCCCCAAGAACTGGGCCGTCTCCCGGCCGCTCCAGGTGGCCCGTATGGTGGCCGGCCCGCAGCGGGTCTTCTCCGCGGTCTTCCGGCCCGTCATCGAATTCCTCAACACCGCCGCCAACCGGCTGGTCCGCGCCCTCGGCGTGGAACCCGCCGACGAGCTGGGCTCGGCCCGTACACCCACCGAGCTGGTCTCGCTGGCCCGGCACTCGGCCCGGGCCGGGGTCATCGAGCAGGACACGGCCGATCTGTTCGTACGGACCCTGTCGCTCGGCGACCTCACCGCCGAGAACGTGATGACGCCGCGCGTACGGGTCAGCGCCCTGGAGGACACCGCAACGGCCGCCGACGTCCTCAACCTCACCCGGGCGACCGGGCTGTCCCGCTTCCCCGTCTACCGGGAGCGGCTCGACGACACGATAGGCATCGTCAGCCTCAAGGACGCACTGGCCGTGCCCGCGCACCTGCGGGACCGGACGCCCGCCGGGCGGATCGCGGTCGCGCCGCTGCTCGTCCCCGAGACGCTGCCGGTGCAGCAGCTCCTGGAGCGGCTGCGCAGCCAGCAGCCGATCGCCGTCGTCGTCGACGAGTACGGCGGCACGGCAGGGGTCGTCACCCTCGAGGACATCGTCGAGGAGCTCGTCGGCGAGGTCCGCGACGAGCACGACACCGCCGACATCCCCGAGCTCGCGCCCGTCCCCGACGCCCCCGGCCGCTCCGCCGCCTGGGACGCCGACGGGGCCTGCCGGGTCGACTCGCTCGCCCGGATCGGCCTGCAGGCCCCCGAGGGCCCGTACGAGACCGTCGCCGGGCTGGTCGCCGACCTGCTCGGCCGGATCCCCGCCCCCGGCGACACGGTTCGGCTGCCGGGCTGGGAGCTGCGGGTGCGGGATGTCGA
Source organism: Streptomyces soli (assembly GCF_003999195.1). Classification (GTDB taxonomy): domain Bacteria; phylum Actinomycetota; class Actinomycetes; order Streptomycetales; family Streptomycetaceae; genus Actinacidiphila; species Actinacidiphila soli. The sequence goes on from NZ_RJVR01000338.1 coordinate 27,563, forward strand.
CCATCACCGTGCCGAAAGGGTTCGCCTGGTCCGTGCCGGGGAGGTGGCTGAGCGATGAACGTTCTTCAGTTGTTCTTCGCGGCGCTGCTGGTGCTGGCCAACGGCTTCTTCGTCGGCGCCGAGTTCGCCCTGGTCTCCGTACGCCGTAGCCAGATCGAACCGCTGGCCGTCAAGCACCGGCGGGCCCGCACGGTCCTGCACGGCCTGGAGAATCTGCCGCAGATGATGGCAGCAGCCCAGTTCGGCATCACCGTCTGCTCGCTGACGCTGGGCGCGGTCGCCGAGCCGACGGTGGCACATCTGCTGGAGCCGGTCTTCCAGACCGTCCATCTGCCGGACGAGCTGGTCCATCCGGCGGGCTATGTCATCGCCCTCGCGGTCGTGGTCTTCTTCCACCTCGTGATCGGCGAGATGGTTCCGAAGAACCTGGCGATGGCCGCGCCCGAGAAGACCGCGATGTGGCTCAGCCCGGGGCTGGTGGGCTTCGCCCGGGTCTTCCGGCCCGTCATCGCCGTGCTCGGCGCGTGCGCGAAGCTCGTGCTGCGGCTGTTCCGGGTCGAGCCCAAGGACGAGGTCGACTCGGTCTTCACCAGCGAGGAGCTGACCCTTCTGGTCGAGGACGCCCGGCAGGCCGGACTCCTCGACGACGGCGCGCAGGAACGGCTGGAGGACGCCCTTGAGCTGGGCAGTCGCCCGGTCACGGAGGTCCTGCTCCGGCCGGCCGAACTGGTCACGGTGGACGCCTCCGTCACCCCGCGCCGGGTGGAGGAGCTGACGGTGAGCACCGGTTACTCCCGCTTCCCCGTCGCCGGGGCCGACGGCGCCTACCTCGGCTACCTCCACGTCAAGGACGTCCTCGACCTCGAGGACACCGAGCGTCCCGTCCCGGCCCGGCTCTTCCGGCCCATGGCCACCCTCCGCGCCGAGCTCCCGCTCGACGACGCCCTCACCCAGATGCGGCGCGCCGCGTCCCATCTCGCGGCCGTCTCCGACGCGACCGGCCGAGTCCTCGGCCTCGTCGCCCTCGAAGACGTCCTCGAAATGCTCGTCGGCGAAGTCCGCGACCCCTCCCATCGCGTCGCGGCTGCGCCGCCGTCACCGCCCCGGGCCCTGGCGGGGTAGCCGGGTAACTTCCCCCACCCCGCCCCTTCCCGAAACCGGGGGGCTTTCCCCCAAACCTTCGTTTGGGTGGGGGTCCTCCCCCAGCCTTCGGCCGGGGGGACCCCCACCCAGCGTCCAGGCTGGGGGAGGCCGGCACAACCCGGCCACGGATCCGCACCCGACGACGCACGGCCGGGGTCCAGGGGCAGCGTCCCTGGTCAGTCCGTCGGCTCCGGCGGGGGGAGGCCGGGGCCGCGGCCTGAGAGGACTTCGCCGTAGGCCTGCATCAAATCGGGCAGGCGCAGCGTGGAGAGGTCGTCACGGCTCGGGGGACCGGCGTAGCCGGACAGCCGCAGGTCCCGGTAAGCGCAGCTCTTCTCGTACAGGGTCCGCAAAAAGCGGCCGTTCCCGAGCTCGTCGATCCAGCCCTGGTCGACGACGTGGCCGGAGATGGCCAGAAGTTCCTCGAGCGCCTCGTCGTCCCAGCGGTCGCCGTTGTCCGCGGCGAGGACGCCGCCGATGCTGGTGAGCTCCAGCGGCCGGTAGCTGGGAAAGTCGACGCGGGTGGTGAAGCGGGAGCTGAGGCCGGGGTTCGCGGCGAGGAGGCGGTCCATGCCCTCGGGGTAGCCGGCGAGGATGACGACGAGGCGGTCGCGGTTGTCCTCGGCGCGTTTCAGCAGCACCTGGAGGGCCTCGTCGCCGTACGCATCGCCCTTGCTGTAGCCGGAGTTGGAGAGCGCGTACGCCTCGTCGACGAAGAGGACGCCGCCGAGCGCGGAGTCGATCAGCTCGTTGGCCTTGACGGCGGTCTGGCCCAGGAACTCGCCGACCAGGTCGGAGCGTTGGGCCTCGACTAGGTGGTCGCCGCCGAGCAGGCCGAGGGCGTAGAAGACCCGGCCGAGGATGCGGGCCACCGTTGTCTTGCCGGTCCCGGAGGGGCCGGAGAAGACGAAGTGCCGCTTGGGCGGCTGGACGGGCAGGCCCTGGTGGGCGCGGAGCCGGGCCATCCGGAGCTGGGCGGACAGGGCGCGAACCTGGCGCTTGACAGGTTCGAGGCCGACCATGCGGTCGAGTTCGGCCAGCGCCTCGGTGAGCAGGACCGGGTCGGGGGCGGATACCGGGACGTCGGGCGCTATGGGGGTGACGGGGAGGACGGCCCGGTCGCGGACGTTGTCGTCGAAGGGGCCTGAACCGGTGAGCGGGTCGTCGAGGAACTGCCCCGGCGCCGCGGTGCCGGGCGGCGGCGGCACGGGATCAGGGTCGGCGAGGGCGTCGGGGACCAGCTGGCCGAGGCCTGCCGCGGTGACGGCGGCGAGGTCGGCACCCTCGTCGCCGAGGTCGTCGGTGTCGTTGATCGCGGCGAGCCGGGCGGCGGTGTCCATGAAGGACGCGTCGACCCGGTGGACCGCCCGGTACAGCGGCAGCGCGGCGGCCGTACGCCCGGTGCCCTCGTAGGCGCGGGCCAGCCAGTAGCGCAGCTCCTTGCGCTGCGGCTGCTCGCTGCGGCACCGCATCAGCGCGGCGGCCAGCAGCGGCTCGGCCTGCCCGCACAGCTCCATACGGACCCGGGCCATGCCGCCGAAGAGACCGGCCTCGATGCCGAGCACCGGATCGCCGAGCAGCGGCTCGGTGTGCCGGACCAACTGCTCCCAGTCCTTGACCAGATAGGCGCGGCAGGCGTGGAGGAAGCGCACCTGTGGATCGGTGTCGATGGGCGGGCACTCCGCCAACGCCCGGTCCAGCTCGGCGACATGCCGGCCGTCGAGCCAGTGCGAGGCGTGCGCGAGCAGCAGGTCCCGTTCGGTCTCCAGAACCGGCTGCACCCACCAGCCCAGCCAGAACCAGGAGTTCATGGATCGGCGGTGGCGGTTGCGCTGCTCCCCGAAACGGTCCCGGTGCCGGTACATCTGCAGCAGCGCGGTGGAGGTGTCGGCGCGCAGCGCGTGCAGGCCGAGCCAGGCATCGGCCATGCCCGGATCGTGCCGGACCGCGGTGCGGAACTCCTCCTCGGCGTGCGGATAGGCGCCGACAGTGTAGGCGTCGACCGCGCGCGACCAGGCCAGGTCGGCGGGGGAACCAGAGCGTTCCGTACCGAAGTCCATCAGGTCCCCACCAACCGTTCCCCCATGGCCGTCGCGCTGTCAGCCTGCCCCAACCAGCCCCCCGAGAGCGGGAGTTGGTGCATGGTGTGCCGTACACATATACCTGCGACCGCGCCCCGTTCGCATGGTACCCGGGCGACCGGCCGCGCCGAAGAGTGGTAGGTGCGGTGACACTGTGTAAGGAAAACAGCCCGCAAGAAGCCCATTTGTCCATCACCGGACAGAACGAAGCCCCCGGTCACGGGGGAACAACCGGGGGCTTCGCGTCAGGGGCGGCGGTCGTTTCCGACCGCGCATTCAGAACGTAAGTCCTGTACGGTCCCTGGGTCAAGCCACCTTGAAGCACCGACCTGGAGCCTCTATGGGGCCACAGCGGACCGGCTGCGGACGGTCACGCTCGGTGACGCCACAGACGTTTCAAGGCAGTCCCACCGACATCGTGTGCACCTCGTATCCGTCCGGTCGCTGCTTCACCAGCAGGTCCGCGAAAGGTCGTGACGGGTCCGTGGCGAAGTGCGCTTCCTGCGCCCGCATCCAGCCGCTCCAGAAACCGGCCAGGTCCGGGCCGTCGCGCAGTTCCCCGCGCGCCCGGGCCGTGTCCCGGGCTACGTCGAGCCAGAGCAGCCGGGCCAGCCAGGGGCGAAGTGCGCGGCGGCCCGCGCCGACGCCCTCCAACAGCACGACCGGGGCAGGGGGGATGACGGCGAGGCCGTCGAAGCGGCGGGCGGTCCAGTCGTAAACGCGGTGCCGGGCCGTGGCGCCCTCGCGCAACGGTTCCAGGACCTCGTCCCGCAGCCGGCCGGTCCAGCCGAACAGCTCGTCGTGCGTGGCGAGATCGTCCAGATGCACGACGGGCGCGCCGGCCAGGGCCCGCGACAGCGCGCCCGCGAACGTCGTCTTGCCGGCCCCCGCATGGCCGTCGACCGCCACCAGCCGCACCGGGCCGCACGAAGGCGGCAGCGCGCGCAACCGCTGCGCCAGCTCCTCCAGATCCATCGCGGCCCAGCGTACGACGCGTACGGTGAGGCTTATGACCGACTCCGACTCCGCCGCCCCGCTCTACCCCGCCGAGCGGCTCGAACTCGCCCGCAAGGCCGCCGCCGGCGCGGGCCTGGACGCCCTCCTCATCGCCCCCGGCGCCGATCTGCGCTACCTCACCGGCTACCGCGCCCACCTCACCGAGCGCCTCGTCTGCCTGGCCGTCCCGGTGCTGGGCGAGCCGTTCCTGGTGGTGCCCGAGCTGGAGAAGCCCGGGGCGGAGAGGTCGCCGCTGGGCGCGCTCGGCATCGACATCGTCGGCTGGGGCGAGACCGACGACCCGTTCGCGCTCGTCGCCGGCCGGCTTCCCGGCGGCGTGGAGCGGGTCGCCGTCGACAACCACATGTGGGCCGAGAAGGTCCTCGCCTTCCGCGCCGCCCTGCCCCGGGCCGAGCAGAGCCTGGCCGGCCAGGTGCTGCTGGAGCTGCGCATGCGCAAGACCCCCGCCGAGATCGAGGCCCTGCGCCGCGCCGGGGCCGCCATCGACCGCGTACACCGCCGCATCGGCGAGTGGGTCCGGGCCGGCCGCACTGAACGCGAGGCCGCCCGCGACATCGCCGATGCCATCATCCAGGCCGGTCACACGACCGTGGACTTCGTCATCGTCGGCTCCGGCCCCAACGGCGCCAGCCCGCACCACGAGGTCTCCGACCGGGTCATCCGCTCCGGCGACCCGGTCGTCGTCGACATCGGCGGCACGACGGACGACGGCTACTGCTCGGACTCCACGCGTACGTACGCCGTCGGCGAGCCGCCCGCCGAGTTCCGCGAGCTGTACGAGGTGCTGCAGCGCGCCCAGAGCGCCCAGATCGAGGCGATCCGCCCCGGCATCACCGCCGAGCAACTGGACGCCGTCGGCCGCGACATCATCACCGCCGCCGGATACGGCCAGCACTTCATCCACCGCACCGGGCACGGCATCGGCCTGGAGACCCACGAGGAGCCCTACATCGTCTCCGGCAGCGCCCGCCCCCTGGAGCCCGGCATGGCCTTCTCCGTCGAGCCCGGCATCTACCTCCCCAGCCGCTTCGGCGCCCGTATCGAGGACATCGCGGTCTGCACGGCGCAAGGCGGCGAGCGGCTCAACCTGACGGCGCGGGATCTGGTGGTCCTGCCGGGCTAGCCGGGCTTCGGGGCCAGGACGACCCACACCTGGCCCTGCGCGAAGCGCAGCGGTTGGCCGTTCGTCGTGGTGAAGGTCGTGCCGCCCGTGGCCGAGGGCCGCGACCAGTTGCCGTCGTACGCACGGCCGCCGCGGAGCACCACCGCGCGGCCGGAGCCCACGGTCTCGCTGTACGGCGACGAGTTGCCCCACCGGTCGTGGTACCCGGAGGCCCGTACGGTCACGTACTGGATGACGACCGTCGGCGGCCCCAACTGACCGCCTTCCGTGGCGGTCTCGGGGCGGCCGTCGAAGGACACCAGCCAGCGCGACTGCTGAGCGGACCAGTGAGAGGCGACGCGGGCCGAGGGGAAGCGCACCGTCTTGTCCGTGGTCGGCGTGCCGGAGGCCGGGGCGGGGCCGAAGCGGAAGCCGATGTCGTGGGAGGTTGAGGCGGACGGGGCGGCGGCCAGGAGCTTGGCGGGGGCGGCGTAGAGGTTGTGCGGGGCCTGGCGGGCGGAGTCGCGGGTGTACGCCTGCGGGGCGTGGGCGGGGGAGACGTCGTCGACGGCGGCGTGGGCGATGACGGGGAGCAGCTTGCTCTGGGCGCCGGAGTAGGCCAGCGCGGGGCGGCCGAACTGGCGCAGGAACTCGAGGTCGGACTCGCGGGCGCTGCGCACCGGGCCGACCCGGGGCGGGAGGTGGGAGGAGAAGACGGCGAGGATGCGGCTGAGGCCGGACTCGACCTCCTCGACGTACACCAGGTCGGCCTTGGTCAGGCCGGTGTGCGGGCGCGCGGCCGCCACATTGTCGATCTTCACCGCCAGTACCGGCGAAGGCGCCCGCTGCGGCAGCCCTGTGAAGGGCGAAGTGGCCGCCGTCGGGGAGGTGGTGCCCGAAGGGAGCGGGCTCGCGCCCCGGTCGCGGCCGCGATGGCTGACCATGAGGGCTGCCGCGATCACCACGACGGCCAGGATCGCCGCCCACCTGCTCCAGTGTCTGCCTCCGGCCATGCCAACCGTCCCAGTTGTGCATAGGTATGCGAGACTCAGAAAAAGAATTGCGCCCGGGCTCTACGCCTTCCTAGTATCCTTCACATGGAGCCGAAACCCGAGACCTCCGACCTGACCGTATATCTGGCGGCTGACAAGGTCATCGACCACGACCACCAGCTGGTCCGCGAGACCGCCGCCAAGCTACGCGCAGAGGCGCCTGAACTGCATGACTATGCCAAGGCCGCCTTCGAGTTCGTACGCGACACCATCCAGCACTCCGACGACTCCGGAGACCTGCGGGTCACCTGGCGCGCCTCCGACGTCCTGGAGCAGCGCACCGGCATCTGCTACGCCAAGGCCCACGCCCTGGCGGCCCTGCTGCGCGCGGAGGGCATCCCGACGGGCCTGTGCTACCAGTTCCTCGGGGTGGTCCACGGACTGGTGGCGATCAGGCTCCCTGGATACGACCGCTGGGCCCGGCAGGATCCGCGCGGCAACAAGCCGGGCGTGGACTCGCAGTTCTCGCTCGGCGAGGAGCGGCTGGCCTGGGTGCCGGACCCGGCCGAGGGCGAGTTCGACTTCCCGACGCTGTACGCGGCCACCCCGCCCCCCGTGCTGGAATGCCTCCAGCAGGCCACCGACCGGCCGCACTTGTGGCGGACGCTGCCCACCAAGCTCTGAGACCCGAAGGCCGTTGATGACTCCCACCCTCACCGTCGCCCGCGAAGTACGCGCCCTCGCACCTGGCTTCACCCACCTCGTGGTCGAGGCCCGCGGCCTGGTCAACGGGCCCGGCGACGCCCGCAGTTCGGCGCTCCTCGACGACGCCGCCCGTCGCCTCGCCGACCGTCTGGGCGGCCGCCGGCCGCACGAGGACCCGCACATCGCCGCCTGGCGCGAGGCGTACGCGGCCTTCGGCGCCAAGCCGTCCCGCACCCGCAACTCCGCCGAGGCGCTGGCCAGGCGGGCCCTCGCCGACGGCGGGCTGCCCCGGATCAACCTCCTGGTCGACCTCTACAACGCCATCAGCGTCGCCCACCTCGTCCCCGTCGGGGGCGAGGACACCGACTACATCCAGGGCGGCATGGAGCTCGTACGAGCCCGTGGTGTCGAGAAGTTCGAGACCGTCGCCGGCGGCGAGACGGTCATCGAGCATCCCGAGCCCGGCGAGGCCGTCTGGCAGGACGCGACCGGGGTCACCTGCCGCCGCTGGAACTGGCGGCAGGGCGTACGCACCCGGCTGACCGAGGAGTCGGCCAACGCCCTCTTCCTGCTGGAGCGGCTCAGCCCCATGCCGCTCGACACGCTGCGCGCGGCCGCCGAAGAGCTCGCGGGCGGCCTGCGCATGCTCAGCCCGGGGGCCGAGGTGACGGTGTACGAACCGGCTCAGTGAGCCGCTTCGCGGTCCCGGGCCGCCGCTACCTCCGGGGTGGGCGCGGTGCCGCCGAGGTGGGTGGGCAGCCACCAGGTGTCGTCCGGGCCGCTCGGGCGGCCGGTGTAGGCGCGCTGCGCGTCCTCCAGCAACTCCTGGACGCGCAGCCGCAGGCGGCGGGTGAGCGCGCCCGGCTTCTCGTTCTCCAGCGGGTTCATCTGCTCGCCGACCCGGATGGCGATGGGGGTGCGGCTACGGCCCAGGTTGCGCGGGTGGCCCTTCGTCCACAGCCGCTGGGTGCCCCACAGGGCCACGGGCAGCAGCGGGACACCGGCCTCCATGGCGAGGCGGGCGGCGCCGGACTTGAAGGTCTTGAGCGTGAAGGACTGGGAGATCGTGGCCTCGGGGAAGACGCCGATGATCTCACCGGAGCGCAGCGCGTCCAACGCGTGCGCGTACGCATGCATGCCCTCGGAGCGGTCGACCGGGATGTGCTTCATTCCGCGCATCAGCGGGCCCGAGATCTTGTGCCGGAAGACCGACTCCTTCGCCATGAAGCGCACCAGCCGCTTGGCGGGCAGGACGGTCAGACCGGCAAAGATGAAGTCCAGGTAACCGATGTGGTTGCTCACCAGCAGCGCGCCGCCCTTGCGCGGGACGTTCTCGGTGCCGCCGATGTCGAAGCGGAGCCCCTGCACCTTGAACATGGCGCGGGCGGCACCGATGACAGGCGGGTAAACCAGTTCGGCCATGTCGGGGTCCCTGCTCTCTCTTGGGGATGGTGCCCCGGCGGAAGAAGTTACGCGGCCGTAGATTTACAGGTCGCTGGGTGATCGTGCACCGTAAACGACTGCCGTGTCACCTGGCGTGCCCGACATTGACCGAGATTCTCATCATTTCACGTGACCCGGCTCACTCAGTTCGACGGGGTGACGCGGCGCAGCAGCAGATACATCTCGCATCCCAGGCAGTAGCCGAACGCCGCATTCAGGAAGGCGGCAGCCAGTGCCGCTCCGGTCGCCGCCATGCCCAGCCACTGCGGCCCCGCGAAGTAGCCGATCAGCCCGATCAGGGCGAAGGCCAGCCCCACGGCCTGGGCGAAGCGCGGCGGCGCCGGGTCCTCGGTTTCGGTCGGCGGGCCGAGACGGGGACGTACGACCGTGCGGTAGAGCAGGCCGTACGGTGACTTCTGGACCCCGGCGGCGGCGCCGACGGCGAAGACCAGCGCCTGCACGGCCAGCAGCCAGCCGCTGCCGGTGATCAGGACGACGGCGAGGACGACAGCGGTCAGGGTCGCGGCGAAACGCGGGCCCCGGGCATCGATGTTCATACCGGCATTCTTGCGGATGCCTGGGTAGGAAGAACCCGCGGGAATCATTGCGGTCGGATGAACGCTGCACCGGGTCGGGAGGAAGAGACGAGATGACGGGACTGTTGGTGTGCGTCGTGGTGCTCGCGGCGTCGGGGCTCTTCGGCCTGCTGCACCAGCGACGGCAGGGGAGGATCCGGGTGCGGGCCAAGGACAGCGCCGAGCGGCTGACGGCTGCGGAGATCGGTGGGCCGCTGGGGGAGCGGGCGACGCTCGTGCAGTTCTCCAGCGCCTTCTGCTCGCCGTGCCGGGCGACCCGGCGGACCCTCGGCGAGGTCGCCGAAATGGTCGACGGCGTACGGCATGTGGAGATCGACGCCGAGGCGCACCTGGACCTCGTGCGACGGCTGGCGATCCTCAAGACCCCGACCGTGCTGGTCCTCGACGGCGACGGCGCGGTCGTGCGGCGTGCGGCCGGGCAGCCGCGGAAGGCGGATGTCATCGCGGCACTGGGAGCCGCTGTATGAGGCGTATGACCGCGATCCCATATCCCGGGCCGGTCTTGACGGAGTGCGGACCGGATCGTCAGTCTGACGTTATGTCGCGAGACCCCCTTCTGTACGCACGAGCGGATGTCGACTTCGGCCGGCACGCCAGCGCGCGCTGTCCGGGCCAGTGAGCGCCCCAGACGACAGCGCGCCGCCTCCGGCACCTCCGCTCCAGAAGGACAATTCCATGACTGCCTCGACCGACATCGGCACGACCACCCTCTTCGACTCGGCCACCTTCCGGTCGGTCTTCCGGCGCCACGCCGCCGGCGTCGCCGTCATCACCGCACCGGGCGCCCGCCCGGTCGGCTTCACCGCGACCTCCCTCACCTCCGTTTCGGCGGAACCGCCGCTGCTGTCCTTCGGGATCAGCACTGGGGCCTCCGCCTGGCCCACCGTCTCCGAGGCCCCCTTCGTCGGCATCCACATCCTCGGCGAGCACCAGCAGGACGTCGCCGCGACCTTCGCCCGCAGCGGCGCCGACCGCTTCGGGCCGCAGACGGCGTGGCGTACCGGGGCGCATGGCGTGCCGCTGCTCGACGATGTCTCCGCCTGGCTGGTCGCGCGGGTCGTCGCCCGGATACCCGCCGGCGACCACCGCATCGTTGTGGCCCAGGCGATCGCGGGCGACCCGGAGGGCCCCGGCCGTCCCCTTCTGTACCACCAGGGTGGTTTCAACGCGCTGCGTCACTGAAGTGTCGCCGCGGCGCGGCGTCGGGTAGGTCACAGTTCTGCGCGCTTGCATACGGGGAAGCAACTGGGTGTACTGGCGAGTAATATATCCGTCGGGGCCCGCCACAGCGTCCCCACCGGGAGCCGCAGCCGTAGGCGCCTATGCTGCCTTTCAGAGGGCAGTCGCCGACGAAGCCGATGCAGTAGGAGTGCAGGCGTGAGCTTGAGGATCGTAGTCGCAGTGAAGTACGTGCCCGATGCCACGGGCGACCGCCACTTCGCCGAGGACCTGACCACCGACCGGGACGCGGTCGACGGCCTGCTGTCCGAGCTCGACGAGTACGCGGTCGAGCAGGCCCTGCAGATCGCCGACGCCGCGGACGACGCCGAGATCACCGTGCTGACGGTGGGTCCGGCGGACGCCAAGGACGCGCTGCGCAAGGCGCTGTCCATGGGTGCGGACAAGGCCATCCACGTCGAGGACGACGGCCTGCACGGCACCGACATCATCGGCACCTCGCTGGTGCTGGCCAAGGCGATCGAGCACGCCGGATACGACCTGGTCGTCACCGGTATGGCCTCGACCGACGGCACCGCCGGTGTCGTGCCGGCGCTGCTGGCCGAGCGCCTGGGCATCCCGCAGGTGACCCTGCTGTCCGAGGTCAAGGTCGAGGACGGCAAGGTGACCGGCCGCCGCGACGGCGACGCCGCGAGCGAGACCCTGGAGGCGTCGCTGCCGGCGCTGGTGTCGGTGACCGACCAGTCGGGCGAGGCCCGTTACCCGTCGTTCAAGGGCATCATGGCGGCCAAGAAGAAGCCGGTCGAGGCCCTGGACCTGTCCGACCTGGGCATCGACGAGGCCGAGGTCGGTCTCGAGGGCGCCTGGACCAAGGTCGAGGACGCGACGGCCCGCCCGCCGCGCACCGCCGGCACGATCGTCAAGGACGAGGGCGAGGGCGGCAAGCAGCTCGCGGAGTTCCTGGCAAGCCAGAAGTTCATCTAAGAGATGAGGGCGGGTCGGTAGCTACTCGACCCGCCCAACGGAATCGTCGTGCAGGAGATCGATTCCCGTGACTCCTCCCCAGAGGGGCTTCTCACTCGGCCGCGAGAGCGGCCTCATGACGGACAAGCCCTGCCCGTGTACCAAATGTCACGGGAAAGAGCTTAGCAGTGCAATCGCCTTTCCCGGATGGATCCGGGGAACCCAGCGCAGGAGTAGTAATGGGTGAAGTCCTCGTCTACGTCGACCACGTGGACGGTGCCGTCCGCAAGCCGACCCTTGAACTGCTGACCCTGGCCCGCCGCCTGGGCGAGCCCGTCGCCGTCCACCTCGGTCCGGGCGCCGACACCGCCGCGCCGGTGCTGGCCGAGCACGGCGCGACCCGCGTCCTGACCGCCGACGCGAGCGAGTTCGCCGACTACCTGGTCGTGCCGAAGGTCGACGCGCTCGAAGCCGCCGCCAAGGCCGTCTCGCCGATCGCGGTGCTCGTACCGTCCTCCGGTGAGGGCAAGGAGATCGCGGCCCGCCTGGCGCTGCGGCTCGGCTCCGGCATCATCACCGACGCCGTGGACGTCGAGGCCTCCGACGCGGGCCCGGTGGCCACGCAGTCGGTGTTCGCTGCCGGGTTCACCACCAAGTCCCGGATCAGCAAGGGTGTGCCGGTCATCACCGTCAAGCCCAACTCCGCCCCGGTGGAGTCCGCGCCGGCCGCCGGTGCGGTCGAGCAGCTGGCGGTCGAGTTCGGCGCGCTGGCCACCGGCACCAAGGTCACGGCCCGCACCCCGCGTGAGTCGACCGGGCGTCCGGAGCTGACCGAGGCCGCGATCGTCGTCTCCGGCGGCCGTGGCGTCAACGGCTCCGAGAACTTCCACATCATCGAGGCGCTGGCCGACTCCCTCGGCGCGGCCGTCGGCGCCTCCCGCGCCGCGGTGGACGCCGGCTGGTACCCGCACACCAACCAGGTCGGCCAGACCGGCAAGTCGGTCTCCCCGCAGCTCTACATCGCCAACGGCATCTCCGGCGCCATCCAGCACCGGGCCGGCATGCAGACCTCGAAGACCATCGTGGCGGTCAACAAGGACGCCGAGGCCCCGATCTTCGATTTGGTCGACTACGGCGTCGTCGGCGACCTCTTCCAGGTCGTCCCCCAGCTCACCGAGGAGATCAAGACCCGCAAGGGCTGATCCGGCTCCCCGTGCGACATATGAGACGTACGGCTGCGAAAGGCCTCTGCCCGCGAGGGTGGAGGCCTTTGCCCGCACAGGATCACATGTGAGGATTCGCAGGTGACGAACGAGCCTGCGGGAAGCCGCGGACGGCTGCCGCTCTACACCTGGCTGCCGCGCGCCGCCGAGGTCTGGTCGGACCCCGGCACCGGAAAATCCACCACAGCGCCGCGCTTTGTCCTTGCGATGATCCTGATCGGCGGACAGGTCCTCCTCACCGCCGCCACCCCGGTCTGGGGCGCCGCCGCCTCCCTCGTGTCCGGTGTACTCGCCCTCGCCGCCTGGCCGTTGCGGCGCCGCAGCACGCGGCCGAGCGTCGACAGCGCCTGGGTGGAGCGCGCCAAGACCGCCGTACGTCTCATACGCCCCGTCAAGGACCCGGAGGGCCCGGTCGTGGCGACCGAGGTCGCCGCTCAAGGTGGGACCGTACTCGACCCGGTGCGCTCGGCGGCCGCGCTGCGGGCGGCGGCGAACCTGCTGATGGCAGCTGGATCCGACCCCAAGGTGCTGCAACTCGTGGGCGCCGACGAGCCGGAGGACGAGGAAGACGAGGCACCGGACGAGGAGCGGGGCGAAACCTGGGTCGGGGACTGTCTGCTGGTCCACGACGACAACGCTGCCTTCGTCCTCGAACTCGACTGCTTCGACGACCCGGACGACCCCCACGACGAGGACGAGCGCGAGCGTCAGCGTGCCCTTCTCGCCCGGATCGCCGGGACCTTCGGCGTGACCCCGCCCGCTCTCCCCGGGCGGCCCGGCGCGATCCCGGACGAACTGCGCGTCACCGCCGACGACCTGCGCGCCTTCGCAGACGCCGGGCTCGCGACGGCGCAGCGCCTGGAGCAGCAGTTCGCCACGACGGCCGTGGACGGGCCCTCCGACGTCGCCCTGGACCTGGGCAGGACCCGCGCCTGGCCGTCCCGCGTCGACACGATGTCCGTCACCGCGCTGACCGGCGCCGACCCGGTCCGCATCGCCGCGGTCCTGCGCGGGGATCTGGCAGCCCAGGCTGCCCTCGACCGCGCCCGCGAGCAGCGCGACGAGGACTCCGTACCGCCCCTCACCGACGAGTGGGAGCGGCGCTGGCACCTCTACCTGGAGCGCTACGCCGCCCGGCCGGCCGCCGCTCAGGAGCCGGACGACATGCCTGCGGACCAGTCGCGCTCTCTCACCCCCACGGCCCGTGCCGCGCTGCTCCTGGCCGTCACCGCCGACGGGCCGCTGAGGACCCGTGCGGCCGGTTCGTTCGGTGTGGGAGCCGTGCCCACGACTCGGCGTATCCCCTGGCCACGGCATCGTAGGCTGGCTGTGGCAGGGGACCGGGTGCTGCTCGCGATCACGGTCTATGTCGTGCCGTTCAGCCATCTGTGGGTGGGGACGGTCCGTTGACGGCCGCCCTAGGCGGGCGCTAACTTCACTTCAACGTTTTGTTGAAGTTCTGGAGGGTGGCACATGGCGCAGGGTGACACGGTCGGCACATCGCTGGCGGACGCGATCCGGGTCGACATCGGCGCCTCGCTCGCCGGCGTGGACGCGGAACTCGCCCATCGCTACCCCGGGGACCCCGGCACCCGCCAGCCCGTGCACACCGTCTACGTACCCGCCGACGCCTTCGCCGCCGACACCGTACGCAGCTGGGGTGACCAGGCGCTGGCCGCGCTCGACGAGCACGCCCCGGACGCGGAGACCCTGGCCCGGGTCCTCGGCCTCACCGAGGAACTCGCCGGGCCGGTCCACGACCGCGTACGCGCCAAGCTGGAGCGCGAGCCGATCGAGGACCTCCGCATCGACTTCGAGGACGGCTACGGACCGCGCCCCGACGCCGAGGAGGACGCCGCGGCGCTCGCGGCCGCCCGGATCGTCTCCGCCGCCGTCGCCGACCGGAGCACGCCCCCGTTCGTCGGCATCCGTATGAAGTGCATGGAGGCGGCGGTCCGCGACCGGGGCATCCGCACGCTCGACGTCTTCCTGACCGGGCTCCTCGACGCCGGGGGCCTGCCGGACGGGCTGGTTCTGACCCTGCCGAAGGTGACCTTCCCGCAGCAGGTCAGGGCGATGGTCCGGCTCTGCGAGGAGTTCGAGAAGGCGCGCGGGCTCGCCGGCGGCCGGATCGGCTTCGAGATCCAGATCGAGACCACCCAGTCCATCCTCGGCCCCGACGGCACCGCCACCGTCGCCCGCCTCATCGACGCCGCCGACGGCCGGGCCACCGGGCTGCACTACGGCACCTTCGACTACAGCGCCTCCTGCGGCGTCAGCCCGGCCTACCAGTCCATGGACCACCCCGTCGCCGACCACGCCAAGGCCGTCATGCAGGTCGCCGCCGCCGGTACCGGCGTCCGCCTCTCGGACGGCGCCACCAACGTCCTCCCGGTCGGGCCCACTTCGCAGGTCCACGACGCCTGGCGGCTCCACTACGGACTCGTCCGGCGCTCACTCGCCCGCGCCTACTACCAGGGCTGGGACATGCACCCCGCCCACCTCCCCACCCGCTATGCCGCCGTCTACGCCTTCTACCGGGACGGCTTCGCCGTCGCCGCCGCCCGCCTCGCCGCCTACGTCACCAAGGCCGGCGGCGCCGTCATGGACGAGCCCGCCACCGCCAAGGCCCTCAGCGGCTACCTGCTGCGCGGCCTCGACTCCGGCGCCCTCGACCCCGCCGAAGTCACCGCCGCCAGCGGCCTTGCCCGCCCCGAACTGGACTCCCTGGCCGGCCGCCCGGCATCAGCCTGACGGCCCGGCGCGGTGCCGGCGCGGTGCCGGCGCAGGGGTCAGCTCAGGAGTCCTGGTCGACGCTTGACCGGCCGTGGCGGGCGGCCCTGGAGATGGCCTGGCAGTCCTACCGTGACGGAGGGATCTCCGTCGGCGCGGTGATCACCGACGGGACGGAGAACATCCTCGGTCGCGGACGCAACCAGCGCTTCGGGTCGGTGTCACCACGGGGCCTTCTCGTTCACGCCGAGGTGCAGGCGCTGGCCGTGGTTCCGCCCGTGCCGTCGCGCGGCGGCTCGGTCGCGCGGCGAGTCTTCCCGCCACCGCCGACGAGGCCGTCGAGTGGGTCTGGGATCTGCTCGCCGAGGTCAGGCGAACCGGGGGAACAGCCTGAGCGCGTTGTCGCGCTCCACGCCTCGTAGTTCGTCCTTGGTGAAGCCGTCGAAGCCGGTGAGGTTGTCGATGTTGCGGACGACCGTGGGTTCCGGGGCGGCGGGCCAGTCCGTGCCGAAGAGGATGTGATCCGAGGTGGTCACCTCGAGCGTCGGCAGCAGCGAGTTGCGGCTGCCGGCCAGGGCGGTCTCGTAGTAGAGCCCTCGCAGCACCTCGGTGACGTGTGCGGGATCGATGTCCGCGTCGTCCGGGCCACGGCCTGACGGTGTGTTCGGCGATCCGCCAGCCGAGCATGGGCAGCACCCCTCCGCAGTGCGCCAGGATCAGCCGCAGCCCCGGATGGCGCTGGAAGACGCCGGTGTAGAGGGCGTTGGTGATGGTGCGCGCGGTGTCGAAGGGGAATTCGACGATCGAGCTGGGGCGGCCGAAGCCGAGGACGTCGATGTGCGGGCAGTCCACCGGGTGTACGAAGACCGGTATCTGCCGGCGTGCCAGCTCGGCCAGGACCGGCTCAAGGGCCGGATCGCCGAAGTAGTGCCCCAGCACATTCGAGGTCAGCACCACGCCGTCGAGCCGCACGCTGCTCCTGAGCTCCTTCGCCCCCGGGCAGCAGCTCAAACTCCTCGGTTACCTGCCCACCGACGCTGACATCGAGGCGATGATGCACCATTGGCGCTACGTCGGATATCTGATGGGTGCCGAGGCGCCGTGGTACCCGGAGACCGTGACGGATGCCTTCAAGGCCCAGGTGCTGATCTCGCTCGTCGAGGTGCCCAACCCGAGCAAGGACTCCCAGTCGCTCTGCTCGTCCTTCATGGACACCCTTCCTTCCCGCGCAGGACGCCCGCGGCCTGAGTCAGGTCTACGGCAAACTGCGGTACAAGGCGCAGCTCGGCCACGCCCGCTTCTACCTGGGCGAGGACAGCTACAGCCAGACGGCCCTGCCCGACCCCGGGCTGTGGCGCTACGCCCCGCTCGCCCGTGTGATTCCCAACCTGACGCGCGAGACCCGGCGCAAGACCGTCCCCGGGGTGGCCGGGTGGATCGATCAGACCCACCGGCGCGCGCGTCACGACTTCCTCAACAAGAACCTCGAAGGCGGCGAAGCGAAGTTCAAGCCCGTCGACAAGCTGTCGCGCTGACGCGGTCACCGAGGGCATAGCCGGCGCAGCTGCCCTGCCCGTCCGATCGCCCCCGGTCCCGACCGGGGCGACCGGACGGGACCGGCATGCCGAATGGGCTCAGGCCGGGGCGAGTCCGCGCTCCCGCAGCCACAGCAGCTGTTCGTACGGCTGGGAGCCCCGGCCGCCGCCGTGGTCGCCGAACTGCCAGACGCGGATGTCCTTCTCGCCGGCGTAGCGGTTGTACGCCGCGTAGACGGTGGACGGCGGGCAGATCGGATCCATCAGGCCGACGCTGAAGAGCGCGGGGGCGGTCGCCCGGGGGGCGAAGTGGACGCCGTCGAAGTAGTTCAACGTCGAGAAGACAAGGTCCGGGTCGATGCGCTTGTGGACGCTCAGATAGGTCGCGAGCTCCGGGTACGGTCCCGTGTCCGCGGAATCCGCACCGCGCCGGAAGTGGCACAGGAAAGGCACGTCGATCAACGCGGCCGCCACCGCGTCCTTGGCGAGGGACGCCACCGAGAGGGCCAGGCCGCCGCCCTGGCTGGCCCCGGCGACGACGACGCGGGCCGGGTCGACGGCGGGGTGCTCGCGCAGCACCTCCACGGCGCGTACGCAGTCGGTCATCAGGCGGCGGTAGTAGTAGTGCTCGGGATCCTCCACCCCGCGCGTCATGAAGCCGCCGACGTACTGCGGGCCGGGCATCGGATCCGGGTCGGGGGTGTCATGGCCCTGGCCACGGCTGTCGACGATGAGATGGGCGTAGCCGGCAGCGCTCCACAGCAGGTTCTCGTGGTAGAGGCCCCGGCCGCCGCTGTAACCGATGTAGCTGACCACGGCGGGCAACGGCCCCGAGGCCCCGCGCGGCAACAGCAGCCAGGCCGCGACGGGCTGGCCGCCCCAGCCCGGGAACCGTACGTCGAAGACATCCACGGTGGTGAGCGGCGAGTCCTCGACGAGCCGGTACTCGGCCGGCCCGGCGGCCGCGTCGCGGGCGGTGGCCAGGGTCTTGGACCAGAAGCTGTCGAAGTCCTCGGGCTCGGCTATCGCGGGCCGGTACGCGCGCAGATCGTCCAGCGGCATGTCGGTCAGCGCCATGCGGTATCCCTTCTCGGTCCTTCTCGATCACAACGCATCGAATCGTCACACCCGTCCGATGTCAATGTTTGTCCTGCTGCCGTGCCCTACCCCGGCCGGTGGGGCACACCCCTCAGGCCGCGGGCGCGATCTCGCCGGAGCCGCGTGCGATGAGCCGACAGGGCAGCTCGACGCGGCTTGGGGGCCCGGCCGAGCCGTCGAGGCGCCGGAAGAGCAGGCGGGCGGCCGTACGGCCGAGTTCGCCGGGATCCTGGGCGACGACGGTGATCGCGGGGCGCAGCAGATCCGCCAGTTCGAAGTCGTCGAAGCCGACCAGTGCGACGGGGTGCGCGGGCCGGTTGGCGAGGACGCGTACCGCGGTCACCGTGATCCGGTTGTTGCCAGCGAAGAGCGCGGTCACCGGCTCCGGCCCCGACAGCATGCGCTCGAGCTCCGCCCGTACGTGCTCGGGCGTGGTCGGCCCGGACGAGATCCAGCCGTCGTGCACCGGCAGACCCGCGGCCGCCATCGCCTCGCGGTAGCCGCGCAGCCGCTGCGCGGCGGTGTGGATGTGGGGCTGGTCGGCGATGAAGCCGATGCGGCGGTGGCCGTGGGCGATGAGGTGCGCGACGCCGTCCCGCGTACCGCCCGCGTTGTCGCTGAGGACGACGTCCGCGTCGATCCCGCCGGCGGGGCGGTCCACGAAGACGGTGGCGACGCCGGCCGCGATCTCGGGCTCGAGGTAGCGGTGGTCGTCGCTGGCGGGGACGATCACCAGGCCGTCGACGCGCCGGGCGCAGAAGGCCAGCGTCAGCTCCTGCTCGCGTTCGGCGTTCTCCGCGCTTGAGCCGGTGAACAGCAGGGTCGAGTGGGCGCGGGCGAGGTCCTCGACGGCCCGGCTGAGGGGGGCGTAGAAGGGGTCGGCCAGGTCCTCGAGGACGAGCCCGATGCTGGCCGTACGGCCTTTGCGGAGCAGCCGCGCGCTGTCGTTGCGGCGGAAGCCGAGCGCGTCGATCGCGGCCTGGACTCGGGCGATGGTGTCGTCGGTGACGCCGGGTTCCTCGTTGACGACGCGCGATACGGTCTTGAGGCCGACCCCGGCCCGGGCCGCGACGTCCTTCATGGTGGGGCGGGCAGTCCGCGCGATATCGGTCACGGGCGGATCCTAGGGGCTGGACAACGTTGTCAACAAAGGGTGAGACTACCGCCATGCGCACCGAATCCACGGCCGAGACGCCTGCCGCGTCCCGGCCGTCCGCCGAGCCCGGACCCCTTATCGCCGCCCTGGACATCGGCGGCACGAAGATCGCCGGTGCGCTGGTGGACCCCGGCGGCAGGCTGCTCGTTCGGGCCCTGCGGCCGACCCCGGCCCGGGAGGACGGGGCGACCGTGATGCGGGCCGTCGGCGAGGTGGTCGCCGAACTGCGCGCCGACCCGCGGTGGGCGGCGGTCGTGGCGGTCGGCATCGGGAGCGCCGGCCCGGTGGACGCGTCCGTGGGCACCGTCAGCCCGGTGAACGTACCCGGGTGGCGCGGCTACCCGCTGGTCGGCGGGGTGACGGAGGCGGCCGGGGCGCTCCCGGTCGTCCTCACCGGCGACGGAGTGGCCATCGCCGCTGCCGAGCACTGGCTCGGCGCCGCGCGCGGCTACGACAACGCCCTGTGCATGGTCGTCTCGACCGGAGTCGGCGGCGGCCTGGTGCTCGGCGGGACCGTGCACCCCGGGCCGACAGGCAACGCGGGCCACATCGGCCACATCAGTGTGGACCTCGACGGCGACCTGTGCCCCTGCGGTTCGCGCGGCTGCGTGGAGCGGCTGGCCAGCGGGCCCAACATCGCCCGCCGCGCGCTGGATTCAGGCTGGCTGCCCGCCCCGGGCGCGGAGCCGACCGCCGCCGCCGTGGCCGACTCGGCCAGGGCCGGCGACCCGCTGGCCCTCGCGTCCTTCGACCGCGCCGCCCAGGCCCTCGCCGCCGGGATCGCCGCGACGGCGACCTTGGTGGAGCTCGGCGTGGTCGTGATCGGCGGCGGCGTGGCCGCCGGGGCGGGCCCGCTGCTCTTGGGCCCGCTGCGCGCCCACCTCGCCCGTTACGCGACGCTGTCCTTCGCCTCCGGCCTCAAGGTCGTACCGGCCGAACTCGGCACGGACGCGGGCCTGGTCGGGGCGGCCGCCGCGGCGGCGCAGGCGCTGCGGCTGGCCGCGTTCACTCCTGGGGGCTGAGCGCCGCCACCAGCTCGGGCAGTTGGCCGGTGGCCGCCGCCATCGCGAAGTGGTCGTGGTAGTCGCGCGATTCGACGATCAGCCCGTCGCGGACCCGGACCACCTGCACGTTGGAGACGCGGAAGGTCCGCCCGGTCGCGATGACCTGGCCCTCGTAGTCGAACTCGGCGATCACCACCTCCGGGTCGGTGGTCTCGTGAACGACCCTGTCGCCGACGACCTGGAGGGCGAAGAAGCCTTCGGCCGCCGCGAAGTGCTTGCGGATCGTCTCGTGCCCCTCGACGTGTTCGGGCTCCGGCTTGGCGAGCGGGATGTCGACGACGACGTCCTCGGCGTACAGCTCGTAGAGCTCTGCCCAACGGCCTTCGGAGATGCGCTGGTGGAGCTGGTCGAGGACCTCGCGGGGTGAAGGGGTTGCGGGCATGCTGGCCTCCGGGGTCCGGGATAGAATTGGAGTCATGACTCCGGTAACTAGATTCGGACTGACCACTCCGTTTGTCAAGGGTGACCGATGACCGACACCAAGCCGCTGCGCGCCGACGCCGCCCGCAACCGCGCCCGCATCCTCGACGTCGCCGACGCGGTCTTCGCCGAGCGCGGCACCTCCGCCTCGACCGAGGAGATCGCCAAGGCGGCGGGCGTCGGCATCGGCACCGTGTTCCGGCACTTCCCGACCAAGGAAGCGCTCCTGGAAGCGGTGTTCACCGCGCACCTGCGGCGCCTCGCGGAGCAGGCCGAGGCGTTGTCGGAGGCCAAGGACCCCGGTGAGGCCTTCTTCGGCTTCTTCGCCCTGATCGTCGAGCAGTCCGGCGCGAAACGTGCCTTCGCGAACGCCCTCACCGACGCCGGAGTCGACGTGGGCCGCGCCCACGCGGAGGGCGCAGCCGGGCTGGGGGAGGCGCTGGCGCTGCTGCTGCGACGGGCCCAGGAGGCGGGCGCCGTACGGGACGACATCGGGCTGCCCGAGCTGATGGCGGTGCTCATCGGCGCCTCGCTCGGGGCGGAGCAGGCGGGCGCGGACCCGCTGGTGCGGGCCCGCGCCCTGGGGGTGGTGATGGACGGCCTCAGGCCGCGCAGGTGATCTTGGCGTCCGCCCAGTCCGCGTGGTCGCTGTCGCCGCCGTCGCCGCCGTCGGTGACGACGAGCCGAAAGGTCTTGGCCCTGGTCAGGTCGGCGGTCAGGGCCTGCGCCGGTTCGGCGTTGGTGAGCACGCCGGTCGAGGCGACCAGCGCGTCGTCGGCCCAGACCTGGAAGGCGACGGTGCCGTTGGCGCCCTTCTCGTCGTCCACGCCGACCTGCGCGGAGAAGGTGTCGCAGCGGGCCCCGGCGTAGTACTCGATCGTGCTGAGCGCGTGCGCCCCGAGGCCCTTGGCGTAGACCGTGCCGCCGATGGTGATCGGGTGGCCGTCGCCTGCCGCGCTCTCGCCGACGCTGGTGTCCTTCTCGACCGGCCCCCATCCGTTCGTCGCACTCATCCAGGTCAGGTCGCTGACGTACGAGGTGCCGTCAGGAGGCGGTACGACCACGTAGGCGATGGTGGCGAGTTCGGACCGCGCCGCGTCTCCGGTGGGTGATCGGTAGGCGGCGGTGAGGGTGAGGTCGTATGCGCCGCTCGCGGTGCCGGCCGGTGCGGTGACGGTCCAGGAGGTGGTCAGCTTTCTGCCGGTGGACAGGGCGGCGGTTCTCGTGGGCGAGGTGGCCTTGACCCGCCAGCCCTGAGGGCCGCCGAGGGCGACGCTGCCGGAGATCGCCGGGGTGCGGCCCAGGTTGGTGACCGTCGTCGTCAGGGGCACCGGAGTCCCAGCCTCGACCAGGGGCGCCTCGCTGACACCGGCCTCGACGGCCGGCGGGTAGGAGGCCCAGTGGCGGTCGGCCGAGACCCGGTAGAGCACGGTGCCGTGGGCCGGGACGGTCGCGGAGACGGCGCCAGCGGTGTTGTAGTTCTTGTGTTGCCACAGGTCGCGGAGCTTGTACGCGGACCTGCCGGGCAGCCCGACGGCCGACGCGGTGGTCGCGATGTGCTGCGGCCGGCCGGTCTCGTTGAAGAGCACGACGGCACGGCTGCCGTCGGCCAGCTCCTTGCTGATCACCCAGCGGCCGTCCACGGACGACACGACTGTGCCCTGCTTGCCGAGGCTGTCCTGGTCGACCGCGATGACGTCGCGGTTGCCGATGATGTCGTACGTCGCCTGGGTGGCGCTGCGCAGGTCGGAGCCGATGAGCAGCGGGGCCGCCATGATCGACCAGAGGCTGAAGTGGCTGCGGTATTCGGTGTCCGTCATGCCGCCGTTGCCGACCTCCAGCATGTCGGGGTCGTTCCAGTGGCCGGGGCCGGCGTAGGGGGCCAGCGGGGCGTTCTGCTTGAAGATCGACAGCATGCTCGACCAGTTGTCGCTGATGTCACCGGTGGTGCGCCACAGGTTGCCGACGTCGGATGCCCAGGTCCACGGGGAGTTCGAGCCCCATTCGCAGATGCTGTAGACGATGGGGCGGCCCGTGCTTTTGGAGGCGGCGGCGAGGGCGTCGCGCATGGTGGTGTAGCGCTGAACCGCGTCCACGCCCTGGTTGTTGCAGTTGTCGTACTTGAGGTAGTCGACTCCCCAGTCCGCGAATTGCTGGGCGTCGCTGTACTCGTGCCCGAGGGCACCGGGGAAGCCTGCGTCGTTGCAGGTCTTGGTGCCGGCGCTGGTGTAGATACCCAGCTTGAGACCCTTGGCGTGGACGTAGGCGGCAACGGCCTTGATGCCGTGGGGGAATCGCACGGGGTCGGGGACCAGCTTGCCGTCGCTGTCGCGCTGCGGCAGGGCCCAGCAGTCGTCGAGGTTGACGTACTGGTAGCCGGCGGCCTTGAGACCCTTGTTGACGAAGATGTCGGCGATGCCCTCGACCATCGTCTCGTTGAACTCGGCCCGGCAGTTGGTCGAGTTCCAGTTGTTGAAGCCCATCGGCGGAGTGAGCGCGAGCCCGTTGGCGAGCTGGGGGGTCGCGTCATCGGATGTGCCGGTGGTCGTGGCGGCCGCGGCGGTCACGGGGACCGCGAGGGCCGTCGCGCAGAGCAGTGCGGCGGCCAGGATTCCGGTGACTCTTCGAGCGGCGCTTGGACTTGAGATGCGGTTATGCAGATCGCGCATGGGTTCCGGTGCCTCCGTCCTCGCAGGATTACGGAACGTCATGTCCCTGTCATACGTACGATCGCTTACGGTAGATGCTGTTGGAGGTTGTTGGAAGAGGTCGGTGGCAACTGTTCGATATCCCGCAGAACCCTTGACAACCTGCCCTGTTGAGGCTGAGAGCGCTTTGTTCGCGTTCGATTGTGTGTAGTTGGCTGTGACGGGGGTTGACCCCCTGCTGACCCCCTGAAAGGGCCGTCGCGTTTGCCGCAGGCGATGATCCGGGCAATTCGTAGGGGGCTACGGAAGAGGGGGCACCGTGATCGTCTGGCTCAACGGCACCTTCGGCGCGGGCAAGACCAGCGCGGCACGCGAACTGCTAGATCTGCTACCGGGCAGCCTGCTCTACGAGCCGGAACTCATCGGCAGCGGGCTGCGGTTGCTGCTACCGGAGAAGCGGCTCGGGGAGGTCTCGGACTACCAGGACCTGCCGTCCTGGCGGCGGCTCGTCGTCGACACGGCCGCAGCTCTGCTGAGCGAGGTCGGCGGCCCGCTCATCGTGCCGATGACGCTGCTGCGGCAGGACTACCGCGATGAGATCTTCGGCGGCCTCTCCTCCCGGCGGATACCGGTGCGGCATGTGCTGCTGCACGCTGAGGAAACGATCCTGCGCGACCGAATCGCCCAGCGCGGGGACTTCCCCGGCGACCCCGAGGCCAGCGCCTCCGTACGTAGCTGGTGTCTGGGCCACCTCGCCGCCTACACGGAGGCGCTGCCCTGGATCACCGCCGACGCGCACGTCATCGACACGGGCGCGCTCGACTCGCGGCAGACCGCAGAACGGATCGCCGAGGCGGTCCGGGCGGGGGAGGGGGCCTGCGACATCGTGCAGACCCCCGAGCCGACCGCCGAGACGCTGGCGGCCGGAGTGCTGCTCTTCGACGAGCACGACCGGGTGCTGCTCGTCGACCCGACCTACAAGCCCGGCTGGGAGTTCCCCGGCGGTGTCGTCGAGCGCGGGGAGCCCCCGGCGCGGGCCGGCATGCGTGAGGTCGCCGAGGAGCTCGGCCTCGAACTCCCCACCGTCCCCCGGCTCCTGGTCGTCGACTGGGAATCGCCCAACCCGCCCGGCTACGGCGGCCTCCGCCTGCTCTTCGACGGCGGCCGCCTGCGCGCCGCCGACGCCGAACGCCTCCTGCTGCCCGGCGCCGAGCTGCGCGGCTGGCGCTTCGCCACCGAGGACGAGGCCGCCTCGATGCTCCCCCCGGTACGGCTCTCCCGCCTCCGCTGGGCCCTGCGCGCCCGCGAGCGCGCCACCGTCCTCAACCTCGAAGCCGGCGTCCCGGTCGGCGGCTAGGGCGACGCGCCCGTCCGGGGCGCCATGTGCTGGACCGTGGACCGACCCCTGGACGTCTTTCGGCGTGGATCTGGCTCCCCGGATCGCCGACCTCGATCGGAGGGAGGGTCAGATGCCGCGGCCTCGGTCGACGCAGACGGCGTAGACGGTGATGCCACCGGTGCCGTTCGAGAACCCGACACCCATCCATCCCTGGCCGTCGGCGGTGGGGTAACTGCCCTGCACAACACCGACGGGCACCAGGACGCCGCCGCCGGTGACCCTCTTGCGGCTGGGGCACGGGGCGGTCTGCGGTGTGCCGTTGGCTGCGGTGGGGAACACCTTTGTGACGATCTGGTAGCCGCGGAGGCCTCCGTCGCCACCCCGGCCGTCGTTGCTGTCGGCAGCTTGGGCGCCGTTTGCGGCGATAGTGCCGTTGGCGGGACGCGTGTCATGCGCCTGGGCCAGGCCGTGCCAGCAACTTGGGTGAACTGCCTCGCAGTTCACCCCCTCCTGACCGCGCTCGCCTACCTCCGCCTGCCCTGATAGGGACCAGGGCAACAGGCTGCGCATGCAGCCCGCCACTTCCCGGGACGGCCAACCAGGCCGATCAGCGACTGCTAAAACACGGCTAGGCCTTGGACGCCGCGTAGTTCTGCAAGAACAGCGCCTCCGCGAGGGACAGCTTCTCCAGCTCTTCCGGGGAGACGCTCTCGTTCACGGCGTGGATCCGCGCTTCGGGCTCGCTGAGGCCGATCAGCAGGATCTCCGCCTCCGGGTAGAGCGTGGCGAGGGTGTTGCAGAGCGGGATGGAGCCGCCCTGGCCGGCGACCTGCAGGTCCGTGCCGTAGGCGGCGTGCATGGCATCGGCCATGGCGACGTAGGCGGGGCTGGAGGTGTCGGCGCGGAACGCCTGGCCGCTGCCGCGCTGGGTCACCTCGACGTGGGCACCCCAGGGGGCCGCCGCCTCGAGGTGGGCGGCGAGCAGCTTGGCGGCCTCCTGGGCGTCGACGCCCGGCGGGACGCGCAGGCTCACCAGGGCACCCGCGCGGGCCTGGACGGACGGGGTCGCGCCGACGACCGGCGGGGCGTCGATGCCGAGCACGCTGACCGCGGGCCGGGCCCACAGCCGGTCGGCGATGGTGCCGGCGCCGACCAGGCCGACGCCGTCCAGGACCCTTGCGTCGCCCCGGAAGTCGTCCTCCGGGTACTGCAGGCCCTGCCAGGCCTCGTCGGCGGCCAGCCCGTCGACCGTGGTCGCGCCGGTCTCGTCGCGCAGCGAGTCGAGGATCCGGATCAGGGCGGCGAGCGCGTCGGGGGCCGCGCCGCCGAACTGCCCGGAGTGCAGATTGCCCTCAAGCGTGCTGACCTGCACCTCGACCAGCGTCATGCCGCGCAGCGTCGCCGTGACCGTCGGCAGGCCGAGCCGGAAGTTGCCGGTGTCGCCGATGACGATCGTGTCCGCCGTGAGCAGCTCGGGGTGGCTTTCGGCGTAGCGCTCCAGACCGCCGGTGCCCTGCTCCTCCGAGCCCTCCACGATGACCTTGACGTTCACCGGCACCCCGCCCTGCGCGCGCAGCGCCCGGAGCGCGGTCAGGTGCATGATGAGGCCGCCCTTGCAGTCGGCGGCACCCCGCGCGTACCAGCGGCCGTCGCGCTCGGTCAGCTCGAAGGGAGGGGAGAGCCAGGCCGCCTCGTCCAGCGGCGGCTGCACGTCGTAGTGCGCGTACAGCAGCACCGTGGGCGCCCCCTCGGGGCCCACCAGGTACCCGTACACCGACTGCGTGCCGTCCGGGGTGTCGAGGACCGCCACGTCTTGGAAGCCCTCGGTCTCCAGCACCTCCGCGACCCAGCGGGCGGCGTCCTCGCACTCGCTCTTCGGGAACTGCCGGGGGTCCGCGACCGACCGGTACGAAACGAGCTCGGCGAGCTCGGTACGTGCCCGTGGCATCAGCGCGGCGACGGTCGCCGCGAGGGGGGCGGCGGACGGGACGGCGGACATGAGCGCTCCTTGTGGGTGCGGCCTGCGAACGCGTTGTTCGTGGTTACGGTGGGTCGTGCTCGATGGTGCCACAGGCGGACCACTCAGCAACGCGCAATAGGATGCGGCTGAGCAGGGGCGACGGCAGTCGGCGGGTCGATCGGGAGCGGACGGATACGTGAGCAGCGAGCAAGGGGCGCAGGACAGCGGTTCGGCGGACGAAGCCGGGCAGGAGGCGGTCTGGGACGTCGTCGTGGTCGGCGCGGGTCCCGCCGGGGCCTCGGCGGCCTATGCGGCGGCGACCGCGGGGCGCCGGGTACTGCTGCTGGAGAAGGCTGAGCTGCCCCGCTACAAGACCTGCGGCGGCGGCATCATCGGCCCGTCCCGGGACGCGCTGCCGCCCGGGTTCGAGCTCCCGCTGCGCGACCGGGTGCACGCGGTGACCTTCAGCCTCAACGGGAGGCTGGTCCGTACCAAGCGCTCCCGGCAGATGCTCTTCGGGCTCATCAACCGCCCGGAGTTCGACGCCGGCCTCGTGGAGGCGGCTCAGCGCGCCGGGGCCCAGCTCCGGACCGGCACGGCCGTCTCCCGGGTCGAGCAGCACGGCACGGCCGTCCCGGACCGGCGCACCGTCGCGGTGGTCCTGAGCGACGGCGAGACCGTACTCGCCCGGGCGGTGGTCGGCGCGGATGGCAGCGCCAGCCGGATAGGCGCCCACGTCGGCGTCAAGCTGGCCCAGGTCGACCTGGGCCTGGAGGCCGAGATCCCGGTGCCGCCGGAGGTGGCCGAGGACTGGGCGGGCCGGGTGCTCATCGACTGGGGCCCGCTGCCCGGCAGTTACGGCTGGGTCTTCCCCAAGGGCGACTCGCTCACGGTCGGGGTCATCTCGGCCCGGGGCGAGGGCGGCGCGACCAAGCGCTATCTGGACGACTTCATCGCCCGCCTCGGCCTCGCCGGCTTCGAGCCGAGCATCTCCTCCGGCCATCTGACCCGCTGCCGTTCCGACGACTCCCCGCTGTCCCGGGGCCGGGTGCTGGTCTGCGGTGACGCGGCGGGCCTGCTGGAGCCGTGGACCCGCGAGGGCATCTCGTACGCGCTGCGCTCCGGCCGGCTGGCGGGGGAGTGGGCGGTCCGTATCTCCGAGGCGCACGACGCGGTGGACGCCCGCCGCCAGGCGCTCAACTACGCCTTCGCGGTCAAGGCAGGACTCGGCGTGGAGATGGGCGTGGGGCGGCGGATGATGGCCCTGTTCGAGAAACGCCCGGGGCTGCTGCATGCCGTGCTCACCACCTTTCCGCCCGCGTGGAACGCTTTCGCCAAGATCGTGCGGGGTTCCAGTTCGCTCGCCGAACTGGTGCGGACCCACCCGCTGGCCCGTCGTGCGCTGTCGGCCGTGGACCGGCCGTGACCTGCTGACAGTCACCGCCAGCCGCGAGCGGCCAACCGTGACAGAGCTGTGGCAATAACCCCTCTTAGAAGGCCAGTTCGGGGGCACACACCTTCCAGGAGGTGCCGAAACCCATGCCCGTACGTAACGACGCCGGCCGGATGCCCTGGTGGGCCCGGCTCGCCGCCGGACTGCTCGTGCTCGCCGGACTGCTTGTTCTTGTCGCCAAGGCCGACCTGATCCCGGGTCTGCCCAATCCCTTTGCCGAGACGACCAAGGACCGCAGCGGCCCTGTGGTGCTCAAGTCAATCAAGGACATGAGCCGTTTCGAGGGTGCCAGTGGGAACTTCCAGGTCATCGTGGACCTGCAGAAGGACGCCACATTCCTCCCCGACGCGGTGCGCGGAAGGCGCACTCTCTACGTCGGCGCCGGCAGCGTCAATGCCTACGTTGAGTTCGGAAATCTCAGCGACAACGCGGTCAAGGTCTCCGACGACCGCACCTCCGCGACCATCAAGCTGCCGCACGCCAACCTGGAGCGCACCTCGCTCGACCCCAAGCGCTCCTACGTCGTCGCCCAACAGCGCGGCTTCTTCGACCGGATCTCCGACTTCTTCTCGTCGATTCCCGATCAGCAGCAGGAGCAGGTGCAGTCGCTCGCGGCGGACAAGATCCAGGCCGCCGCGAAGGACAGCGGGCTCGGCAGCCGCGCCGAGGCCAACACCCGCGCCATGCTCCAGCAACTGCTGACCTCGCTGGGCTTCACCAAGGTGACGGTGACCTTCAGCTGACCGCCGTGATTCGGAAGACGGGGTGCTTGGGGGCTATGGCCCTCAGCTCCTCGTCCGACGAATCGGGACCGACCCCGCCGAAGAACACGCCGACCTCCGCCTTCCAGCGCTTGAGGTAGGCCCGCAGCACCTGCACCTTGTCCTCGTCGGCTATCTCGGTCGCCGTGAACTCCTCGACTCCCTTGCCCAGCAGGAGCTGCCCGCCCCCCGCGGCCCGCATGTTGTGCGTCCACTGCACGTGGCCGCGCGGGGCGACCAGGTAACGCTCGCCGTTGAAGGTGAGCAGATTGACCGGGGTGCGTCGCCATTCGCCGCTCTTGCGGCCTCGGACGGCGAGCACGCGCGAGCCCCACACGCTGAGCCCCCTGCGGGTCAGCCAGGCGACGGTGCGGTTGAAGACATTGACCGTGAACCAGCCGGGCTTCATGACGTGATCGGACGACATGGCGTCTCCCTCGGTAAGTGTGAGCGGTGCTCTCTCCTGAGATCAGTGTTGCATCGGCCCGCCACAAAAACAAGAGCGGTGTTCTCGTTGTTGGTCGTCGCTCCGATCGATGGCACACTTGCCCCATGAGCGTCATCCGAGGAGCCAGGGAACGGGCCCGAATCGAAGTGACCGCCGCCATCAAGGAGGAGGCGCGCCGCCAGCTCCTGGCCGAAGGCCCCTCGAGACTGTCCCTGCGGGCCGTCGCCCGTGAGCTCGGCATGGTCTCCTCGGCGCTCTACCGCTACTTCGCCAGCCGGGACGACCTGCTGACCGCCCTCATCATCGACGCGTACGACTCCCTCGGTGAGGATGCGGAGCAGGCCCTCGACCGGTCCCGGAGCGAGGACCCCGTCCAGCGCTGGATAGCCGTCTGCCGCGCCGTACGGGGCTGGGCACTGGCCCATCCGCATGAATACGCCCTGATCTACGGCTCACCCGTGCCGGGCTACAGCGCACCGCTGGACACGATCGGACCCGCCTCCCGGGTCGGCCTCGCCCTGATCGCCGTCGCCGAGGACGCCCATGCCGCCGGAGCGCTGGTGCTGCCTGACGAGACCGTGACGCCGATCCCCGAAGGCGTACGCGCCGACGCATGGCGGCTCGTCAGGGACCTCGACCGCAATCTGCCGGCCGGCGCCGTGGCGGGACTGGTCGCCGCCTGGGCGCAGCTCTTCGGGCTGATCAGCTTCGAGCTCTTCGGCCAGTTCGAGCGGGTGGTCGACGCGCGCGACGAGTTCTTCGACCACACCGTCGCCGCACTCGCTCACCAGGTGGGAATCCGGCGGAGCCCCGTACTCCCGGCGGAGTAGACACGGTCACCACCACCAGCGGACGCCGAAGGCCCCGCCTCCGGTCTAGCGTGGCCGCATGACGGACGACACCCGGTTCCGGCGGCCTGCCGACGTGGGGCCGCCCTGGCTGTGGCGCGGCCCCGACCGGGGGCCGGGCCGCCGCTACCCGTGGGTCTCCTCGCTCGCCATCGCCGTGTTCCAGGTGGTCGGCACCGCAGGCGCCGATCACCGCCAGACCGGCCGCATCCACCTGGACGCCCTCGGCTACGTCCTGGTCCTGGCCGGCCCGGCCCTGCTTCTCCTGCGCCACCGCGCCCCGGTCGCCGTGGCCGCGGGCACCTCGGCGGTCACCCTGGCGTACGTCGCCCTCGGGTACCCGTACGGACCGGTCTTCGTCAGCCTCGTCACCGCCTACTTCGTCGCGCTCGCCGCGGGCCACCGCCGCGCCGTCATCGTCATCGCCGCCCTGGTCTACGCGGGCCACCTGGTGACCGGGATGTGGCTCTACCGATGGCTGCCGCCCGCCGGTGACGGCCCCGCCTCCTGGACCGAGGCCTCGGGCGCCGGTGCCTGGCTGCTCGCGATCCTCGCCGTCGGCGAACTCGTACGCGTACGCCGGGAGCAGTTCGCCCGGCAGCGGAAGGAGCGGGCCGAGGCCGAACGCAGGCGTGCCGACGAGGAGCGGCTGCGGATCGCCCGTGAGCTGCACGACGTACTGGCGCACAGCATCTCCCTCATCAACGTCCAGGCGGGCGTGGCGCTCGCCCTCATCGACGAGCGCCCGGAACAGGCCCGCGCCGCGCTCGCCACCATCAAGTCGGCCAGCAAGGAAGCCCTCGGCGAGGTCCGCCAGGTGCTGGGCGCCCTGCGGGGTCCCGGCGACGCGCCCCGCTCGCCCGCCCCCGGCCTGGACCGGCTGCCCGAACTGGCCGAACAGGCAGCGGGCGCCGGGTTGGCCGTCGAGGTCGCGGAGGAGGGGGCCCGGGTACCGCTGTCGCCCGGCGCGGACCTCGCCGCCTTCCGTATCGTGCAGGAGGCGCTCACCAACATCGTCCGGCACTCCGGCTCGCGCACCGCACGCGTACGCATCGGATACCGCCCCGGGGAGCTCACGATCGGCGTCGAGGACGACGGCCCGGCCACCACTACCGGAGACACCGGCGGCGGCAACGGCTTGGTCGGCATGCGCGAGCGCGCCGCGGCCCTCGGCGGCACCGTCGAGGCCGGCCCCGGCCAGAACGGCGGCTTCCGCGTCGTCGCCCACCTGCCCTTCGCCGAGACCGACAAGACAGAGACGGCCGTGAAGCTCAACAAGGCCGACAAGGAGAGTCGATGATCCGGGTACTGCTCGCCGACGACCAGGCGCTGGTGCGCGCCGGGTTCGCGGCGCTGCTCGACGCGCAGCCCGGCATCGAGGTCGTGGGCGAGGCCTCCGACGGCGCCGAGGCGCTGCGCCTGGTGCGCGAACTCACCCCTGACGCCGTGCTGATGGACATCCGGATGCCCGTCATGGACGGTCTGGAGGCGACCCGGCGGATCACCGCGGATCAGGAGCTGGCCAAAGTCAGGGTCGTCATCCTCACCACCTTCGAGCTCGACGAGTACGTCTTCGAGGCGATCCGCGCCGGCGCCTCCGGCTTCCTGGTCAAGGACACCGAGCCGGAGGAACTGGTGCGCGCCGTACGGGCGGTGGTGGACGGGGACGCCCTGCTCTCGCCCGGGGTGACGCGACGGCTCATCGAGGAGTTCGCAGCCCGTTCGAAGGAACCGGCCGCCGCCGCGAGCCTGGAGCACCTCACCGAGCGCG
Source organism: Streptomyces soli (assembly GCF_003999195.1). Taxonomy (GTDB): domain Bacteria; phylum Actinomycetota; class Actinomycetes; order Streptomycetales; family Streptomycetaceae; genus Actinacidiphila; species Actinacidiphila soli. Next base: position 59,241 of record NZ_RJVR01000338.1, read on the forward strand.
AACGCGAGGTGATGGCCCTGGTCGGGATCGGCCTGTCCAACGAGGAGATCGCCCGCCGGCTGGTGGTCAGCCCGCTCACCGCCAAGACCCATGTGAGCCGCACGATGATCAAGCTGGGCGCCCGCGACCGGGCGCAACTCGTCGTCCTCGCCTACGAGTCCGGCTTGGTACGGCCCGGCTGGCTCGGCTGACCGCCGGGCTGGCGGCCGGTCCGCTCGAAGCGGCGCAGCACGAGCCCCACCCGGCCGCAGAACACGGCGGCCGCGACGATCACCCCGATGGTGATCCAGCCGTCACCCGCCGTGCCGTGCGCCTGCCCGGCCAGCACCGGGCTGGCTATCGCGGCCAGGGCGCCGGCGGCCAGAAAAGCCCCGGTCACCGCCGCGTACATGATCTCGACGGTCACGGAGTCCCGTTCCGCCTGTGTGCGAGCCCTGCGCATCGGACCGCTCCTCCCCCTGAATTGCGGTTCCGCCAGTCTCCCACGCGGGTCCGACGCTCGCGCGGGAGTAAACCGTGGGCTCTAGGACGGGCCGTCCGGCCCCGCTCATTCCCCCGGGAGCGCGGAGCCGGACGGGGTTTGAGGCGGTGTCAGTCGGCCACGACCACGGCGTCAGCGGTGGCGTCGGCGGCAGTAGGCGCCGATTCCGTGGACGACGCGACCAGAATCCCGTACGGCTCGCGCCGACGGCGCAGCCCGGTGAGGGTGATCAGCAGGCCGCCGACGGCGACCGCGCTGACCACGACCAGGCCCGGCCGGTAGCTGTCGAGCACGGCCTGGGGCGTGCCCGCTCCCGTGCCGTGACCGGCGTTCGCCGTGACGACCGCCGTCACGATGGCGAGGAAGATGGCGCCGCCCACCTGGAACGAGGTGTTGAGCAGCCCGGAGACCATGCCCTGCTCGTCGTCCTTGACCCCGTTGGTGGCCTGGATGTTGAGCGAGGGGAAGACCAGGGCGCAGGCCGCGCCGAGCAGCAGCATCGACGGCAGGATCACGGCCGCGTACTGCGGGGTGAGGCTGATCCGCAGGAAGAGCACATAGCCGACGACGAGCGCGGCGAAGCCTGCCGCGATCACCCGTGGGGTGCCGAACCGGTCCACCAGCGGCCCGATCCGGGTCGAGGCGACGGCCACCAGGGCCCCGGCCGGCAGGAAGGCGAGCGCCGTCTGCAGCGCGGACCAGCCCAGCAGCGACTGCATGTACTGGGTGACCAGGAACTGGAAGCCGACGTACGAGCCGAAGAAGGCGGCGCCGCCGAGATTGGCGCGGATCTGGTCGGCGGAACGGAAGACGCCGAGCCGGATCAGCGGGTGGGCGCTGCGCGTCTCGATCGCGACGAAGGCGGCCAGCAACGCGGCGACCACGGCGAACGACCCCAGGGTACGAGCCGACGCCCAGCCCACCTCGGGGGCCTGTACGACGGTGAAGACCAGCAGCAGCGTCGCGCCGGTGCCGGTGAGGGCGCCGGGCAGGTCGTAGCCGCGGCCGGGGCCGTGCTCGCGGGGGCTTCGGGGGATCAGCCGGAGTCCTGCGACGAGGGCGACCAGCGCGATGGGCGCAGGCAGCAGCATCGTCCAGCGCCAGCCGACCTCGGTGAGGAGTCCGGACAGCACCAGGCCCATGGAGAAGCCGGTGGCGCCACAGGTGGTGTAGATGCTGAGCGCGCGGTTGCGGAGCGGGCCCTCGGCGAAAGAGGTGGTGATGATGGAGAGCCCGGCGGGCGCGGTGAAGGCGGCGCTCAGGCCCTTGATGAAGCGGGAGGCGATCAGTAGTTCGCCGGAGTCGACCAGGCCGCCGAGCAGGGACGCGGCGGCGAAGACGGCCAGGGCGATGAGGAAGACCCGGCGGCGGCCGAGCAGGTCGGCGGCGCGGCCGCCGAGCAGCAGCAGTCCGCCGTAGCCCAGGATGTAGCCGCTCACGATCCACTGGAGTGACGAGGTGGACAGGTCGAGGTCGTGAGCGATGGACGGCAGGGCGACGCCGACCATTGAGACGTCGAGTGCGTCGAGGAAGAGCGCGGCGCAGAGCACCAGCAAGGTGCCCCACTGGCGTGGGCTCCACCCCTGTTCGGACGCTGTACCGGCACCGGGGACGGTGGTGTGCGGAGAGGTCATGCCCACCAGATTTCCATGCGCATGCATTCAATGCAAGTGCATTTAATTCCCGTGCATTCAGCTGGCATTTTCTGGTACCGTGCACCCATGACCGGCGTGAAGAGTGAGCATGCGCTCGTGGAGCAGTGGCGGGAGGTCCTCGCCCTGCACGCCCGCACCGCGTGTGAACTCGACCGTGAGCTGCACCAGCACGGGCTGGGCGCGAGCGATTTCGAGGTCCTCGACATCCTCGCCGAGAGCAGTCCGGACGACGGAGGCTGCAGCTTCCGCGTCCAGGAGCTGGCGGACCGCGTGCACCTGAGCCAGAGCGCGCTGTCCCGGCTGGTCGGCCGCCTGGAGAAGGAAGGCCTGGTCAGCCGTGGGATCTGCGCCGAGGACCGGCGGGGCGTACGCGTCGCGCTGACCGACGCCGGCCGCGAGCGTCACGCCCAGGCCAAGCCCGTCCAGCGTGCCGTCCTCGAGCGGATGCTCAGCAGCGGCTGACGAGCCCGAGGCGGGGCAGCCTCAGCGCGAAGCCGGCTTCCGCCGTACGTAGAGCTGCTTGCGCACCTTCGCCACGACCGTGCCGTCGGCGGCGAGCACCTCGTTCTCGAACCAGACCAACGCCTTGCCGCCGTCCTCCGTGAGCCGCCGAATCTCCTCCAGCCGGTCCTCGGTCAGCTTGAACTCGGCGAAGACATCGCCCTTCCCCGGCGACACGAAGTCGATCTCGGCCGCCTTGTCCCACACCGCGTACTCCCGGCCGAGGCTGTTCGTGATCAGGAGCATCCAGAACGGGTCGCTCATCGCGAACAGCGAGCCGCCGAAATGCGTCCCGACGTAATTGCGGTTGAACCAGCGCAGCCGCAGCCGGACCCGCGCCGAACTCCAGTCGTCGGCCAGCTCCAGCACCCGCACCCCCGAGAAGAGATACGGCAGCCACCAGTTGACCATGCGACGGGTGGACCGGGGAGTGGTGGGACGACGAGCCATGGGGGCACGCTAGACGATCGCCGCCGCACGCCGCCAGAGGTCCATGATCGCCGCGTCGCCGGATATCTCCAGCCCCTCGTACGGACCCCGGTTCCACAGTGCGAGGTACAGCTCCGCCGCCCTGCCGCGCACCGTGCAGTCCGCGTCGCCCGCGCCTCCGGGCTCGGTCTGCGGCGGCTCCGGCGAGAGCGCCACCAGCCAGTCGCCACCCCGCCCGGCCGGTATGTCCACCGCCTCGACCCGCAGGGTCCGGGGCGCCTCCGTACGCACCTTGCTCTTGGCCCGGCGGTGGAAGCCGGTCAGCAACTCGTCGATCCCGTCGGCGGCGAATCCGGCTTCGATGGGGGACAGGTCCGCGCCCTGCGCGGTCTCCGCGTCCACCCGGTGCACCGTCGTCTCGTGCGCCTGCCGACGCGCCCAGAACTCCCGCGCCGACGGGGCCCGCAGGAAGTACCAGCACTCCAGGTCCGGCGGCGCGGCCACCAGCGAGTCCACGAGATACGCGTGCCCCTCGCGGAACCACGGCAGCAGCGCCTCGTCCTCGGGGGACTCACCGGCTATGGGCACCGCGCTCATCCGCCGCTCCGTCACGAAACCGGCCGCCCAGCGGTGCACGATGCCCTGGTGCCGTACGAGATCGCTCACCCGCCACCCCGGGCACGGCGGCACCTCGGCCTCGCCCCCGGCCTTCTCGGCGGCGGCCGCCAGCAGCCCGCCCTCCCGGCGCAACACCTCGATGAACCTGTCGGTCTCCATGTCGCGATTGTGCCATCAGGGTCTGACAACGCCCCTGCCGCGCCGCTCCCGGTAGTACCGCGACACCACGCCCAGCAGTACGGCGTTGATCAGCGCGGCGACCAGCATCCCGGTCACCGCGAGCACCCTTCCGCCCCAGCCGTAGACGACCTCCATCGTGCCGGCGCCGCTGATCGCGTCGAACAGGGCCCAGAGCATCGGGGCCCACGGGAGGGTGAGCAGCAGAAGCCAGATGCCCAAGAAGGATGCGTCCTGGTGGCTGATGAAGGCGGTGTCGATGAGCAGCAGGAACAGCGCGGCTGCCACCAGGCACAGGTAGACGCGTGGCGCCCGCTCGCGGTAAGTGGAGCGGGCGGTGGCGGACAGCCAGGGCGGGACACGCATGTCTCCTCCAGAGGCGATTCGCGGCGATTCGCGTAGGTCCTCATGCCTTCCCCCCTCAAGTGTCCGCCCGTACGGAGGTGTTGCGCACCACGAGGGCGATGACCGCCGACAGCAGGGCCAGCAGCGCGACTGTCGTCAGGGCCGTCGGCAGTCCCACGGCGTCGGTCAGGAAGCCGATGGCGGGCGGCCCGAGCAGGAAGCCCGCGTAGCCCAGGGTCGACGCGGTGGCCACGCCGTTCGACCCGCCGAGCGCGCCGGCCCGGCCGATGGCCACCGGGAAGATGTTGGCCAGGCCGAGCCCGGTCAGGGCGAAGCCGATGAGCACCAGCCACACGAACGGCCCGAACGCCGCCACCAGCATCCCGCCGCACGCCGTCAGCCCGCCGGCCACCAGCATCCGAGTCTGCCCCAGCTGTTCCAGCAACGCCGTGCCCGACAGCCGCCCCACGGTCATCGCCAGCGCCACCGCCGCGTAACCGGCCGCCGCGAGCCCCGGCCCGCCGCCAAGGTCCTCCTTGATGTGCAGCGGCCCCCACTCGGCCAGCGCCCCCTCGCCGTACGCCGTGCAGAGCCCGATCAGTCCGAAGACGCCCACCATCACGCCCACCCGCCGTGGGGCCGCCGCCGCTCCTGGTCCGGCTGCCGGGCCTGTGGTCGTACTCGTATGAGTCGCCGGGACCGGGCGCGGCAGCTCGTACGACATCAGCACGCGCCCCGCGAAGAACGTCCCCAGCAGCCCCAGCGGAACGAGCAGCAGCAGATGCCGGGTCGGGGTCAGATGCGGCGCCAGGATGCCGCCGAGACCCGCGCCGACCAGCGCACCCAGGCTGTACGCGGCATGAAAGCTCGGCATGACCGGGCGGTGCAGCGCGGCGACCAGGTCGACGGCGACGCTGTTCATCGCCACATTCATGCCGCCGTACGCCACGCCGAAGATGAGCAGCACCAGGCCGAGCGTGAGCGCCGACGGGGTCAGCGGAGGCAGCACGACGCTGAGCGACAACAGGACGGAGGTGCCGATGGTGACCTCGCGGGTGCCGAAGATCCGGCAGAGCCGTCCGGTCACGAGCATCGTGGCGACCGCGCCCGCCGATACGCCGAGCAGCGCGAGGCCGAGGGCACTCGCGGACGCGCCGACCTGCTCCTTGATGGCGGGGATACGCACCACCCAGCCCGCGAAGATGAAGCCGTCGAGGGCGAAGAAGAGCGTCAGCGCGGCTCTGAGCCGCCTGAGCGGAAGGTCGGTCGGACTGGACGGCCTGCGGCACGGTCCGGCGAATGCCCTCCGTATTTTGTTTAGGGTCGGCACAAAGTCAGAATAGGAGGGTGACCCAGACTCGGACAAGGTTGGAGAGGGGCCGCGGCGCTCTCGGCCCCGCGCTCGCCCTCGTGCACACCGGGCGCGCGCCGACGCGCGCCGTCCTGACCGCCGAACTCGGCGTGACCCGTGCGACGGCGGGCGCCGTCGCCGCCGAGCTCGAGGCACTCCGGCTGATTCGGGTCGACACCCGCCCCGGCGGCCCGGCCGGCGCCCAGGGCCGGCCCTCGCACCGCCTCGAGGTCGACCCCGAAGGCCCCGTTGTTCTCGCTGCCCAGGTGCACTCCGACGGCTTCCGCGCCGCCCTCGTCGGCCTCGGCGGGCACGTCGTGGCCACCGCCCCCGGCTGCATGACTGTGCCCGCCGACCCGGCGCACGTCCTCGGAGCGGTCGTCGACGCCGGGGCGGGACTGCTGCGCGACACGGGGCGGACCTGCGTCGGCGCCGGCCTCGCCGTGCCCTCCGCCGTCGCCCAGCCCGAGGGCACCGCCCTCAATCCGCTGCACCTCGCCTGGCCGGCCGGCGCGCCGGTCCTGGACATCTTCACCGAGCAGATCGCCCGGGCCGGCATCACCGGGCCCACCGGCGCCCCCGTCACCTGCTTCGTCGGCAACGACATCAACCTCGGCGCCCTCGCCGAGCATCGCCACGGCGCCGGCCAGTGCGCCCAGGATCTGCTGGTCGTCGCCACCGGGCACCGCGGCGTCGGCGGCGCCCTCGTCCTGGACGGCCGGCTCCACACCGGCAGCTCCGGACTCGCCCTGGAAGTCGGCCACTTCACCGTCAACCCCGAAGGCCGCCCTTGCCACTGCGGCGGCCGCGGCTGCCTCGACGTCGAGGTCGACCCGCTCGCCTTCCTCGAAGAGGCCGGCCGCACCCCCGGCCCGGCGGGCTCCCTCATCGAACAGGCCACCGCCCTACTCCGCGAGGAGTACGCCGACCCCTCCGTACGTGCCGCTGCCCGTGCCCTCATCGACCGCCTCGGCCTCGGACTGGCCGGCCTCGTCAACGTCCTCAACCCCGACCGCATCCTCCTCGGCGGCCTCCACCGTGACCTGCTGGAGGCCGACCCCGACCGCCTGCGCGCCGTCGTCGCCGACCGCAGCCTGTGGGGCCGCAGCGGCAGCGTCCCGCTGCTGGGCTGCGCCCTGGACCACAACAGCCTCGTCGGCGCTGCTGAGTTGGCGTGGCAGCCGGTCCTGGACGACCCGCTCGGGGTGCTGGTCGGGTGACGCGGCTGACTAGATCAGCTCGTCCAGCTTGTCGAGACTCCGAGCCCAGCCTTCGTGGTGAGGAGCGTGGGGCGGCTCAGCGGCGAAGTCGCCCTGGGTGAGGACCAGTTCGGTCGATGTACCGCCGATATCGCGCGAGTTCCTGCGGCTCGGTCAAGCTCCAGAAAACGGCCTGGCTCGGTGCGCGGAAGACCCGCCGCACTTCGAAGAAGACATCGAGATCGACCACCGCACCTATTCCGTAGCTCGCGATCTCGCTGGTCAGGGGCGCGTTTCCCGCCCGGCCTGAAGGCCGGGATTCCCACGCAAGGAGAGAGATGGACCAGGGCGGCTGGGATCTCCACGCGCCCCTCGAAGGGCGCTCCATCGGGCGGGTCGTCGACTCCCGAGCCCCGGAACTGGCGGTCGGGTAGCTGGACTTCCACCGCCACGCCTGGCGTACGCATGCCGTCGTCACTGCCGCCGATGCCCGCGTCCTGACCCAGTACGCGGACGTACCGCTCAGCGCCCACCTCGGCATCCTCGGCGGTACCGGACTCTCCGCGTACGTCGGGCTGACCCGGGTGGCGCGGCTGCAGCCCGGTGAGGACATCTTCGTGTCGGCGGCGGCAGGGGCGGTCGGCAGCGCGGTCGGCCGGATGGCCCGGTTGCTCGGCGCGGGCCGGGTGATCGGCAGCGCCGGATCGGCGGCGAAGGTGAAGCACCTCACGGAGGAGCTCGGCTTCGATGCCGCCTTCGACTACCGGTCCGGCCCGGTGAGCGAACTGCTGGCCCAGGCCGCCCCGGAGGGCATCGACGTCTACTTCGACAACGTCGGCGGCGACCACCTCGAGGCGGCGATCGGATCGCTGCGCGAATACGGCCGGATCGCCTGGTGCGGCGCCGTCGCGCAGTACAACAGCCTGGACGCGCCACCCGCCGCCCCGCGCAAACTCTGTGACGTCGTCGGCAAGAGCCTGCGCCTCGAAGGCTGCCTGGTCGCCAACCACGGCGACGCACGGGAGGAGTTGGAGCGGTTCGTCGTGCCGCACATCCAGTCCGGGCGAGTGGTGTCGGACGAGACCGTGGTGGACGGCTTCGAGCACACCGTCGAGGCCTTCCTGGGCATGCTCAGGGGCGAGAACACCGGGAAGATGCTCGTCCGTCCCGCCCCCTGGCGAGCGCCGCCCCTCAGAACAGCGGCTCGGCGGAGTCGGCTGGCGGTTGCAACGGCCGGGCCGGCGCCACGTGCTGGCCGGGCGTGGGACGGGTCAGCGCCCAGCCCGAGGCGAGGTGGGCGTCGAGCAGCACGGTGCCCTCGGCGGTGTCCACGTACAGGTCGCTGCCCGCAGCCGCCCGCAGCACGCCGTCGACCGCCGTCCCGGGGGCCAGCTCCGTCACCAGGGCCGCCGGTCGCGGCGGATCCGGCGCCAGCCCGAAGACGGCGGCTTGGTCGATGACTTCGTACGGAAGCGGGCTCAGCGTTTCCCGCCAGGCGGGTACGGCCGCCGCCGCGTCGTACACCGCACGCAGCTCCGCCGCCCGGGTCGCCGAGGGCGGCAGGGCCATGCGCGCCGCCCGCTTCGCCGGGGCCGATACGCGGTCCGGGATGCCCAGCGCCGTACCCAGGACGGATTCCGCGCGCCGGGCGGCCATCAGGGGGCCCCGGCCGAGGAAGGTGAAGCAGACGGCGGCCTGTTCGAGCAGCCGGGCGTGGCCGCGCGCGGCGCCCGTGATGCCGACCTTGCACAGGCCCGGCCCGAACCAGGCCAGGTAGACGGCATACGGTCGCGGGTCGTCCAGCTTGGTGTCGGCCGCCACGGACTGCGACCGGTCCAGCGCCGCGCACGCCTCGCACTGGTCCCGCCGCCCCGCCCCCGGCACCGCCGCCGAGCGCGGACACGCCGTCCACCGCCCCGAACGCCACACCCCCACGCATCTGCGCACCTCCCCCTCCGGCACCGCCAGCGCCACCGCCCCGCCCAGCCGCAGCGGACTGCTCCGCTCACCCTGGCGCGGGTGCCACCACGTCCACGCCGGACCGCCCTCCGCCCACCGCAGACCTGTGCATCGCCACATGATCGCAAGGCTAGGGGGAGGCAGTGACAAGCGGCCTTCTTCGTGGCCGGGGTCGCTGCAGGCGTGCCCCACTTCCTCTTTTTTGTGGGCTCGGTTCGCCCGGGGCGTACCCCCTGCGGAGTAGGCGCGGTGTCGCTTGCCGTACGACGACTTGTGAGACCTCGGAGACCACGCTCGGTGATGTCGGAAATTGCACATCACTACACGCATCACCGGAGGAGACGAGTACTCATGGACGCCATCGCAATGACCACGCTCGCCGACCATTGGGACGGACCCGGGCCATGGATTCTGTTCTTCCCGCTTGTATGGGCGGCCGTCGTCGTGGGCATCGGCTTCTTCCTGCGCCGCACTGTGTGGCGGGGCCGGGGCCCGTGGCAGCATCGGGCCGCGCATGGCGAGCATTCGCCGATCGCGGTGCTGGGACGCCGGTTCGCGGCGGGGGAGATCGACGAGGACGAGTACTGGCGCAGGCTGTCGGTGCTGGACGAGCAGTTCGGGCGCTATGCGAAGGGCGTGGAACGATGACGGCGGCCGCGCGCGTCGTGGATGCCGTGAAGGTGTACGGCGGTGGGGATGCCGAGGTCCGGGCGCTGGACGGGGTCACGGCGGAGTTTCCGGCCGGGCGGTTCACGGCGATCATGGGGCCGTCGGGGTCGGGGAAGTCCACGCTGATGCACTGCGCCGCAGGGCTGGACACGCTCAGCTCGGGGTCGGCGTTCATCGGCGGTACGGAGTTGGGGGCGCTCGGGGACCGGCAGTTGACGCTGTTGCGCCGGGAGCGGATCGGCTTTGTGTTCCAGGCCTTCAATCTGCTGCCGACGCTCACCGTCGCCGAGAACATCACGCTTCCGCAGGACCTGGCCGGCACCCGCGCCGACGACGACTGGGTGGACGCCCTCATCGACGTCGTAGGGCTGCGCGACCGGCTTCTGCACCGCCCGAGTGAGCTGTCCGGCGGCCAGCAGCAGCGGGTGGCGGTGGCACGGGCGTTGGCGGGGCGGCCGGAGGTCGTCTTCGCCGACGAGCCGACCGGGAACCTCGACTCGCGTTCCGGCGCGGAGGTGCTGGAGTTGCTGGGCAGGGCGGTGCACGGGATGGGCCGCACGGTCGTCATGGTCACGCATGATCCGGTTGCGGCCGCGCATGCCGACGAGGTGGTCTTTCTCGCCGACGGGCGGCTGGTGGACCGGATGGCGGATCCGACCGCCGAGAAGGTGCTCGACCGGCTGAAGGCCTTCGACGGCGCCGCCGGTGCGAAGGAGGTCGTGTCATGAGAGCCGTCGGCACCTCTCTGAGGCTCAGCCGCTCCTCCCTGCGTGCTCACAAGCGGCGGTTCGCCGGGACCTTTCTGGCGGTCTTTCTCGGGGTGTCGTTCCTGGCCGGGACGATGGTCATGGGGGACACCCTGCGGGCGAGCTTCGACACGTTGTTCACCAACGCCTACAGCGGTACCGATGTCGTCGTCCGCAGCGCCGACGTCATCACCGTCTCCGGTCAGGGGCAGGGCACCCGCGAGCCGGTGAGCACCGAACTGCTCGGCAAGCTGGAGGCCGTCCCCGGTGTTGCCGCCGTCGCGCCGGACGTCCAGGGCGCGGGGCAGCTCATCGGCAGCGACGGCAAGCCGGTCGGCGGTCAGGGGCCGCCCACGCTCGCGGGCAACTGGATCGCGGACGCCGGGCTCAATCCGTACGCACTCGCCGAAGGCCACGTGCCCGCCGCGCACGGCCAGGCGGTCATCAACCGTGGCGCTGCCAAGAAGGGCGGGCTGCACATCGGCGACACGACCACCCTGCGCACGCCGGACCCGGTCCGGGTCACCGTTGTCGGCATCGCGACGTTCGGCGGGGAGGACGGCATGGGTCAGACGACCTTCACCGGCCTGACCCGCGCCGACGCGGAGCGGTATCTCACGCCGAAGGCGGGGGAGGCCTCGACCATCCTCGTACGGGCCGGGCCGGGGGTGAGTCAGCGGCAACTCGCCGACCGGGTCGGCCAGGTGCTTCCGAAGGGGATTGAGGCGATCACCGGGCAGCAGGCCACGAACGAGAACCTGGACATGGTCTCCGGCCGTTTCCTGACACTCTTCACCACCCTGCTCACGGTCTTCGCCGGAATCGCCCTCCTGGTGGCGACCTTCAGCATCCACAACACCTTCGCCATCGTCGTCGCCCAGCGCACCCGCGAGAACGCGCTGCTCAGGGCGCTCGGCGCGTCCCGCCGTCAGGTCCTCGGCCAGACCCTCGCCGAGGCGGTCGCGGTCGCCCTCGTGGCCTCGGTCGCGGGTCTGTTGGGCGGAATCGGCATCGCCGCCGGCCTCCAGGCGCTCTTCCCGGCCGTCGGCTTCCCCTTCCCCGCCGGTTCTCTCGTCCTCGGCGCGACCGCTCTGGCGGTGCCACTCGCGGTCGGCCTGGTCGTGTGCGTCGGCTCCGCGCTGCTGCCCGCCGTACGGGCCGGGCGCACTGCGCCGCTCGCCGCGCTGCGGGAGACGGCCGTGGACCACTCCGGCGCGTCGCGGTCCCGGGCCGTGCTCGGCGGTGCGGCCTTGGCGGCCGGTGTCGCGCTGACCGTCGCCGGGGCGGGCGGCGGCCGGAACGTCTGGCTGGCGGCCTCGGGGGCGGTGCTGACCGTCGCCGCGTTCGTCGTGCTCGGGCCGGTGGCGTCCTCGTACGCCGTACGGGCCCTGGGCTCGCCGCTCGTAAGGCTGCGCGGGGTCACCGGGGCACTGGCCAGGCGCAATGCGCTGCGCAGCCCGAAGCGGACAGCGGCAACCGCCACCGCCCTGATGATCGGGGTGACCGTGGTGTCGCTCTTCACGGTCTTCGGTGCCTCGCTCAAGGCGACCATGGACCAGACCGTGTCCCGTTCCTTCGCCGGCGATGTCGCGATCAGCGCCCCCGTGCGCGGCGCGGGCGGCACCGGGCTCAGCCCCAAGCTGGCGCCTGCCGTGGCGAAGCTGCCCGAGGTGCGGACCGCCGTCGGGCTCGGCGGGGGTGTGGCGACGGTCGACGGCGGCGGCCGTCAACTCACCGTCACCGACCCGGCGGCGCTGTCGCGGGTGCTGGACCTGGGGACGGTCGACGGATCACTCGCGGCGCTCGGCGGCGACGGCATCGTGGTCTCGCGCACCGAGGCCGACAAGCACGGCTGGCACCCCGGCAGCAGCATCCCGCTGGCCTTCGCGGACGGTGACCGGCGGACCTTCACGGTCAGGGCGGTCTACGGGGAATCCGGCCTGGCGGGAAGCTACGTCATCACCCGCGCCGCCTGGGCCCCGCACCGCGTTCAGGACTCCGACACCCTCGTCGCGGTCTCCTTCCGCGCCGGCGTCGGCACGGACCGGGGCAAGGCGGCGGTCGAGCAGGTGGCCAGGTCGTACGGCAATCCGGATGTGCAGACCCGCAGCGAGTACGCGGCGTCGTCGGCGGCCGGGGTCGACATGTTCCTGACGCTCATCTACGCGCTGCTCGCGCTGGCCGTGGTGATCGCCCTGCTCGGCATCGCCAACACGCTGACCCTCGCCGTCCACGAACGCACCCGCGAGCTGGGACTGCTGCGTGCCGTGGGCCAGACCCGGGCGCAGCTGCGGGCGATGGTGCGCTGGGAGTCGGTGCTCGTCGCGGCCTTCGGTACGGTCGGCGGGCTCGGGCTCGGCGGCTTCCTCGGCTGGGCGCTGGTCAGGGCCTCCGACAGTGCCGGTACGGGTGCCTTCGCGGTGCCGCTGGTGCAACTGGCGGTGGTGCTGCTGGTCGGGCTGGTCGCCGGGGTGCTGGCCGGGTGGCGCCCGGCGCGGCGCGCGGCGGGCCTGGACGTGCTGAGGGCCATCGCCGCGGAGTGAGGTCCGCGTTGATGGCCCGTCAGCGGAGGTGGCTCAGGTGCCAGGCGCTCGCGCGCTCAGACCAGGGCCACCTCAGGCACCCGGGCCGGCTTGCGAGCCGGTGCCGGGGCGGATGCGATGGCGACCGCCGGCCGCAGGACGGTTTTGCGCACGGCAGCGGACAGCGGTTCGGCCAGCGACCGGCGCGGGGCGGGAGCCTCGGCGCGCAGCGTGAACCACACCACCTTGCCGCCGTGGGGCACCGCTTCGGTACCCCAGCTGTCGCTCATCGACACGACCATGGCGAGCCCCCGGCCGCAGGTGGCGAGCGGTTCGAAGTCGCGCACCCTCGGCAGGCGCGGATCGCTGTCGGCGACCGCGACGGTCAGCCACCCCGAGATGTAGGTCAGCTCGACCTGACACTTCTTGTCCGGCCGGGCGTGCCGGTGGACATTGGCGAGCAGTTCGGTGATACCCAGCAGCGTGTTGTCGATGAGCGGTTCGAGCCGCCAGTAACGCAACTGCGCGGCGACGATCCGTCGTACCTGCTGGATCCGGGACGGCAGTGCCTCCAACTCAAGGGCGCACTGTCGGGTGGTGGCTTCGGTGATCACGGCTGCGACTCCCTCCGCGGTGGGGGCGCTTCCCTGAAATCGGGGACGTCCCCGCCCGCATGGAATGGGAACACCTTTTTGCGGGATTGCTCAGAGCGACTGCTGCAGTACTCCGTGATGCCTCTCCAGGGTCACCCCGATGGCGGTGAACCGCAACTCACCGAAATTGATCAGCGACTCTCAGTGTTGTACTACCTGCTGCCGGGCCCGGTCCAGGGCTTCCAGGAAGCGCGAGACCGAAGCGGCGCCCTGGCGGCGCAGGGTCAGCAGGTAGCCGGTGCCGTTGACGGTCGCGAGGGCGCGGCGACGCAAGGAGAAAGGCGTACGGATCGCGTGTACGTCCTCCACCGGGGCGCTGTCGATCTCCCGCCCCCGGCTGGTCAGCAACACCAGCCTGCCGTCACGGATCAGGACCTGTCCCGCCCGGGTCAGCGAGCTGAGCCGCCGCCCGATTCGTACCCCTGTCGCACTGAACTCCGGCTCAGCCATGGTCCACCCCCACCTCCGTGTCAGACCAGTCTGCCGTGTTCGCGCCGCCTTCCACCAGCCTGCCTATGATCGGGACCATGCAGCAGACAGACATCGGCGACTGTACGGCGACCATCGATGTGAACCGGGCCGACCCCGGCTACCGCGCCTGGCTCAAGGAAGCGGTCCGCAAGGTTCAGGCCGACGCCAACCGCTCCGCCGACACGCACCTGCTGCGCTTCCCGCTCCCCGAGGCATGGGGCGTCGACCTCTACCTCAAGGACGAATCGACCCACCCGACCGGCAGCCTCAAGCACCGGCTCGCCCGCTCGCTCTTCCTGTACGGCCTCTGCAACGGCTGGGTCCGCCCTGGAAAGCCGGTCATCGAGGCGTCCAGCGGCTCGACGGCCGTCTCCGAGGCGTACTTCGCGCAGCTCATCGGCGTGCCCTTCATCGCGGTGATGCCGCGCACGACCAGCCCCGAGAAGCAGCGCCTCATCGAGTTCCAGGGCGGACGCTGCCACCTCGTCGACGACCCGCGCACCGTGTACGACGTCTCCGCCCGCCTCGCCGAGGAGACCGGCGGCCATTACATGGACCAGTTCACGTACGCCGAGCGGGCCACCGACTGGCGCGGCAACAACAACATCGCCGAGTCGATCTACCAGCAGCTGAGCAAGGAACGGCACCCCTGCCCCGCCTGGATCGTCGCCACCGCCGGGACGGGCGGCACCTCGGCGACCATCGCCCGCTATGTCCACTACATGCAGCACGACACCCTCGTCTGCGTGCCCGACCCGGAGAACTCCTGCTTCTTCGAGGGCTGGGTGAGCGGTGACGCCGACGTCTCCTGCGACCGCGGCTCACGTATCGAAGGCATCGGCCGGCCGCGCATGGAGCCCAGCTTCGTGCCCGGCGCCATCGACCGCATGATGAAGGTGCCCGACGCCGCCTCCATCGCCGCCGTGCGAGCCCTCGACCGGGCGATGGGGCGCAAGGCGGGGGCCTCGACCGGGACCGGGCTGTGGAGCAGCTTCAAGATCATCGCGGAGATGCTGGAGACCGGGCGGACCGGCAGCATCGTCACGCTCATCTGCGACCCCGGCGAGCGCTACCTCGACAAGTACTACTCCGACGTCTGGCTCGCCGGACAGGGCCTGGACATCGCGCCGTACGCGACCGCGATCGACGGCTTCCTCGCGACCGGGACCTGGCCGGCCTGACCGCCTTTCGGTTCTTTTCCGTGTCTCGTTCCGTGTCTCGTTCCGTTCTGTTACAGCGCGGCTACCTGGAAGCCGCCGGATCACCACCCTCCGGTCCACGTGCGCTCCTAACGTCCACACATGACGATGTCCCAGGTCGCGCCTTCGGCAGTCGCACCGGAAGCCGAGCGGCAACAGCCCGCGGCTGCGCCGCCCCCGGCCCGGGCGCCGAGACCGGCCCGGCGCCATCGGCTCACGCCGCCCGCACGGCTCGCCGTCGAGACCGCTGCCGCCCTGCTGGCCCTGGCCGCCCTCTGCGTCGGCGCGATCCTGGGCGCGGTGTCCGTACGCGCCGACACGGCCGACCTCCGTGTCGGCGTGGCCCAGCGCGCCTCCGTCGCCGCCGAACTGCGCTTCGCCCTCGCCGACCTGGACGCCCAGCGCGCCGACCAGCTCGTCCCCGGCCACGCCGCCGCCGACCCCGACGTGCTCGTCGGCAACCGTCTGCTCGCCCTCATCACCGCCCAGCAGCGCCGCCGCGAGATCAGCGCCCTGCTCCGCGAACTCGGCTCCGACACCTCCCAGGCGGAGCGCGTACGCGGCCTCCTCGACGCCCTCGGCCGCTACGACGACGCCTCGGGCCGGGCCGGTTACGCCGACGAGCAGCAGCCCGACCGTGCCGCGGGCCACCCGCCCGCCGTGGCCGTCGCCCTCTCCGCCGAGGCCGGCGACATCATGCGCACCGACCTGCTGCCGACGGCCGAGGCGTTGACCCGCACCTACAACGCCCAAGCCGTACGCCTTGAAGGCACCGCCCACGCCGCTGCCGTGCGCGCCGCGATCACCGTGGGCTGCCTCGGCGTCCTCGCCCTGGTCGTCCTCGTGTGGTGGCAGCGGCAACTCGGCCGCCGGTACCACCGCGTGGTCAACCTGGCGCTGCTGGTCGCCACTTGTGCCGTCCTCGCGGTCACCCTCACCGGAGTCGTCTCGTTCGTCTCCGCCGCCACCGACCTGGAAACCGCCGCGAGCCAGGGGCTCCAACCCTGGTCGCGCCTTGCCGAAGCCCGCGCCGTGGCCGCCGATGCCGCCGCCAGCGAGAGCCGCTGGCTGGTCGACGACAGCGGCTCGGCCGCCCAGCAGCGCGCCCGCTTCGCCGCCCTCACGGGCCGCCTCGACACGCTCCTCGCCCCGGCCGCGTACGGCGACGTGCGCGCCCGCTACCAGCACTTCCGCGCCGACGACCGCGAGCTCCAACGCCTGCTGGCCGCAGGCCGTCTCGACTCCGCCGCCGCGCTCCTCACCAACGTCTCCCGCGGCAACGTCGCCTTCGACTTCTGGGACTTCGCCACTTCCCTCGACCGCTTCGCCGCCCAGCAGGAGTCCGTGGCCCTGGACCACATCTCCGCCGCCCGCTCGGGTCTCGACGCCTGGCCCGCCGTCCCGGCGGCCGCGCTCGGCCTGGCGGCGGCGCTGGTTCTGGCGGGTGTCCGGCCCAGGTTCGCCGAGTACCGGTGAGGTTTGTGTGCCTTGTGGGGAACTTGCGTTCCGTGTACAAAGATTTCAATTTCGATCACTTTCCCTGAGAGACCGGCCATGACCACGACGCCCCCGCCCTCGGACGATCAGCCGTCCATACCCGACGATGTCTGGGACCAGTTCGTCCGCGACACCGAGTCCGACATCCGTGCCTCCGCCCCCAAGGAGCCCTCCGCACGGGCCCGCATGGTCACCGAACGGCTGAGGCAGCAGGACGCGCAGGAAGCGCGAGAGGCCAAAGGGCGTAAGGCCAAACAGGCCAAGCAGGCCAAGTCCGCAGCTGAGCCCCCAGGCTGGCGCACGGGGCCCGCCTGGCAGGAGGCGGACGACCGCGCCGCCCGTAAGCGCCGCCGGCTCGGTCTCCTCGGCGTGCTGCTGACGGTCGGGTTGCTCGTGATCGTCCTCAACCCGTCCCGCGCGCTGTCCCTGCTGCCCGGCCGCTCCAGTACCTCGTCCGAGGGCGGGACCGCCACTCTTCCCCCGGAGACGGCGCAGCCCAGCACCGCCCCCTCCGAGGAGGCGTTCCCCGACACCCCGACCCTCAAGGAGCCCTTCCTCGGTTCCCCGGCGGTGCAGTACGCCGACGGCGCTGCCGGCATCGAGCTGCCGAAGGCCAAACCGGTCGGCCAAATGACGCTGGACCAGGTCGACTTCGCGCTGCGCAAGACCAAGGAGTTCCTGGTCGACTCCAACCTGAACCCCGCCACCCTCCGGGGCGCCCGGCCCGAGACCGCCCTCAGCCTCATCGACCCCCGTCAGGCCGACTGGCTTCGCGGCGTCGACGCCGCCTTCAAGAAGCCCGGTAAGAAGCAGGACCCCCTCTGGTACGCCACCCGCTACAACCCCACCGAACTCAAGCTCGTCGGCGACATCGTCAAGACCCGCGGCCGCATGACCTTCAAGGAAGGCAAATACGGCTCCGTCGCCGTCCACGCCGACTACACGTTCGTCTATCCCTTCACCAAGGCCGCCGCGGGCTCCACCGAGGTCTCTCGCACCATCGTCCGCCGCGTCCTCGACGTCGAGGTGATCGACCCCGTCCGCTACAAGGTCACCGCGGGCAAGCTGACGATGGTCTCCTACAACCAGGACACCGGTAACACCGCCTGCGACGTCTACGACGGCTATCTGCACCCCGCCTTCGCGTCCGACGCCGCCACTGGCTCGCCCGCGACCGGCCCGACCACGGACCCGTACGACCGCAGCAAGGACATAACGACCCAGAGCGACGGGAAGTGCGGGACGGTCTCCCGGAGTTGAGTCACCGCGAGCCGGCCAGCCACCGGTCCAGCCGGCGGGCCGCCGTGCGGAAGGTGTGTCCCACGCCGGGGCGCGCCAGGCGCAGGGCGGTCCGGAAGGCGGGGGAGCCGTCGGCGGCGAAGGTCCACTGGAGGCGGGTGCCGGAGGAGGGCGGAGGAGAGGGCCCACTCCTCCAGGAGGGCTCGCAGGCCGGGGGCGTTGGTGGCGTCGGCGAGCGGACGAAGTCCGGGCTGACCGGGAGCGCGGGGCGAAGTGGGCGGCCATGCCCACAAACCGTACCTGACGGCTAGTCAGATGTGGTGGTCTCGCCGGCGACGATGAGCTCCGAGAGGTGCTCGGCGATCTCCGCCCGCAGCACCTCGGGAATGCCGGCGTCCGTGACGAGGGTGTCGACGTCCTCCAGAGCGGCGAAGGAACTCAGGCCCACCGTGCCCCACTTGGTGTGGTCGGCGATGACGATGACACGGCGCGCGGAGCGGACGAACTGGCGGTTGGTCTCCGCCTCGGCGAGATTCGGGGTCGACAGACCCGCCTCGACCGAGATGCCGTGGACGCCCAGGAAGAGCAGGTCGAAGTGGAGGGAGCCGATCGCGCGGTCCGCGACCGGGCCGACCAGGGAGTCCGACGGAGTGCGTACGCCGCCGGTCAGGACGACCGTGGCGGCGCCCTCCCGCGCTCCCGGGCGGCGCGAGGCGGTGTGGAAGACGTCGGCGACCCGGACCGAGTTGGTGACGACGGTCAGATCGGGGACGTCCAGCAGCCGGTGCGCCAGGGCGTAGGTGGTCGTGCCGCCTGAGAGGGCGATGGCGCTGCCGGGCGTGACCAGCCGGGCCGCGGCGCGCGCGATGGCCTCTTTGGCGCCGAGTTCGAGGCTGGACTTCACCTCGAAGCCGGGCTCGTGGCTGCTGGCCTCGACGACGGGGACGGCGCCGCCGTGCACCTTCTCGACGACGCCCTGACGTGCCAGGGCGTCCAGGTCGCGGCGGACGGTCATGTCCGAGACGCTGAGCTTGCGGGTCAGCTCGTTGACACGGACACCGCCGCGCCGCCGGACCTCGTCCAGGATCAGCGCGCGGCGCTGCTCCGCGAGCAGGTTCTGGTTGTCGCTCACCCGAGGTCCCGTCCCATCCGCTGGTCGTCTGATGCGCTGTCGGCTGCCGAGCCGCTGCCATCCTTCCATGGCCGGGCGGCCCCGGCGGAGGCCGGGGGCGCCCGGTATGGTCTGTCCCACATGCCACGGGGGCATCACGATTCTGTGCGCCTTCTGCAAGGGGGCGATCACACCGCGCTACGGATGGGAATGCTGACCGTACGGGGGAAGGCGGTCGGGATGCGGTCGGACACCAACACGGACACCGGTACGGGCACGGCACCCGGCGGAAGCGAGCCGCTCGCGCTGGAGCTGCTCGTCCACGGCGTCGGCGGCACCACCCCGCAGGCCATGCTGAACGACCCCCGGATCACCCGGGTCTCCGGGGACGACACGGCGGGTATCTACCGCCGCACCGAGGACGCGGACGCGGAACGCCGCCCGGCCGCCTACCGGGGCAAGCCGGTGCCGGACGCCTACTCCTGGTGCAATCTCACCTCCGGCGACGGCAGCCGGGCGCTGTGGCTGCTTCTGCTGCCCTTCATGGTGGCCAACCTCGCCCACTGGATGCGGCCTCCGTCCAACAGCGCCGGGCTCCGGCGGACGTACGAGATGCTGCTGCGGCTGGTGTCGCTCAGCCTCACGGTGCTGCTGGTCGCCGGGGCGTGCGAGGTCGCGATGGATCTGGTGGCCTGGCAGTGCGCCGGGGTGCCGGTGTGCGCGAGCAGCAAGAGCTGGCTGGGCTTCCTGCCGGCGGGCGAGCCCGGGCTGCGGCTGGTGATCGGGGCGGTCGTGCCGGTGGGACTGACCGGGCTGCTGTGGTGGCTTTCGCGGCGCACCTGGTACGCGTACGAGTCCCAGAAACCGCTCCCCACCGGCGCGCCGGAGCCGCGGCAAGTCGACCCGGCCTCGCCGCTGGCGCTGCCCGGCTTCTGGTACGGCCGGCGGCTGGTCGCCCGGCTGCGGGCCGCCCACACCGCCGCCGGGCTGCTGACGGTGGCGGCCGCGCTGCTCGTGCCGCCGCTGCGCCGCGACACACAGGCCGCCGTGGGCTGGACGCTGGCCGGGGCGGTGATCGCGGTCGCGCTGGTCACGGTCGCGGTGGCGGCGGTCGCAGGCCGCAGTGAGAGCCATATCGACGAGGTGATCGACCACCTGCCGTCCCGCCTGCTGTACATCGGCTCGCAGGCGGTGCTGGTCGCCTCGGCAGCGTACGCCGGATGGCACCGCACCGGCTGGCACTCCAGCGGGCGGCTCCCGGCGGCGGCGGCTTTCGGCGGGCTGACGCTGCTCCAGGGGGTGCTGCTCCTCGGGCTCGCCGTGACCGCCTGGCTGATGTGCGCGCCCGAGAAGGGCACCGCCCTGCGCGGGCTCGGCGGACCGGCGGTGGCATTGCTGGCCTGCGCCCTGGCCGGAGTGCTGACCGGCGGGGTGGCGCAGCGGGTGGCGGACTGGCTCGACAAGGGGGCGACGCCGGGGATGCAGGGGAGCCCCATCGCTGGGCCGCCGGTGCTGCTGTCGTGGCAGGCGTCGATCATTCCGGTGCTGATCGTCGTGGTGGCCCTGGTGGCGGCCGTGGAGGCCCGGCGGCTGTGGCGGGTGACCCGGGACCTGACGCCCGAGATCGAGGCGGACTACCCGGGCGAGCCCCACGACAGCGCCCGCACCCGGCAGATCGCCCGGGCACGGGCCATGGCGGGCCTCACCGACCGTACGCCGCTCCTGGTCGGGGTGATCGCGGCCATGTCCTTCGTGCTCGGCGCCGCCACCCTCGCCGGCGCGTGGGTGAGCGACGCGGTGCCGGGCCAAGCCACCCTGACCTGGCCATGGATCTGCCACCCGCTCGCCGAGTCGGCGCAGGCCGTCGGCTCCTGGCTGGTCGGCGCGGGCGTGGTCGCCCTGGTCACCCTGGGCCGCCGCGCCTACCGGGACGCCGGGGCACGCCGCACCATCGGCATCCTCTGGGACGTCGGCACCTTCTGGCCGCGCGCGGCCCACCCCTTCGCGCCGCCCTGCTACGCCGAGCGGGCGGTGCCCGACCTGACCTGGCGGATGACCACCTGGACCGAGACCTACGCTGGCCGCATCATCCTCTCCGGGCACTCCCAGGGCAGCGTCCTCGCCGCCGCGGCCGCCTGGCAGCTCGACCCGCGGACCCGGGGCCGGGTCGCCCTGCTGACCTACGGCTCGCCGCTGCACCGGCTCTACGGCCGCTGGTTCCCGGTGTACTTCGGCCGCGAGGCCCTGGACTCGCTCCACGACGACCTGCACGCCTGGCGGAACCTGTGGCGGCGTACGGATCCGATAGGCGGCCCGGTCGGCGTACGCGACGTCGACAGGGAACCGCTCCTCGACCCGGCGGCGTACGGCCGGGACGTCGACCACCCGCTGCCGACCCCGCTCCTGGCGCACTCCGACTACCAGGTCGACCCGGCCTTCGCCGCCGAACGCACCATGCTGCTCGTGCGGTTGCCGATTCAGGACAGCGCCGGGATGTCCTCCGGGTAGAGCAACTGCAGCTCCTCATGGCTCGGCTCGGCGACATGCGCGAGCCGTCCGGCGTGGCGTTCGACCATCGCCTCGAAGGTCTGCCGGGCGGTGCGGCCGTTGCCGAAGGCGGGGCCCTTGGGGATGGCCATGAAGTACTTCAGCAGGGCCTCGCCCGCGTCGTCGGCCAGCTGGTACTGGTGCTCCTCGGCCTGCGAGCGGACGATCCGCAGCAGCTCCTCGGGCGAGTAGTCGCCGAAGGTGATGGTGCGCGAGAAGCGCGACGCGACACCGGGGTTGGAGGCGAGGAACCGTTCCATCTCGGCGGTGTAGCCGGCCACGATGACGACGACCGCATCGCGGTGGTCCTCCATCAGCTTCACCAGCGTGTCGATCGCCTCGCGCCCGAAGTCACGGCCCGAGTCCTCAGGCGCCAGCGCATAAGCCTCGTCGATGAACAGCACCCCGCCGCGCGCCCGGTCGAAGGCCTCCTGCGTACGGATCGCGGTGGACCCGATGTGCTCGCCGACCAGGTCGACACGGGCGACCTCGACCAGGTGGCCGCGCTCCAGCACGCCGAGCGAGGCCAGGATCTCGCCGTAGAGCCGGGCCACGGTGGTCTTGCCGGTGCCGGGGGAGCCGGTGAAGACCAGGTGGCGGCGGAGCCCCGGCGCCTTGAGGCCGGCCTCCTGGCGGCGGCGGCCGACGGCGATCAGGTCGATGAGGGTGCGCACCTCACGCTTGACGCTCTCCAGGCCGACCAGCGCGTCGAGTTCGGCCAGCACGTCGTCCGACTCCCGGGCCGGCTCTGGCGCGGGCTCGGCGGCGCGCTGCTCGGGCACCCCGCCCAGCAGGCCGTACGACTGGGCCGCGGGCTGCCGTTCGGGCGCCGGGACGGGTGGCAGGGCGATCTGGACGGTGGTCTCGCCGCTGTGGTCCCCGGAGCAGTCCTCCGTCACCGGGCCGGGCTCGGCGAACTCGTAGCCGCCTCGCGCACAGCGCTCCGTACGGCACCGGGTCAGGGTGGAGCGGCAGCCGTCGATGATGTGGAAACCGTAGCTGCGGCTGCCCGTGACCCGGCAGCCGGTGAAGGTGCCGCGGCCGCCCGCCGAGACGTAGAAGCCGGCCTCGCCGGCGTTGGTGACCGTACAGCGCTCGACGGTCGGGTCGGCGCCCTTGGTGACGATGACGCCGGTCTGGACGTCGTCGATGGTGCAGGCTGCCAGCGTGCCGCCGCTGCCGTGGTCCCGGAACCAGGCGCCGGTGGCGGCCTCGCGGATCCGGCAGTCGTCCAGCTGGACGACGGCGCCGTCGCTGACGGACACGGCGGTGTTGCGGACCTGGGAGATGTCGGTGTCGACGACATCGGCGCGCGAGCCCCGGTCCAGCACGAACAGGGCGTCGGGGACGTCGCGGACGCGGCAGCTGTCCAGTATCGCGGCGGCGCCGTCGCTCACCCAGACCGCCGGGTAGTCGCCCTGGCTCTCGTGGATCTCGCACTGGTTGGCGTCCGCGCGGGTGCCCGGGTCCCACACCGACAGGCCGTTGCGGCCGAAGCGGCGGACGGTGCTGCGGGTCAGCGTCAGCACGGACCGGGACCGCAGGTCGATGGCGTTCTCGGGGATGTCGTGGATGTCGCAGTCGGAGAGGGTCAGTACCGCGTCCGTATCGAGTGTGATGCCGTCGCCGGTCGTGCGGTGCACCTGGCAGTCGGTGAGGTGCCCGGCCGCGCGCGAGGCGACCTGCACTCCGGTGCCCTTGACCTCGTAAACCTCACAGCCGACGGCCTCGGCGGCCGTGCCCTCGCCGGTCAGCGACAGGCCGGCGCCGTTGGCGTTGTGGATCCGGCAGCGCTCCAGGCGGGGCGAGGCACCGCCGCGTACGGAGAAGCCGGTCTGGCCCGCCGCCACCACCTCGACGTCCTCGAACAGCCCGCCGGAGGACTCGAGAACGCTGATGCCGAGCCCCGCCGGATTGTCCACGGTGCAGTGCCGCACGGTCGGCCGGGCGCTGTCCCGCACCTCTATGCCGACCGCCGAACGGGTGACGACCCGCAGGCCCGACAGCTCGGGGGCCGAGCCCTCGATGAGCAGGGCGGCGGCGGAGGTGTCCTGGCCCTCGATGGACAGGTCCTGCACGGTCGCCGAGGCACGTACGGTCAGGGCGACCCCGCCCGCCGGGGCGATCCGTACCGAGCCGGGGCCCTCGGCCCCGCGCAGCGTTATGGCCCGCTGGACGACCAGGTTCTCCCGGTAGGTGCCCGGGTTGATCGAGAGCACGTCCCCGTCGCCGGCGGCCTCCAGGGCCGCGGCCAGGGTCTCGTACTCTCCCGTGCGGCGGCGCCACCGCGAAGAGCTGGTGTGCGTCACCTGAACCACGCCCTGTGCCATTGGGATGCTTTGCCCCACCCTCTTGCTTGCGTTGCGCTGTTGACCGGGGGACCGGGGCAACCACCGTAGCGTGCGCGGAGCGTGCGCCAGCACCGAGCCGGGCATGGATCACCTGATGGGTGCGGTCCGGAGCGGGGCAGCACGGGCCCTAGGCTCTGCCCGCGCGGCCCCAGTCCTGGCCTGCCGCCTCCCACTCGCGCTCCCACTCCGCGAGCCGCCGTCGCATCAATTGCCACAGCAGCATCTGCCGTGCCACCAGTAGCAGCACGGTCGCGACCACGAAGGCCCCCATACCAGCGAGCGCAGCATGGGTCGCCGCGGCCGCCGGGTCCAGGGGAGCGGGCATCGCGCGGCCCTGGCGGTCGATCCAGATGCGGACCGTGTCGCCCTTGCCCTTGTTGACCGGGATATGGACCGGGCCGGTGATTTTCGTGCCGTCGGGGGCGGTCCAGCGTGCGACGGCGTTGCGCCGCTCCTGCCGTACCTGCCCGGAGTCAGGATCCGTCAGGGCGATCTCGCGCGGCCCGGCCTTGAGCACCAGCGCCGGCACAACGCTGCGCTCGCTGCGCTGCGCCCGTACGGTGTGCTGCAACGCGCCGTTCACCAGCGAACCCGTCGCCCAGCCGGCCGCGGGGGCGCCCAGAACGATGACGATCGCGGCGATCAGGCCGGCCCAGGTCTCGAGCACGTCCGAACGCCGACGCAGGGGATTGCGCCGCCACTTCCACAACCGCACCCTCGTACCCACGGGCTGCACCCCCTTCACCGTCCAAGTACCGCATACGGCGGGGCTCATACGCCTCGAAGGCCGGTCGTACGAGGGCGAAATCACGCCCGTGACGACAGGCCGGCCGTGGCACGGCCTTGGGACGCCTTCAGTCCATAACGAACAACGCGTCACCGACCCGAAGTGTTCCGGGGTGCTCCGGAATCAGATTCTGTCCGAACACCAGTTGCCCACCGACGCGGCGGTGCCGGGCCAGCGTGCGCAGCGGCTCCCTGCCGCGCTCGCCGGTCCGCTGGTCGGTCGTGGTGATGACGCAGCGCCCGCAGGGCTTGACCACGCGGAAGGCGACCTCGCCGATCCGGATCCGGCGCCAGCCGTCCTCGGCCCAGGGCGCGGTCCCGTCGATCACCGCGTTCGGCCGGAACCTGTCCATCGGCAGCGGGCCCTCGGCGGACCGGTCACCGCGGGCGATCAGCGAGTTGAGGGCGTCGAGCGAACCCGTGGTGGTGAGCAGAAGCGGAAATCCGTCCGCGAAGTTCACCGAGTCGCCGGGCAGCGCGAACTCCGGATCGACCGGACGGCGCCGTGCCGGGTCGTCCAGATACACCAGCGCCGCCTCGGTCCCCAGATACGCGCTCAGCCAGGCGGCGGCCGCATCCCCCGCGGGAACGGCCTCCACCTTGTCGCCCCACACCGTGACCGGCACGGTCGCACCGGAAAGCGGCGCCGTCACCGGCACGGGCACCGTCAGCACCTCGCGCCCCGGGCCGCCGAGCCGCAGACCCCCGTCCTGCGTCGGCTCGGCGTCCACCAGCGCCAGCTCCGGCCGTTCCCGCTGCGTGACGAACCGCCCCATGGCGTCGACCACCATCCACCGCCGGTCCCCGGCGAGCCCCCACGGCTCGACGCCCACCTCCTTGGGTGCCCGTCCGCGGAACGATTTCACGGGGTAGATGTGCAGTGCACTCAGGCGCGGTGTCGTCATGACGTCATCGTGCCAGCGGCCGGTCGGCCACCTCAGCCCTGGTAGTAGCCCTGGCCGAGATTGCGCCGCTGGTACGGCTGCTGCTCCTCATAGCCGCCGGGCTGCGCCGGGCGCGGAGGCTGCGGGCGGGGCGCCGCCGGGCGCGCCGCCTCGTAGCCCGCCGGGCCCTGGTACTGGCCCTGCGGCTGCTGCTGGTACCCGCCGTTGTACGGAGCCCGCTGGGCCGTGGCCTGCTGCGGGATGTACGGGGCGGGCGCCTGCTGCAGCGGCGGCTGCTGCTGGTATCCGGGCTGGGAGAACCCGTTGTAGGTGCCCTGCGGCGGCGTCTGGTACGACGACGGTCCGGCGGGCAGGGCCGGAAGCGCCGACGGCAGCGCCGGCAGGTTGCTTCCGCTGTCGTAGGCAGACGGAACTCGGATCGGTGCGATCTGAGGGGTGCCCCGCTCAGCGACGAGGCTGTCGTAGATGGGGGTGTCCGGGAAGAACGGTGACGTGTAGTAGCCACCGCCGTAAGAGCCGCGGGGGGAGGTCATAGCCCATAAGTTAAGCCCACGATGTGCTGGTTGGGGAGAGTGATTAGTAGGTCATTTCATGAGCGGCGAGTGACGGCTGATCCTCAATCTGAGCGAATCAACTAAAAACGGTCGTCACGAGTGGTTTCGATCGCGTAAAAGCCTCCTCATCCGGCGACTTACCCCGTGGCGCGACCCCCCGAGGTGGCCTTGTGTCAACCCGGCGCCACCTCGGTCACCACGAATCCACACGACCACGACGTCACCCTCACGAGTGGCACGGAAACTCCCGAACGCCCCTTACGTGCCGTATTCGTGTGCAACAGTTGCCCATGCGCGTAGCCATGCTGTTCGGCCCCGCAGGTCCCCGGCGCCCGGAGGACTGGCTCAAGGCCGCCGGCACCGTCGCGGACGTGGTCGGCATCGCCTCCGTACCGGAGCTGTCCCTGCCCCCCGTTCCCGGCCTGCCGTACGTAGGCCGTGACCCCGAGCTGCCCCACCGGTACGAGGTGGTGACCGGTGTCGGCCGGCACCTCACCGCGCGCCGCGTCATGGCCCTGCTCCGGATGGAGGCCGCCGAATGCGGCCGCCTCCACGTGCTGCACGCCCATGCGCCCTGCAGCGACGTGCCGGTGCCGTGGCTGGCCGGGGCCGCCCGGATCCCGTACGTCCTCAGCACCGGCGGCCCGCCGCTCACGGGCCGCCTCGCCAGGCGCCGAGCCGGCCGCCTCCACGAGTCGGCGGCCGCTGTGCTCGCCCTGCCGCACCCCGTCGACGCCGAGGCACTGCCGCGGGTGCCGGCGCGGGCCCGGATCCGCCAGGACCCCGTACGGGTCGCGGTGACCGGTGGAACCGAGGACTGGGACGCCCTGGTGCACGCCTTCGCCGAGGCCCACGCGAAGGACGTCCGGCTGCAGCTCCACGTCATCGGCGAACTCCCGGGACCGCGCGGCCGCGCGGCCCTGCTCCACGACCTCGCCCACGCCGACCTGTTCGCCACCGCCCGGGCCTGGGACCTCACCGCCCTCGACGCGCTCTGCTGCGGCACCCCCGTCGTCGGGGCCGACGCCCCCGCCCTCGTCCAGGCCGCCGCGGCCCTCCCGTACCACCGGCCCGACGCCCTCGCCGCCGAGGCCCGGCGCCGCTTCGGCACAGCGGCGGTCGGCGCGCGCCTCGCGGCGGCCTATGCCGAGGCCTGCGCCGGGGCCTAT
>NZ_RJVR01000193.1 GCF_003999195.1 Streptomyces soli
CTCCCCGACGCGATCATGATCGCGACATGCGCGAGCACTCCAACTGTTGGTCACGCCAGGGCCGACGACCTGCACGAATCACGATGAAACTTCCTCATTGGGAGAGGCAGGAAGTTGCTGCACGGCCTGCGAGCCCTTGCGGACCACCGTGACCAACTGCTGGCCGGAATCGATGTCGCCGCCCCGCTTCGTCCTCGCCGTGCCCCAGCATCGGCTGTACTGGCGGGTGAATGAAGGTCGACGGGAGCTTCGGCGCGTTCTCCCGGCCCGCGTTGGCGATCACCACCGCGACGTACGGCAGCAACAGTGCCAGAGTCAGTGCGATCCAGGCCAGCGGCCGCGACACGTTCCACAGAGCGACGAAGAGGATGAACGAGACCGTGCGCACCGACATGGTAATGATGTACCGCCGCTGCCTGCCCCGGACATCGTCCGTCAGGCCGGCCCTGTCCTCCATCAGCTCCGCGGGGGTGGGGTTGACGACGTTGCGGTCGGTTGCGGAAGGAGCTGCCGTCGCGGTCTGGGCGCTCATCGATGTGGTCATAGGGCCACGCTGTGCGTTGTTACCGAGATTGTGCAGTTGGTCGCTACTCATCTGGGTTCCTCCGGTCGTGGATGTAAGGGACTGTGAATATCTCCGGCCCCATAGCGGCAGGCAGGACGTGCCCCGGTCAGCCGATGGTGAACGTCGAGCTCAACTCGACGGGGCGAGCGAAGGTGTTGACCACTGGTGACCACACCATCGCGTTGTTCTTGATCTCCTGGAGCGTGGCCGCGTCGGCGTCACCGGCGAGCGTGATGGCGCAGCGGACGGCAGTGAACCCGGGCACCTTGTTCTCAGCGCTGTCGCCGACGCCCCAGACCGCGGAGATGTCGATGTCTCCCTCCATGGCGACCTCGATCTTGCTCAGAGTGACTCCCTGGGCCGTCGCGTTGGCGAGCAGGCCCACGGAGATGCAAGAACCCAGTGCGGCCAGGGCCATCTCGGAGGGGTTGGGGGCGGCGTCGTCACCCAGAAGATGGCAGGGCTCGGACACGAGCACCGGCGCCAGCGTGCGGACCTGGGTGAGGTTGCGGAAACCGCCTTCGCAGGTCGTGACGGCCTTGAGCGTCTTCTTGCCCACCGAAGAGTCCGCCTTGGCGTTCTCCGCCATCTGTGCCAGGCCCTGTGCGTCGATCCCGGCGAGAGTGGTGATGGTGTCAGACATCGTGCTTTTTTCACGTGGCCGCCGAGTAGGTCGGCGTGGGCAGCGCCGCAGCACGTTTTCCGAAGGGGGTGGGCAGAGGATGGATCTTTGCTTGCGGAGCAGCGGCCGGTGGACTTGCCGACGTCCTGGGTACCGGGGCGGGAGGGCCCAGCAGGACCGGGAGTGAGGGTTGCCGCCGCTTGGTCTCCAGCCGGGATAGGTAGGCGGGCGAGAGTCCCACCCGGGCCGCAGCGGCCTCCAGGGTGAACCCGCTGCCGCGGCGCTGCTCACGCAGCCGTGCGCCCAGCCCTGCCACCTCCCGGCCTGCCTCGGCGGCGCGGTCGGGGGGCGGGGCGGAGTGCTGGCTACCATGTCTTCAGTGCATACTTCTTTCACCTGTGAGGCAAGAATTTTGCCCACGAGGTAAATCCGCAGGAGGCGTGGCTGTGCCACCACCGCATGTGGATCAACGCCAGAGGCCCTGACGGGCCCCCTCTGCGGGACCTGCTACGGCAAGGAGACCGCGACGGAATGCGGAGGCTGCGGCCCGCCGCCGAGGGCGAAAAAAGGGCGGCATACAGGGACGAAAGGCGCAGGTCGCCGCCGCAAACGGCGAGCTCGGCGACCCCGGGCGGGAAGAGTAACGCCGCATCCGGCGCAGGCGCCGGGCCCGCCTAAAGGCCGGTGACGTGCGGCTCACACCGCAACGGGCTATCCACGGAATCTGCCGTCAGGCTGTGTTCTTGCAGGTCAGCGCCGGGGACTGGGGATCTTGCTGCCTCGGGGGCGGTATCGGGTGACGGGCACCAGCGCCAGTGTCTGGGACGATCCTTCGACGCCGCCGCTGTCCATCGTCACCGCCCTGGTTCGCAACTTGATCATTCTGCCCGGTGCCGTGTTGCGCTGCCGGGCGGCCAAGGATGCGGAGGTGTTGGCGTTGCGGCATGAGAACGCGGTGCTGCGCCGTCAGATTGCGCGGGTTCGCTATGAGCCTGCGGACCGGATATGGCTCGCCGTCCTGTCCCGGCTGGTCCCGCGCGAGCACTGGCACCTGGTGTTCGCGGTGATCCCCACGACCCTGCTGACCTGGCACCAGCAGTTGGTCGCCCGAAAGTGGAGGCAGGCCGCCCTCTAGGGGAGGCCCAACGTCACGATCCGCGTCGCTCGCTGTCTGCGGCCTCCAGGCGTTCACGCTGCGGCACTACGACATAGGCGGGATCCTTTGTGGACGCGACCCCCGCTTCGAACGTGCCGAAGCGCTGTAGGGCGCTGCCGGCGAGCAGCGCCAGCCCGGCCGCAGCCGCGGCCAGTCGGCTGCGTCGGGCGACGGACACCGCGGCGACCGCTCCGCCCAGCGTGAGGTACTCCGACGCTCGGCGCAGACGGTGTGCCCGCCCGGTGGTGTACGCCTTGGTCACCAGGCCGGGCCGCCGGTCGATCAGCCGGGACGCAACGATCTCGGCCGCCGCGCCGATCGCGGCGAGTCGCCGGGCGGGGCCCGCCTCGGCCACCGGCGCCACCAGCATGCCGAGGGCTCCGCCGCTGGCCGCGGCGGAGCCGGTGAACACGAACGGCAGTTCCTGACGGGCGCCGTGCCAGGCGGGTACCGCCGTCTGGGAGAGCAGCGCCGCCGTGTACGACGCGACCCCTGGAGCGAAGAGGGCCGCGGACAGTCCGGCCGGGCGCGCCGCCGCCCGCAGCAGCCGGCCGGGCAGGGTGGCGCGTACGGCGGCGGGCAGCACTTCGGCCGTGGCCGCCAGCGCGCTGCCGGGACCGTAGGCGACGAGGATCCAGGTGCCCACCGACATAGGGGAGGTGGGCTTGGCGACCCGCAGCATGTGGTGGAAGCGCTCGGGCCGCCCGAGGTCCGCGACCAGCAGGTACATGCTGACGAGCAGGGCGCCGAAGCCACCGATGCGGCTCGCCCGACGCAGTTCCGGGCGCCGCGTCAGGTCGGCGCCGGCCCCCAGCAGGGCCGCGCCGGCCGACAGGCCGCCGGTGAAGAGATACGCCGGGATCTTCCACTCCCATACCGGTGGCTTCAGCACTGGCCGTCCGTAGTAGGAGCGGAAGTCGGCGCGCGGCACCATGGGCTGCTCGCGGCTCCCGTCGTGGTCGCGGCCCCGGCCCCGCCCGTGGCCGCGACCACGACGGGAGCCGCGTTCGTCGCGGGGGATCGCCTCGTCGCTGCTCATCGCCGCCCCCCGCGCAGGAAGACCGCGGCAGAGGCGACCAGCATCGCCGACGCGGCCGTGCCCACGTACTTCCACGTCGACATCAGGTCACGGGTGGGCACGATCGGGTCGGGCGGGAACCCGTACACCTCCGGGTCGTCCAGCAGCAGGAAGAACGCGCCGTCGCCGCCCACACCGTCGTCGGGGTCGCGGCCGTACAGCTGGGCCTCTGTCACCCCGGCCTCGTGCAGTTTCGCCAGGCGCCGGTCGGCGCGCTCACGCAGTTCGTCCAGCGGGCCGAACTGGATGGAGTCCGTCGGACAGGCTTTGGCACAGGCCGGTTCCAGGCCGTCGCGCAGCCGGTCGTAGCACATGGTGCACTTCCAGGCGCGTCCGTCGTCGGGCCGCCGGTCGATGACGCCGTAGGGGCAGCCGGACACGCAGTAACCGCAGCCGTTGCAGATGTCGGGCTGCACCACCACGGTCCCGAACTCGGTGCGGAACAGGGCCCCGGTGGGGCACACGTCCAGGCACCCGGCGTGCGTGCAGTGCTTGCACACGTCGGAGGACATCAGCCACCGGAACTGGGTGCGGTTCTCGGCGCCGTTGCCGGCCCCGGGCAGGTCGAAGGACGGGAACCCCAGGTCCACGGGCGCGGTGCCGAGGTCGCCGCCGCCCCGTTTGGCGACCTCCAGGGCGTCGGCCACCACTTCGGTCGTGCCGTCGACGCTGCTGGGGCCGACGGGGAGTTCGGACAGGCCCGCGTCCTGCCGGCCCAGTGGGCGCTGCTGCTCGATGAACGCGACGTGTCGCCACGAACTGGCGCCCAGCATCCCGGTGTTGTCGAACGACATGCCCAGCAGGTCGATGCCGTCCTCGGGGATGGCGTTCCACTCCTTGCAGGCCACCTCGCACGCCTTGCAGCCGATGCACACGGAGGTGTCGGTGAAGAAGCCCACCCGGGGCGGGTGGTCGCGGTGGCCGGCGTCCCCGGCGGGGTCCGCGAGCGGCCCGTAGAAGCTGTTGTCGCGTGTCATGTCGGCTCCTCCGGCGGTTCCGGTTCGGTGTGCGCCCGCAGGGTGTGGCCGCCCGCTGTCGCGATGCGGGTGCCGGTCTCCGTTGTGATGCCGGCCCGGCGGCGGTAGTGGGCGACGTAGTCGAGCAGGGCGGGACCCCGCGGCCGGCGCCCGGGCCGCACGTCGCAGGTCAGCACCTTGCTCTCCTGGATGAACACGTTCGGGTCGCACACCACGCCGATCAGGTCGTTGACCACGTCGCCCTTGGTGAGCCCCGTCGAGCCCCAGTGGTAGGGCATCCAGACCTGGTGGATGATGCGTCCGTCGAGGCGCAGCGGCGCCATCCGGTCGGTGACGACGACGCGCGCCTCGACCGCGGTCCGGCTGGTGATCACATGCGCCCAGTCCAGGTGTCGCAGCCCGCGTTCGGCCGCGAGCTCCGGCGACACCTCCACGAACAGCTCCGGCTGGAGCTCCGCCAGGTACGGCAGTTGCCGGCTCATGGCGCCCGCGGTGTGGTGCTCGGTCAGCCGCGCCGCGGTGAACACGTAGGGGAACACCGCGCTGTGCGCCTCGGGGGGTGCCGGGTTGGACGGGTTGTCCGGGCGCCCGTACACCTTCCGCACCGGGTTGCCCTGCTGGCCGTAGAGCAGGTTGCGCATGGGCGACTCGTGCGGCTCGTAGTGCGTGGGGAGCGGGCCGTCCGCCAGCCCCGCCGGGGCGAACAGCCAGGCCTTCCCGTCGCGCATCATGATGAACGCGTCGCTGCCGCCGAGCGCCTCCGGGCCCGACGCCCCCTCGGGGGGCCGGTAATGCGGCGGTTTGTTCCGCTCGAAGTCCGGGGTGTCGTTACCGGTCCACTCGCCGGCCTCCTCGTCCCACCAGACCAGCTTCTTCTGCTCGCTCCAGGGCCGCCCGTCCGGGTCGGCCGAGGCGCGGTTGTACAGCACCCGGCGGTTGAGCGGCCAGGTCCAGCCCCACTCGGCGTCGTACGGTCCCATCTCGAAGCGGGGCGTGCGGCGGCGGGCCTGGTTGGTCTCGCCCGCGTACACCCCGCTGTAGATCCAGCAGCCGCACGCCGTGCTGCCGTCGGCCTTGAGGTCGAGGTAGCCGTCGACGGTGCGGCCCGTGCGCAGGTCGATGCCGTTGATGTGGCGCAGCACGTCCGAGGGGGACGGCTCGTCGCCCTCCGTCTCGTAGTCCCAGGCCAGATCGAGGATCGGGCGGTCGCGCTCGTCGGTCGAGTCCGCCAGCCGCTCCTTCAGCCGCACGCCGAGCTGGTGGAAGAACCACAGTTCGGAGCGCTGGTCCCCGGACGGTTCCACGGCCTGGTCCCGCCACTGCAGCATCCGCTGCGTCTGCGTGAAGGTGCCGGCCTTCTCCACGTGCGACGCGGCGGGGAAGAAGAACACCTCCGTGCGGCATTGCTCGGTGACGATCTCACCGGTCTCGATCTCCGGCGCGTCCTTCCAGAACGTGGCGCTCTCGATCATGGTGAGGTCGCGGACGACCAGCCAGTCCAGGTTCGCCATGCCGAGGCGCTGCAGGCGGCCGTGGGCCGAGCCGACCGCGGGGTTCTGACCGAGCAGGAAGTAGCCGAAGACCTTGTTCCCGTCGACCATGTCCATCACAGTGCGGTAGGTGCCGTGGTCGCCGTTGATGCGCGGCATGTAGTCGAAGCAGTAGTCGTTCTCCGCCGTCGCCGCGTCGCCCCAGTACTCCTTCAGCAGCGAGACCGTGTAGGGCGTCGGCGTCGCCCCAGAACCCCTTCTGCCGTCGGCCGCGGACGCCGTCCAGGTAATCGGCCAGGTTCTCGTGGGCGACGTCGGGCATGGGCAGGTACCCGGGCAGCAGGTTGAACAGGGTGGGCACGTCCGTCGAGCCCTGGATGCTGGCGTGCCCGCGCAGCGCGTAGATCCCGCCGCCGGGACGGCCGATGTTGCCCAGCAGAAGCTGGATGATCGAGCCGGCCCGGATGTACTGGGCGCCGACGGAGTGCTGGGTCCAGCCGACGCTGTAGACCAGCGCGGTGGTGCGCTCCCTGCCGGAGTTCTCCGTCCAGGCCCGGCACACCTGCAGGAACAGATCCTGGGGCACTCCGCAGATCCGCTCCACCATCTCCGGGGTGTAGCGGGAGAAGTGCCGCTTGAGCACCTGGAACACGCAGCGCGGATGCTCCAGGGTCGGGTCGGCCTCGATCTCACCGGTGGGCCGCTCGACGAACGGGCCCGCGGCACCGTGCTGGTAGGGCTCGGAGGTCTCCTTCGCATGGCCGCCAGGCCGCTGCGCCGTCGGCACGCTCGCGTACGACCAGCTCGACGCGTCGTACGCGGCGGTGTGCGGGTCGTACCCGCTGAACAGCCCGTCCAGGTCCTCGGCGTCCTGGTACTGCTCGTTCAGCAGGAACGACGCGTTGGTGTACGCCGTCACGTACTCCCGGAAGTCCAGGTTGTTGGCGAGGATGTGGTTGATCACGGCGCCGAGGAACGCGATGTCCGTGCCGGCCCGCACCGTGACGTGCTGGTCCGCGTGTGCGCTGGTCCGCGTGAATCGTGGGTCGATGTGGATGACCCGGGCGCCGCGCTCCTTGGCCTCGGTCACCCACTGGAAGCCCACCGGATGGGCCTCGGCCATGTTCGAGCCCATGATGATGATGCAGTCGGTGTTGACCAGGTCCTGCAGGTAGTCGGTGGCACCGCCACGTCCGAACGAGGCTCCCAGACCGGGAACCGTGGCGGAGTGTCAAATACGCGCCTGGTTCTCGATCTGCAATGCGCCCATGGCTGTGAACAACTTCTTGATGAGGTAGTTCTCCTCGTTGTCCAGCGTGGCGCCGCCGAGGCTCGCCAGGCCCATGGTCCGGCGCAGTTTCCTGCCCTGCTCGTCGGTGTCCTGCCACCCCCGGCGCCGGGCGTCCAGGACCCGGTCGGTGACCATGTCCATGGCCGTGTCCAGGTCCAGTTCCTGCCACGCGGTGCCGTAGGACGGTCGGTAGAGCACCCGCTGCTCACGGTGCGGGCCGGTGACGAGCTGCTTGCTGGCGGAGCCCTTCGGGCACAGCCGGCCGCGGGAGATCGGGCTGTCGGAGTTGCCCTCGATCTGGATGACCTTCTCGTCCTTCACGTAGACTCGCTGCGCGCAGCCCACCGCGCAGTAGGGGCACACCGAGTTCACCACCCGGTCGGCGCTCTCCGTCCGGGACCCGAGGCCGGCCGAGCGCTTCGACTGGGGCGCCTTGCCGCGGCCCAGCGGGTCCGTCCCGGTGAGCTGCCGGTACACCGGCCACGCCTCGATCCACCGTTTCACGCCCATCCGCCGGCTCCTTTGTGCGGTGGCCCTACCTCCTCTCGACGCTACCGGCCGGGGGGCCGCCCGCAAGTTCGGGGAACTCGCCTGGTAATGGATCATCACCCCGCCCATTGCGGCCCTCGCCGCCCCCGCCGCGATCGGGGCACAGGACTTGGCAAAAGGGGGCCGCGGCCCGGGCCCGATACCCCTCTTCGTCCCGAGATGCACCGCCTCATCCACCTGGGTTTTCCATCCCTGGCGCCGCATTCCCATCCGCCATCCGCACTGGTCGTCGTGGCGACGAGGCGGCCGGATCCGCGTCCGCCCCAGCCGCTGCGAAGGCCGAGGCCAGGTCCCGTGACCGCGATGGCAGTACCAGGATTCGCGGTAGTCCGTCCGGGTGATGGCACGCGGGCTCGCCGCTGTCCGATACACGCTGCCGAAGCGAGCACCGCATGATGCTGCGCAGGGCCAGGACGGACCGGCCGCACTCCCGGGGAGGCCACCCATGGATCACCAGGACGGACCTACGCCGCGGCGAGGGCGCCCGTATGCGGGCAACAGCGCGAGCGGTACAGGGTCCGGCGAGGACCCGCGGCGTCACATTGTCCGGACTGACGTGGTGCTCGGTGATCCCCGTCTTGCGGCCGCTGTCGAGCGGCTGGGGGCCGATCTGGTGAAGTCGGTCGTCGGGGGGGCTCAGGAGCGGGCGCGGGCCGGTGAGATCCCCGCCGCGTCCGTCGCGGACGCGGCGGTTGCGGCCCTACCGCAGACCGCGGCGGGTCAGCGGCCGGTCATCAACGCGACCGGGGTACTCCTGCATACGAACCTGGGTCGGGCGTCGCTGTCCGGGGCCGCCCAGGAGGCGGTGCTCGCCGCCTGCGGGCACACCGACGTCGAACTGGACCTGGCCACCGGGGCGCGGTCCCGGCGTGGCCGGACGGCACTGGCGGCTCTGCTTGAGCGGGTGCCGGCTGCGGAGGCAGCTCACGTGGTGAACAACGGTGCGGCGGCTCTGGTCCTGGCCGCGACGGCGCTGGCGGCCGGGAAGGAGATCATCGTCAGCAGGGGCGAGATGGTGGAGATCGGCGACGGCTTCCGCCTCCCGGACCTGCTGGTGTCGACCGGGGCTCGGCTGCGCGAGGTGGGTACCACCAACAGAACCGTTGCCGGGGACTACGCGCAGGCGGTCGGCCCGGAAACCGGTTTTCTGCTGAAGGTCCACCCGTCCAACTTCCGCGTCACCGGATTCACGTGCTCGGCGAGCGTCGCCGAGCTGTCCGAACTCGGTGTTCCGGTCGTCGCCGACATCGGGTCCGGTCTCCTGCGACCGGACGCGGTGTTGCCCGGCGAGCCGGACACCACCAGCTGGCTGCGTGCCGGCGCCTCCCTCGTGACCGCCAGCGGCGACAAGCTCCTCGGCGGACCGCAATGCGGCATCGTCCTCGGGCGCGCGGAGATCGTACGGCGGCTGAACCGTCATCCGCTGGCCCGCGCGCTGCGGGTGGACAAGGTGACGCTTGCCGCTCTGGAGGCCACCGTGCGCGGACCCGCGACCCCCACGCACGCGGCACTGCACGCCGACGTACGTGATCTGCGGGAACGAGCCGAGCGGCTCGCCACCGAGTTGCGCGATACGAGACTTGACGCACGAGCAGTGGACAGCGAGGCAGCGGTCGGCGGTGGGGGCGCTCCGGGCGTGACGCTGCCCAGCGCGGCCCTCTCGCTGCCCGAGTCGTATGCCGCGCGGTTGCGGTGTGCGACGCCCGCCGTGATGGGCCGCGTCGAGGGCGGACGATGCCTGCTCGACCTGCGTACGGTGCCTCGCCAACTCGACCAGGTGGTTGTGGCGGCCGTCCGGTCGGTCGACACAACCGCTGGTCCGGGGAGGTGAGCGCAGATGCACGTCGTCGCGACAGCCGGGCACGTCGACCATGGAAAGTCCACGCTGGTCCGTGCCCTCACCGGCATGGAGCCCGACCGCTGGACCGAAGAACGCCGACGCGGACTCACCCTCGACCTGGGATTCGCGTGGACGCGGCTGTCGCCCGGCGGGGAGCAGGTGGCCTTCGTGGACGTACCCGGCCATGAACGGCTGGTGGGGAACATGCTGGCAGGCGTCGGCCCCGTGCCGGCCGTGCTGCTGGTGGTCGCCGCGGACCAGGGCTGGCAGCCTCAGTCGGAGGAACACCTTGCGATCGTGGACGCCTTGGGAGTGCGGCACGGCTTACTCGTCGTCACACGCACCGACCTGGCGGATCCGGAACCCGCCCGCGACGACGCGCTGAACCGGCTCGCCGCCACTTCGCTGGGCGGGGTCGAGGCCGTAGCGGTCAGCGCGGTCACCGGCGCGGGACTCGATGAGCTGCGCGAAGCGCTGGTCCGGCTGGTCCAAGAACTGCCCGACCCCGATAGCACGGCCGACGTACGGCTGTGGGTAGACCGTGCCTTCACGGTCCGGGGGCGAGGCACAGTGGTGACTGGAACGCTCGGCGCGGGCGCCCTTCGGATCGGTGACCGTCTCACGCTCACCGCAGACGCGAGTCAACTGAGGGTGCGGGGCCTGCAGACCCTCCAGGAGAACAAGGACGCGGTGAGCGCCGTCGCCCGCGTCGCTGTGAACGTACACGGAGCCGCCGCGAAGTCTCTCAGTCGCGGCGACGCACTGCTGGCGCCCGGTCGCTGGCTCGCCGCCGACGTGATCGACGTCCGCCTGCGCGGTGCCCCGTCGGCCGACCTGCCGCGGCAGCTGACCCTGCACGCCGGTTCCGCCGCCGTCCCGGTCACCGTGCGGCCGCTGGGCCAGGACACCGCACGGCTGTCGCTGGCCCGGCCGCTGCCGCTGCGGATCGGCGACACCGCGCTACTGCGGGACCCGGGACAGCATCGGGTCCCGGCCGGCGTCACCGTCCTCGACGTCCGTCCACCGCGGCTGACCCGCCGCGGCGCGGCCGCGGCCCGGGCCCGCGAACTGGCGGCCATGACCGGCACTCCCGACGGCGGGGACGAGTTGCGCCGCCGCGGCCTGATCCGTCGGGAGGAACTGCTCGCCATGGGCGTGCCGGACCCTGTGGAACCCGTGACCGCGGACTGGCTCGCCGACCCGGACCACTGGGCGGAGCTGGGCCGCCGGCTGGCGACGGCCGTCGAGACCCACGCGGCCGCGCACCCCATGGACCCCGGCATGCCCGTCGAGGCCGCGCGACGAGCCCTGGGCCTGCCCGACCGCAGACTGGTCGAGGCGCTGATCGCCACCGGTGAGAAGCCCCTGCTACGGCAGCGGGACGGCAGGCTCTACGGCAGCGCCGCCCGGCCCGAGCTTCCACCGCACGTTCGGGCGGCCGTCGACGCCGTGCGCCGCGAACTGGCCCGTGCGCCTTTCCGGGCTCCGGAAGCCGACCGTCTGGCCGAACTCGGCCTGACACCGAAACTGCTCGCCGCCGCGACGGCAGCCGGCGCCGTGCTGAAGATCACGGACGGAGTCGTACTGCTGCCGGAGGCCGACGCTCGGGCAGCCGAGGTCCTCGCCCGGCTGGACCAGCCCTTCACCGTCAGCGAGGCCCGCCGGGCTCTGGATACCACACGGCGGACCGCCCTCCCGCTGCTGGAGTACCTGGACAAGCGGGGCTGGACCGTCCGGGTGGACGACACCCGGCGGCGCTGCCAGGCACAGCAGGCGAGCGGAGGCGGACGGGAATCGAACCCGCCTGTCCGAGATCCTCGGACACCTCGGTTTTGAAGACCGGGAGGGCCACCAGGCACCCCTACGCCTCCACGCCAGGCGAGCTCGTAGCCGACAGAAGAGCGGTAAACCCGGGCGGACCCTCATCGAAGCGCGGCAGCCAGGCCCACCCGCCCAAGCACACGGCGTGTCGCGGAAACCGTCCCCGAACGGACGAGAATAAAAAGGAAAAAGGATGAATATCACGGAGTCCCGAGTGGAGCCCGTCCGCCTCACCCAGTACGCGCGCGGCGGCGGCTGCGCGTGCAAGATCCCGCCCGGCGAGCTGGAGGAAGTGGTGGCTGGCTTGACCGGCACGCCGTTGCCCGGCGCCCCGGAGTTGCTGGTCGGTCTGGACAGCGGCGACGACGCGGCAGTCGTCCGGTTGCCCGGCGCAGGCCCCGGCGCTGTAGGCGCTGTCGTGGCAACCGCCGACTTCTTCACACCCGTGGTGGACGACCCGTACGACTGGGGCCGGATCGCCGCGGCCAACGCCCTGTCAGACGTGTACGCGATGGGCGGGCAGCCAGTGGTGGCGGTGAACCTGCTGGCATGGCCTCGTGACGTGTTGCCGTTCGACCTGGCCAGGGAGGTGCTCCGCGGCGGCCTGGACATCGCCTCCCAGGCAGGCTGCCACGTGGCCGGCGGCCACAGCGTCGACGACGCCGAGCCCAAGTACGGGATGGCGGTCACCGGGATCGCCGATCCGGACCGGCTGCTGCGCAACGACCGCGGCCGGCCGGGGATGCCGCTGTCGCTTACCAAGCCGCTCGGCGTCGGCGTGCTGAACAACCGGCACAAGGCGACGGGCGAGGTGTTCGAGCACGCGGTGGCGGCCATGACGCAACTCAACCGGGACGCCGCCGCCGCCGCTCTGCGCGCCGGCGCCGTGTGCGCCACAGACGTCACCGGGTTCGGCCTGCTCGGGCACCTCTACAAGCTGGCCCGCGCCTCAGGGGTCACCGCCGTCATCGACGCGGCGGCCGTTCCGTACCTGGCCGGCGCTCGGGAGGCGGCCCGGGGCGGCTACGTCAGCGGCGGCACGCACCGCAACATTGCCTGGGTTGCCCCGTACACAGACTTCGGCACCGCGGACGTGGAGACACGGCTGCTGCTGGCCGACGCGCAGACCTCCGGCGGACTGCTCGTGGCGGGCGAGGTTCCCGGCGCGCCGATTATCGGCGAGCTGGTCCCGGCGCAGGAGCATACGCTCGTAGTCCGCTGAGCCTGCCCCGGGCCTCTGCGCGCGCGATGCCGGGTGAGTGGGGCGCTCAGGTGCCTCGCGGGTGAACGGGCGTGGGTCAGCATCGTGATCCCGACGGGGTCTGCTCGCCGATCACTGCCCGCATGAGGCCAGCTCCCAGCGAAGCTGTGACTCGGAGGGGGATTGCACGGATGAAGGCGGCTTCGCGATAGCGACGGCTCATCCCCGAACTGCTGATGTACCCCTTGCCACCGGCGGTCTTCGCCTCCAGCGCCGCCGCGCCGGTGGCGACATCTGCTGCGGTCAGACGCATGGCGAGCAGTTCCGCGCGGGTCGGCGGGATCGGTCCTCCGACACTGTGCGCTGTCTTCGTCATCGCCGCGTTGATCAGCGCCAGCTTGCCGGCCATGGCTTCCACCTCGGTAATGAACACCGAGGCGACACCCGCCAGGGATGCCCGCGCGTTGATAAGGCAGGGACGGGCCAAGCCCAGGCACATTGCCGTCTGCAGCACGAGGAAGCTGGGCCGGACCGAGGTCAGGAAGGTCTCGAAGTTAGTACCTGGTCGGCACTGACCCGGACGTCGGTCAGGTACAGGAACGACGAGGTGGTGCTCCCCAGCGCAAGCGGGGGGAAGGACTGCCCGCCAAGGGCAGGGCGACGATGATCTTGTCGCCCTTGTCGGTACACGCCCCGTGATGAGCAGCGCATCGGGGTAGAGGTTGGATGGCCACCGGATCGGTCCGCTCAGCAGGTAGCCGCCGCCCGCGTCGTCAGTGCCGCTGAGCGCTGATGACGTCGCCGTCCTGAACGAGATGTTCGCCGCGGACCGGGTCCGCGGTGAGCAATACGGGCACCTCGACATCCGTACCCGTTGACCCCAGCCCACACGATCGGCAAGGAAGACGACAATGACTGCTAGCGGCATCCGGGATGTCCTCGATCCCCGCGCTGGTGGCGTAGCCGGCGTTGTTCACCATGACGTCCAGAGTGCCAAAGCTCTCGGTAGCCGCCGCGGCCGTCGCCGCGTGGGACCGTGTCGCATGGAATGCCGATCCAAGCCCTACGTCTGGACCAACACCGCGAGATCCTCGAACGCCTCGCCAGTGCCTGACGGAATTCCTGACTCAGAAGACCAGGAGCGCCGGACCTTTCACGAAACTCGCGCGTTCTTGCACGATCCTCTTGCTGTTGG